>CAITHK010000207.1 GCA_903892175.1 uncultured Burkholderiales bacterium | reverse complement strand
TTGCCCGTGTCGCCCAGCGCGCACGCCGTGGCGATTGCGCAAGACCGTGCGCGAGAGAAAGCCCACTTTGTGCAATGCGGCGTGCCGGTTGCTCCCCATGCGGTGATCGATACGCCCGAACAACTGGTGGCGGTGCCAGACAGTTTGTTGCCCGGCATTTTGAAAACCTCTCGCATGGGCTACGACGGCAAAGGCCAACTGCGCGTGCGCACACGTGACGAGTTGAATGCCGGCTGGGCCAAACTAGGCCATGTGCCCTGCGTGCTGGAAACCATGTTGCCACTCGCTGCTGAGTGTTCGGTCATCGTGGCGCGTGGGCGTGATGGTTCCTGCGTGCACTTGCCGATCCAGCGCAACTTGCACCGCTACGGCATCTTGGCCGTCACCGAGGTTTGGGCCGGCAACGTCTCTGCCGAGCTGGCGCAACAAGCCGTGTCCGCCGCCCAAGCCGTGGCCCAAGGCTTGGACTATGTGGGCGTGTTGTGTGTCGAGTTTTTTGTGCTGGCCGATGGCGCGCTGGTGGTCAACGAAATGGCCCCACGCCCGCACAACAGCGGGCACTACAGCCAAGACGCGTGCGACGTGTCGCAGTTCGAGTTGCAAGTGCGTTGCATGGCCGACTTGCCCCTCACCCAGCCGCGCCAACACAGCCCAGCCATCATGCTCAACTTGTTGGGGGACTTGTGGTTTCCTCAACCATTGGGTTCTGACCCCCATTGTTCTGATCCGACCGAGCCGCCTTGGGCCCAGGTGCTGGCCTTGCCAGGCACGCACTTGCATTTGTATGGCAAGCACGAGGCCCGCGTGGGTCGCAAGATGGGGCACCTCAACATCACGGCAGCCACGCCACAGGCCACGCGCGCGGTGGCTTTGCAAGCGGCTGCCCTGTTGGGCATGGCGCCCTTTTGAGCTTTGGCAGACGGCAGCTTGTTTTTCATACCCCATTCCCCATGATTCTTGATGGTCAGTCTCCCAAGTCGATCGCTGCCGCCGTGCAGGCATTGCAGCGTGGCGAATTGCTGGGTTTGCCCACCGAGACCGTCTACGGCTTGGCTGCCGATGCGTGCAATGAGGCCGCGGTGGCCAAAATTTTTGCCGCTAAGGGACGCCCCAGCGACCACCCC
The DNA here is from genome assembly GCA_903892175.1 of uncultured Burkholderiales bacterium. Lineage (GTDB taxonomy): Bacteria > Pseudomonadota > Gammaproteobacteria > Burkholderiales > Burkholderiaceae_C > Limnohabitans. The sequence continues at coordinate 48,891 of CAITHK010000207.1, read as the reverse complement.
CTCATCGTGCATGTGGCCAGTGCCGAGGGCGTGGCGCACTTTGCGCGCGAGGTGCCTGGCTTTGCGGTCCGCTTGATCCAAGCTTTTTGGCCGGGACCCTTGACCTTGATCTTGCCGCGCCGCTCTGAGGTGGCGGCTGCCGCGGCTGGCGGTCAAGATTCGGTGGGCCTGCGCTGTCCCTCGCACCCCGTGGCCCACGCAGTGCTGCATCAAGCCGAACGCTTGGGCGTCTTTGGCGTGGCGGCTCCAAGTGCCAATGTATTTGGCCGCGTGAGCCCCACCACGGCGGCGCATGTGGCCGGTGAGTTCGGTGCAGATTTGTTGGTGCTCGACGGCGGCGCCTGCGATGTGGGCATAGAGTCGACCATCGTCGACTGCACCCGTGGTATGCCGGTGGTGCTGCGCCCTGGCATCTTGACATCACAACAACTGGGTTTGGCTTGTGGTCAAACGGTCAAGACCATGACCGAACTGCAGGGAGCCACGGGTTTGCAAGCGCCGCGGGCTTCGGGCACCTTGGCCTCGCACTACGCACCACGTGCGCAAGTTCGTCTGATAGCGGCGCACAACTTTGCCACTGAACTCCATGATTGGGCGCAGCACAGCCCAGCCACGGCCACATTGGCGCTGTGGATCGGCCAGCCGATGGCGCTGCCCGAGTCCTGCAAGCACCGCGTGCGCCAGCAGTCGATGCCTCAAGATGCGGCGGCTTGTGCCCACGACTTGTTTGCCCAACTGCGTGTGTTTGATGCGCAGGCCGTGTCTGAGATTTGGATTCAAAGCCCACCTGCCGATCCGGTATGGGATGGTGTGCGTGATCGACTCACCCGGGCCGCCGCGCCGGTTCGTTAAACTCGCAAAATACTGAACGAGAGCCTTTGATGATTCACTTTTCTGTCCAACGTCTGATCGGCGTCTGTGCCCTAGCCCTTGCCGCCCTGTTGACGGGTTGTGGCGGTGCCAGCAGCACGGTCAATCCTTTGCAGGCCTCGCGTGTGGTTGCCTTTGGTGACGCACTCAGTGCGGTGGGCAATGGCAGCGCAACAAGCTTGACCAGCCTGGATGGGCGCTTGACCATCAACGGCGACGGCACCAACACACTCAACAGCGTGATCACCCCAACCACCCTCCCTGAGGTGTTGGCCAACGTGTACGGCTTATGGACCACGCCTCCTGTGAAAGCGCTCATCACTGGCGCCAGCCAAAACATTCCCAGCTCCGGCAAATTAGTGAGTTATGCCGTGGCCAACTCGATGATCAATCCTAGTGCCAGTGTGCTGTCTGGTGACACGCTCACCTACCGGGATGGTTTAGGTGGTACGGATGCCCCCTTGAGCCAGCAAGTGCAGCAGTTCATCAACTATGACGGGGGGCCCAAAGAAAACGATCTGATCATCGTCACCGCAGGAACCCGTGATTTGTTGTCACTCGCCGTGCGTTATTTGGGCAGCACCGGAACCACCAAATTGGCCGACGGAACCACGTCTTGGGCGCCCGCCACCAATTTGGTCGCGAAATTGGGCGGCCCCCTGACCAAAGAGCAGGTTTTTACCCAATTGGACGCCACCACCACCGAGTTGGTGGCGCAAGTGGACAAGCTCATTGCGGCTGGCGCCAAGCATGTGGTGGTCCTGGAACCCTTGAATTTGTCTCGCACCCCTTGGGGCTTGTCCTTGGATACCGCGTCCGTGGCATTTTTGCGCTCTTTGAGCTACGACACAGACACCAGTTGTATCAAAGGCAATGCGCAAAACTCGCTGCATTGCAAACTCACGATCGCATTGAGCGCCAAATACCCCCCCACGGTGTACGGTCAGAAAATTTTGGCGGTCGATGTGTCGCAATACGTCAACCTGATGTCGGGCACGACCACGACTGGCAGTGCCGATACCTATGTTTCTTATTTCAGCCAATTGCCCACCATCCCCGCATGCTCTGTGGTGCCACCGATCGCTTCGCCCATGACTATTCGCACTTGGGACATCAGCAGCTTGAGCGCAAGCTACACAACAGGCTGTGATGCCAACGCCAACGGATGGGTGGATACCACCTTCACCGGCTTCATGTTTGCCGACAACTTGAACCTCAGCCCCCAAGGCAATTTGCTGCTGGGCAGTTACATCTACAACAGCAGCATGTATCGCGCGGCTTGGCGGTAAGTCGCACGGGCTTAGGCCCTCGGGCGCTTGGGGCCAAATCGCCAGCGCATCCACAAAATGCCAGCGGCCAGGGCCAAAGTGATCGCGTTGGCCATCACCACAGGCCAGGCCTGAATCAACACACCATACACAAGCCAAAGCGCCACGCCCAGCGTGAAAGTGCTGTACATCCCCAAAGAAATGCCGCGGACATCGCGGGTTTTAAAAGTCAGCCAGGCTTGCGGCACAAAACTCGCTGTGGTTAAAAAAGCGGCCACACAGCCGATCCAATCGGTCCAAGACATGGCATGTCCTCAGGGTTGTTGTGCGGCCCAATCGACCAAGGCGTCCAGGGCCGGTCGTGCCGCATGGGCATTGGGGTGGTTGAGGATGGCCACCAGCACCCAGCGCTTGCCACTGGTGGTGTCGACGAAGCCTGCGATGCCAGCCACATCGCGCAGGCTGCCCGTTTTCAAATGCGCCACAGCTTGCGCCTTGCTGCGTTTCAAGGTGCCGTCCAAGCCGGTGATGGGCAATGAGCTCATGAGCTCAGACATGCCAGGCGAGGCCCAGGCCACTTGCAGCAAGCGTCCCAAACCTTGCGCGCTGATGCGCTCTTCGCGGCTCAGGCCCGAGCCGTTGTCCAACACCGGGGCTTCGCCACCCACGCGGTCGCGCCACCAGCCTTGCACCACCTCGCGCGAGGCTTCCAAGCTGCCCACACCACGCTGTTGTTGGCTCAAGGTCAGAAACAACTGCTGAGCCATCACGTTGTTGCTGAACTTGTTGATGTCGCGGATGGTCTCCGACAAGGACGCAGACTCCACGCTGAACGCAGGCTGCAAGTTGGGGGGCACGACACCGTCACGCACCGTGCCGATGAGTTGCCCGCCCAACTGCTGCCACATGCCCAATACCGCGCGGGCGGCAAATTGCGAAGGCGCGCTGTAGGCCACGGGCCACATTTTTTCGCCGCAGGCCGCCGGGAAACTGCCCGCAAATTGGATGCGCGAAGGGTCGGACCAATCGGCTTTGAGGCTGGCGCGGTAATCGGTGCAAGCTTCGCCAGACAGCGGCACGCTGGCGGGCAGTTGCACCCCAGCCAGAGGCGGCTCCATCTGGACGCGGGCCAGCTGGGCGGAGCGGTCTGGCACAAACTGAATCAGCAGGGACTTGAAGTTGAGCAACAGTGCGTCGGGTGCGGCGTTGTAGGGCCGCAGTGGTTCACCATCAAAGCCGCCGGCGTCGCGCGGGGCGATGTCAAACGCGCTGTGGTCGAGCACGATGTTGCCCTGAATTTTTTGAATTCCCAAGCCTTGTAGGCGGCGCAGCAACAACCACAAACGCTCCACCACCAAGCGGGGGTCCCCGCTGCCGCGCAGGTACACATGGCCTTGCAAGGTGCCATCGCGCACCACGCCCTCCACATACACCGGCGTGTGCCAGACAAACGCGGGGCTCAGCAAGTCCAGCGCTGCACTGGTGGTGACCAGCTTCATCAACGAGGCTGGGTTGACAGGCGTTTGGGCCGACCAACTCAAGCGCGCAGGCGAACCCAAGGCGGTGTCAAGCACAACGACATGCAAGGCTTCGCGTGGCACCTTGGCGCGCAACAAGGCAGCCAGCACTTCTGGTGGCAGTTGGCCCACGTCTGTTGCGGGCGATTCAGGCTTGACGGGAGTTGGCGCACTCTGGTGTTTGGATGCTTTGTGCGCGGCATGAGGCTGAGCCCATGTCACACCCCAAGGCGCGGCCAAGCAAGTGGCCACCACCACAGCCAGCACCGAGTCGCGTGAGTAGTTCATGGGCAAATTATGTCTGCCCGGATAATCACCCTCCATGCCTCGCCCACACCCCCCCTCCCATAACTGGCTCGCCCTAGAGACCAGCACCGACAGCTTGTCGTTGGCCGTGGCACGCGGTGACCAGAGCTCGTCGCACACCCGTGCCGGAGGCCCCCAGGCCTCGCTGCACACCTTGCCACAAATTCAAGCCTTGATGGCGCAAGCCGGTCTGCGCTATGCCGATCTGGATGCGGTGGTCTTTGGCCGTGGCCCTGGCGCGTTCACCGGTCTGCGGACTGCCTGTTCGGTGGCGCAGGGCTTGGCTTTTGGTGCCGACGTGCCTGTGCTGCCCATCGACACCTTGCTGGCGCTGGCGGAAGAGGCGCGCCATGCGGCGCAGTTGGCCGGCACCCCAGATGTTGCCTGCGAGTCCGAGCTTGTTCGCGTGTTGTCGGTGCTGGATGCGCGCATGGACCAGGTGTATGTGGCGGCTTACGAACACGCACAAGGGGCGTGGCGTTGTGTGCAGGAAGCCGCCTTGCAAAGCCCCGAAGGCTTGACATGGCCCCTGCATTGGCGCGAGGGGCTGCCTTTCATCGCGGCGGGCAACGCATGGGCCACCTATGCCGGTCGTTGGCCTACTGCGTTCACGGCCCCGCAGGTACAGGCCTTGCCCACGGCCTCGGCCTTGCTGCGTTTGGCACCGCTGGCCTGGGCTGCGGGTTTGGCCGTGCCTGCTGAGCAAGCCTTGCCGCTGTACATCCGAGACAAAGTGGCGCAAACCACCCAAGAGCGTGAACAGGCCAAACAGCAAGCGCTGGCCACCGACGTTCCCTTGGCGCGGGCGCAGTGATCCACAATGCCTTCCTCATCACCGATCCTTTGACCATGAGCGCCGTGCTGCAACCCCAAGCCCGACTCGAGCCGCTGACCGAAGCGCTGCTCGAGGCCGTGCTGCGCGTCGAGCAGTGCACCTACAGCCACCCTTGGACGCGGGGCAATTTTTTGGACTCGATCCAAACCGGCTATCTACTCCAGGCCCTGATGGGCGAAGACACCTTGCTGGGCTACTTTGTGGCCATGGAAGGGGTGCAAGAGGCGCACTTGCTCAACATCACCGTGGCACCCGAGCACCAAGGCCAAGGTTGGGCCCGTGTGATGCTGGACGCGCTGTCGCTGTGGGCGCGTGGCCGAGGCGCGCAGTGGCTGTGGCTGGAGGTGCGCGCCAGCAATGCGCGCGCCATGCACGTGTACCAAGCCTATGGTTACCGCCGTGTGGGTGAGCGCAAAAACTATTACCCCGCAGACCATCTCCGGCGGGAAGACGCGATCGTCATGTCGTTGAAGTTGTGAGCACCCCCGCATGGCACTGAACCTCGACACCCGTCAACGCGCCATGCTGGCCGAAATGCAGGTGCGCGTGTGGTCACCCGTCACGGCGCCAGAGCCCGCTCAGCCCGCGCCGGTGCTTGAGACGGCTGCCTTGGCCCACGAAGCAACCCCCGATCACGTGCCAGTCGCTTCACCTGCACCACGCGCGCTGGTTCCTGTGGTTCCCAGCGCTCCCACGGCCCACGCGGCAGCGCTGGCTGCGGCCCCGGTGCGCCACCAGACGCAACGGCCTGAGGGGCTGGATCAGATGGACTGGGCCAGCTTGCAAGCCACGGTCTCCAGCTGCCAAGCCTGCACCTTGTGCAACACGCGTCATCACACCGTATTTGGTGCGGGCGCGCCCTCACCAGAAGGCCAAGTCCCACAGGTCGATTGGCTGATCTTGGGCGACCCCCCTGGAGAACACGAAGACCTGCAAGGCCAACCCTATGTGGGGCCAGCCGGTGAGTTGCTGGACAACATGCTGCGCGCGTGTGGCGCGTTGCGCGCAGCACCTGGCGGGCCTCAAGGTGGGGGGGTGTTCATCACCCACGTGCTCAAGTGCCGCCCACCAGGCAACCGCAATCCCAAGCCCGAAGAGCTGGCCCAGTGCGAGCCCTATTTGCAGCGTCAAGTGGCTCTGTTAAAACCCAAAATCATTTTGGCGATGGGCCGCTTTGCCGCCCAGGCCTTGTTGCAGCACAACCTGCCCGGCATCGACAGCACGCCGCTGGGCAAGCTGCGTGGCCAAGTGCACAGCCATCAAGGTGTGCCGGTGGTGGTGACCTATCACCCAGACTATGTGCTGCGCAATTTGCCCGAGAAAGCCAAGGTCTGGGCAGATCTTTGCTTGGCCATGGCGCAGCTGCGGGGTCGCGCTTGAGCGCCGCCCTGGGAAGCCATCACAGCCCTTCTAAAATCGATCCATGAAATTCCTTGACATGCTCCAGCGCGCCGAGCGCCAAAACGCCTCGAAGCTGTGCGTGGGCTTGGACCCAGAGCCCACCAAATTTCCCGACCACATCAAGGGCGACGCCAACAAAATTTACGATTTTTGTGCCGCCATCGTCGACGCCACCGCCGACTTGGCCGTCGCCTTCAAGCCGCAAATCGCCTACTTTTCGGCACACCGTGCCGAAGGGCAGTTAGAGCGCTTGATGGAGCACATGCGCCGCGTGGCCCCCCAGGTGCCCATCATCTTGGACGCCAAACGCGGCGATATCGGTTCGACCGCCGAGCAATACGCCATCGAGGCCTTTGAGCGTTACGGTGCCGATGCTGTGACCTTGTCGCCCTTCATGGGCTTTGACTCGGTACAGCCGTATTTGAAGCGCCACGACAAGGGTGCTTTTTTGCTTTGCCGCACCTCCAACCCCGGCGGTGATGACCTGCAAAACCAGCGTTTGGCCTCGGTCGAGGGCCAGCCGCTGTTGTACGAACATGTGGCGCGCTTGGCTCAAGGGCCTTGGAACTTGAACGGTCAATTGGGTTTGGTGGTGGGCGCCACCTACCCGAAAGAAATCGAACGCGTGCGCGCTTTGGCACCCCATTTGCCTTTGTTGATTCCGGGCGTCGGCGCGCAAGGCGGTGACGCGCAAGCCACGGTGAAAGCCGGCATGTCCGGCCCTCATGGCGATTTGCCGGGGACCACCATCGTCAATTCGTCGCGGGCCATTTTGTACGCCGCGTCCGGTGCCGATTTCGCCCAAGCTGCGCGCCGTGTGGCCTTGCAAACGCGAGATGTGTTGAACGCCGCCGCCAGCAGCTGACCTCCGAGCCGGCCGCCTTGACGGCCACGCCCTCAATCACCTGGGGGACTGAGCCGCCGCTGACCCCGGCGGCTTTTCTTTTAGCATGAGCCGTGTTGACCTGATAAATTTTAAAAAGGGCAGGCATGTTGGAACAGCCAAACGCGCAAGTGATGATTGCCGGTGCAGGCCCCGTGGGCTTGTTGACAGCTTTGGTGCTGGCGCAGCGCGGCGTGTCGTGCGTGGTGTTGGAGGCCGAGTCCGGCCTGACCAAAGACCTGCGCGCTGGCACGTTTCACCCGCCTACGCTGGAGTTGCTTCACCAAGCCGGTGTGGCCGACGACATGTTGGCCCTAGGCATTCAGGTGCCGCGTTGGCAGTCGTGTGACCTGGCCCATGGCTTGGTCGCCGAGTGGGACTTGGGGCTGCTCCAAAACGATACCCCTTACCCCTTTCGCTTGCATCTAGAGCAGCACCGTTTGACCCCCATCTTGATGGACAAGCTCAAAGCATTCCCGCATGTGCAGGTGTTGTTCAACCACCGCTTCGAATCCCTCACGCAAAACGCCGACAACGTGACCGTGCGCGTGGCCACCCCCGACGGCGTGGCCACATGGCGCACCCCTTGGTTGGTGGCGGCCGATGGCGGGCGCAGCCAAGTGCGCAAATCGGCAGAGATTGAGTTTGCTGGCTACACCTGGCCCGAGCGCTACAGCGTGATCAGCACCACCTTTGACTTTGCCACCCTGGGCTACACCGAGAACGCCTACATCAGCGACCCCGAGCAATGGGTGGCCGTGTTTAAGATGCCTGATGTCGGCCCACCCGGTTTGTGGCGCATGACCCTGCCGGTGGCCCAAGATGTGTCCGACGACGTGGCGATGGCCGGCCCCTATGCACAACATGCCATCCGGCGGCTCACGGGGGCAGGCCCTGAGGTGATGTACCCCTTGGTGCACCAAAGTATCTACAGCGTGCACCAACGCGTGGCGGTGCATTTGCGCAAGCACCGTGTGTTGCTGGCGGGTGACGCGGCCCACGTCAACAATCCTCTGGGTGGGTTTGGCTTGAACAGCGGCATCCACGACGCCATGAGCTTAGGCGCCATGTTGGCTCAGGTGGTTCAAGGCGAAGCCGACGACAGCTTGCTTGACCGCTACCACCGCCAACGCCACACCGTGAACATGGAGTACGTGCAACAACTGTCGGTCAGAAACAAAAAGAACTTGGAAGAAAAAGACCCTGAGCAAAGGGCGCTGCGCATCCGCGAGTTGGAGGAGACCTGTGCCGATCCGGTCAAAGCCCGGGCTTTTCTGTTGAACTCTTCCATGGTCAACAGCATCGCCCGCGCCAACGCCATTCTCTAACCTCTGCTGCAAGGACGATCGATGCGACGTTTTACATTTTTCACACAGGTCTTGGCGCTCTTGGTGTGCGCAGGCGCGGCCCCCGTTTGGGCGCAAGCGGCTTGGCCGCAAAAACCCATCCGCATCGTGGTCCCGTTTGCGCCAGGGGGCAACACCGATTCGATTGCCCGCGTGATGGCCGAGCGCTTCACACAGAGCTTGGGCCAAGCGGTGGTGGTGGACAACAAGGTGGGTGCCGGTGGCGCCATTGCCGCTGAGTTTGTGGCCAAGGCGCCAGCCGACGGTTACACCTTGATGATGGCCGCCATGCCGGTGATGGCGGTGCTGCCCGTGATCAACAAAACCAACTTCGACCCTTTGCGAGACTTTGTGCCCATCAGCAACGTCGGCAGCAATCCGTTTGTGCTGGGTGTGCACAAGTCGGTGCCCGCGAACACCGTGTCTGAGTTTGTCGCCTTCATGCGCAAGAACCCTGGCAAGTTCAACTACGCCTCGGGTGGCTCGGGCAGCGTGTCGCATTTGTCGGCCGCCTTGTTCGTCAAACGTGCCGACTTGGACATGACCCACATCAGCTACAAAGGCGGCGCGCCTGCGGTCACCGATTTGTTGGCAGGCAATGTGCAGATGTACTTTGGCAACTTCTCCGAGCTGTACCCGCATGTCAGTGGCGGCAACATCCGCATCATTGGCGTGTCCAGCGACAAGCGCGCGGCTCAACTGCCCCTAGTGGCCACGATTGCCGAGTCTGGATTTGCAGGTTTCAAAACCGTCACCTGGAATGGCTTGATGGCTCCAAGTGGCACCCCAGCTGCGGTGGTGGCGCGCTTGGCCGAAGCGGTCAAAGAAGCCCTGGCCTTCGAGGGCACACACACCAAGTTCCAACAGATGGGGGTTGACGCCATTGGCAGCAACCCCAAAGAATTTGCCGACACCTTGCGTGCCGACATCGCCATTTGGTCCGAGGCCGCCAAAGCCGCCAATTTGAAAATGGAGTAACACCACATGAACGCACGCACCCTCAGTCTGGACGCCTTGGCCACCCGCGCCAAGATTGCCGTCATCGTGCCCGCCACCAACACCATTGTGCAACCCGAGATGGAGGCCATGCGTCCCGCGGGCGTGACCAACCATGTGAGCCGCATGTTGTTGCCGGTGCGTCCCTATGACGACATGCAGGCCTACCGCCAAGCGCTAGAGACCGAGAAAGGCAACTTGGAAGAAGCTTTGAATTTGGTCTTGCCGTGCGAGCCCCACGCTGTTGCGCACGGTCACTCCATCCATTCCTTTCGGGGCGACCGAGTGCGTGCGCTGGCCGAACAACAACGGCTTGAAGACATGGCCGGCATACCGTTCATCACCCCCTCCATGGCGGTCTTGGAGGGGCTCAAGGCCATTGGCGACCCCAAGCGCATCGCAGTGTTGACGCCCTATTGGCCGCCCGCCGATGCGCTGATCCAAGAGTTTTTTGTGTCCTGTGGTTATGACGTGGTGGCGCAACATGGCCTCAAGGCCAAGGGCCCGATTTCGGTGGCGCAGTTCACGCCGGATGAGATCATGGCGGGCTTCAAAGCCTTGGATATGGCCGGTGTCGAGGCCTTTGTGCATGTGGGCACCAACCTGCCGGTGAGCGCCCTCACACCGCAGATTGAAGCGCAGTTCGGCAAGCCCTTGATCGGGGTCAATGTGGCCACCTATTGGTTGGCCTTGCGCCGGCTGGGCATTCAAGACCCGCTGCCGGGCTTTGGCCTGTTGGCCGAACAACACTGAGCCTGTCGGCCAGCAGGGCCGCCCTTGCACGCCCACGCAGATGGCGCACCGCGCTGGGCTCAGCCCGCGAGTAAATCGCGCGGCAAGCTCATGATGAAGTCATTGAGCGTTTTGGAGTCTCGTCCTGGGCGCATGTGGTCGGCCATGTAGGCGCAGGCGCTCGCTGTGTCGCGTTTTTCCAGGGCGCTGATGATTTTCTCGTGCTGGTCGTAGGACGACTTGATGCGACCCAAAGCGCCAAATGCATGGCGACGGTAGACCCCGGTGCGTGAGCGAATGCGCAACACCTCTTGGCGCAAAAACGTGTTGCGCGCACCCTCGTAAATCAATTCGTGGAACTTCAGGTTGGCGTCTTGCCATCCATCCATGTCTTCTTTGTCGGCTAGTTTTTTGCTGCTGCGGTGCAGTTTGACCAGGGCTTTGATTTCGTCTGGGCTCATGCGTTCGCAAGCCAGTCGCACCGCAATGCCTTCGAGTTCTGCCAGCAGCTCCCACAGCGATAGCAGCTGCTGCAAATTCATCTTGGCGACCACCGAGCCGCCGCGCGGCGTGCTGATCAATAGGCCTTGCGCTTGCAGCTGCAACAGCGCTTCACGCACTGGCGTGCGTGACACCTTGTATTGACCGGCCAAGGCCACGTCGTCAATCGCATCACCCGGCAGCAACTCGCCCGAAGCAATGGCGGATTCAATGCGCAGTCTGATTTGGTCGCTGACTTTCATGATGTCTCACAGAGCAAAACAATATTTTAAGTGACAGTTAAAAATACCTAAACTCGGTTATAAATATACATAAATCAACAACGCCTCATCCACGCTTTGCATCATGCGCCACGCCACAGAGCACCAGCAGGACTTCACCGAATTGGCACGCCACGCGTTTGCCGACCGGGGTTACGTGCCGACCGATGCATGGTTGAAAGCTGCGGCCAAAGGCTTGGCGCGTTTGGCCGACGAGCTGCCCGAGTCGCTGGAGTCTGCGCAAACGCTGAGTTTTGACGACATGCTCAAGAGGTGCGCGGGTGTTTGAATTGCCGCCACGCATGACGCAACTCCAAGCGCTCATCCGTGGTGGGCAGGTGTCCGCGCAAGAGGCACTGCTGGCACAAGTCCGGCACGGGCAAAGCTTGAAGGCGCACAGCCCTTGTGTGGTGGACGAGCTGCCCATCGGTGCGCCTGGTGCTGGGCCTTTGGCGGGCATTGCCTTGGCACACAAAGATATTTTTCAAACCAACGGTCGTGTACCCGGATGTGGCGTGGGGCCGGGCCGTGCACACAACCGTCTACCCATGGCTGCGGCATTGGCCGCCTTGCAGCAGGCCGGTGCCAGCCAGTGGGCCAGCCTAGTGATGGCACCGCACGCTTGTGGCGCCACAGGGCAAAACCCGCACTTTGCACGCTGTGTCAATCCGCTGGACGTGGCCGCTGCCGTGGGCGGGTCTTCCAGCGGCTCAGCGGTGGCCGTGGCGGCGGGCATGAGCTACGCAGCCCTGGGCACCGACACCGCCGGTTCGGTGCGCATTCCGGCGGCCACCTGCGGCCTGATCGGTCTCAAAACCACCCACGGCGCCATCAGCACCCAAGGTTGCGCGCCTCTGGCGCCCTCGCTCGACAGTGTGGGCATTTTGAGCCGCTATGCCCAAGACGCGCGCGAAATTTGGTCGGCCTTGTGTCCGCAAATCCCGCGCACAGATCAGCCTGCGAAGACGCGGTGCCGACTGTGGGTGCCTGAGGACGGCGTGGCACCAGAAGTGGCCCTTGCCATTCGCGCATGGGCGGCGCAGCTGGACGCGCAGATCACCCCCGTAGACATGGCAGACGTGTTTGACCGACTCAACCGTCACGCACAACGTGTGTTGCTGTGGGAGACCGCCAGCACGCACCACGCGAGTTTGTGCAACGGCACCGCAGAGCCAGGCGTACAGGCCATTGGCTTGATGGGCTTGGGGTTGCCGCAGGCCTGGTACCAAGCGTCCATGCAGTCGCGCGCGGCGCTGTTGCAAGACTTTGTGACGCGTCATTTCAGCGATGCCGAATTCTTGATCCTGCCGTCCTTGGCCCACGCGTTGCCCGATTGGCAAAAGGTCGAAGTGGGTCATGCCGCATTCGACCGCACGTCACTGTTTGCCATGCACCGCTACATGGGTTTTGTGAACTACCTCGGCTTGCCATCGTTGAACTTGCCGATCGCGCGCGACACACGTGCTCGCTCAATCTGCGTGCAAGTGCTGGCCCGCCCTTTTGCCGAACACCGCTTGCTCGACTTGGCCGAGCAAGTCCCCCCTCTTTTTTGGACCCATTGAACATGCCGAAAATTCAAGCCTCCAGCGCCTTGGCGCGCTTCAAAGTGATCGATCTCTCGCGTGTGCGCGCAGGTCCCAACTGCGTGCGCATCCTCACCGACTTTGGCGCAGACGTGATTCGTGTGGAGCCGCCTCCTGGGGTCGACCCCAACGAGGCCATGTTTGCCGCCAACCGCAAGGGCGGCGACTTTCAAAACATCAACCGCAACAAGCGCTCGATGACGCTGAACCTCAAAAAACCGGGTGCCATGGAGGTGCTCATGCGCTTGGTGGCCGAGGCCGATGTGGTGGTGGAGAACTGGCGTCCCGATGTCAAAAACAAACTCGGCCTCGACTACGAGTCGCTCGCCAAAGTGAACCCCCGCATCATCTTGGCCAGCATCTCGGGCTTTGGGCAAGACGGGCCGTATGCCTGGCGTCCTGGGTTTGACCAAATCATCCAAGGCATGGGCGGCTTGATGAGCGTGACCGGTGAGGCCGAGCACGGGCCCGTTCGCGCGGGCTTGGCGGTGGCCGATTTGAGTGCTGGTTTGTACTGCGCACTGGGCATCTTGGTGGCCCTGCTGGAGCGCGAAGTCTCGGGCAAAGGGCAGTGGGTGCACAGCTCGCTGTTGCATTCGCAAATCGCCATGATGGATTTCCAGATGGCACGCTATCTCAATGACAACGATGTGCCGGTGCAAGTGGGCAACAACCACCCGACCAGTTCACCCATGGGCTTGTTCGACGCCAACGACGGCTGCTTCAACCTCGGCGCTTCGGGCGAAGGCAACTGGAAGCGCTTTTGCGACGCCCTGGGCAAACCCGATTGGTATGCCGACCCCGAGTTTCAGACCGAGCCTTTGCGCGTGCAACACCGCGAGCGCTTGAATGCTCAAATTGCGGTCGAGTTCAAAAAGAACACGGTCAAGCATTGGGTCGATTTGCTCAACCAAGTCGGCGTGCCCGCCGGGCCGGTGTACACCGTGCCGCAGGTGTTTGAAGACGAACAAGTCAAACACCTCAAAGTGACCGAAACCTTGATGACCAACTTTGGCAAAGAAATTGCATACATCACTCAACCGGTGGTTTTAGAGCGCACACCGTCCCAAGTTGTGGCGCCCGCACCTGGATGGGGCGAACACACCGACGAAGTCTTGCGCGAAGCCGGTTACTCGGACGCAGAGATTGAACAATTTCACACACAAGAGGTGGTTTGACCATGGGTGCCATACATGTCACACACGACGCGCATGTGAGCGTCGTCACCATCGATGACGCCGAGCGTTACAACGCCATGAGCTTGTCGATGTGGATTGCGCTGAAAGAAGCGTTTGACGCCATCGAAGGCAACCCCGATGTGCGCGCGGTGATTTTGCGCGGCGCGGGTGAGAAGGCCTTTGTGTCGGGCGCCAACATCAGCGAGTTTGAAACCCAGCGCAACTCCGAAGCCTCGGTGGCCCACTACAACCAGAGCGTGGCCCAAGCACAAGAGGCCATCACGCGCTGCCGCGTGCCGGTGATTGCCGCCATCAGCGGCATTTGCTATGGCGGGGGTTTGGGCTTGGCCTTGAGCTGCGATTTGCGCTATGCCAGCCCGGCCTCCAAGTTCCGCATGCCCGCCGCGCGTTTGGGGCTGGGCTACGGCTACCGTGGCATGAAGAGCATTGTGCAAAACCTCGGGCCTACGGCGGCGGCTGAAGCCTTCTACACCGCCAAGGTGTATGTGGCCACTGAGGCGGCACACATCGGCATCGTCAACGCGGTGCACGACGATGTGTTTGCACATTGCGCCGACGTGGCCCTGCAAATTGCACAGAACGCACCCCTCACCGTGCAAGCTGCCAAGCAAGCCATGCTGTGCATTGCCGACGGCGACGAATCCCAAATTGCACGCATCGACCAGGCCGTGGATGTGTGTTTCAAAAGCCAAGACTACGCCGAAGGTCGACGCGCTTTTGCAGAAAAACGGCTGCCTCAGTTCAAGGGCTGCTGAAAAGAGAGACCTTGTTTCATCGACACCCATCACACACGACACACACCATGACCTCAGCTTTGCAAGGCAAAACAGTTTTGATCACCGGCGCATCGGCTGGCATTGGCCGCGCCACCGCCATGACCTTGGCGCAGCATGGCGCACACATCATTGCACTGGGGCGTCGAGAAGATGCGCTCCAGCAACTGCAAGCCGCATTGCCTGCGGGCATGGTGCGTATTTTGGTGGGTGACCTCAACGATGACGCTTACCTCCAGCAAGTGGAGGCGGTGGCGAGTGAGGTGGATATTTTTGTCAACAACGCGGGCGTTTTGCGCTATGCGCCTTTGCTGGATTTGTCGGCCGAAGATTGCGCGTGGATGTTCCAAACCAATGTGTTGGCCTCGTTGAAAGTGACCCAAATTTTGGGCCGCGCCATGGTGGCACGCAAGGCGGGCCACATGGTGTTCATGACCTCGATTGCAGCGCGTGAGGTGTATCGCCTGGCCTCGGTGTACTGCGCCACCAAGCATGCTTTGTCGGCTTTGGCGCGTTCTTTCCGATTGGAGCTGCAAGGCTTTGGCATCAAGGTGACAGAGGTCGCGCCGGGCATGGTGGACACTGAGATTCGGGCGAGCAGTGACCACCCCGATGTGTTAGCTGCGGTGGCCACGCGCAAGTTCAAAGCCTTGACCGCGCAAGAAGTGGCCGACGCTGTGGCGTATGCCGTGTTGGCCAACCCCAATTGCTGCCCTGACTTGATCGAGTTGCGCCCTCAGGGCTCTGCTTGAGCGTGACAGGTCATTTTTAAAAATAGGAGCACCCGATGGCGACTGCAAAAAAACCAACCACCACAACGGCCCGCAAAACGGCGTCTGCAGGCAAGACGGCAAAAGCCGCTGTGAAGAAAGCCCTTCCCTCTCAAAAGGCCAAGGTCGTTGCGGCCGCCAAACCTGCCAAGGTACTCGTTTCAGTGAAAAAGGCCAAAGAGGTCAAAGCGATCCAAGTGCCCAAAGCGACCAAAGCGGCCAAGACCGGCAAAGCGCCTAAAAAGACAGTCAAGCCCGGTAAGCCCCCCGTGATCAAGTGGGGCCCGCAAAAGTTTGCAGCCACGCATTTGAAGGACGCCGTCTTCAAGACGGGCTTGCGTGATTACGCGCAGTACCGTGATTTGGGCATGGTCGAAGCCACGGGTGGCGCTGTACAAGCCCATGTGATTCGACTGCTCGGCAAATGCGACCCCAAGGTGGTGTCCATCCCCCACTACCACGGTGTGCAGTTTCAGATGCTGTACTTCCTCAAGGGCTGGATGATCGGTGAGTACGAGGGCCAAGGACGCGTCAAGATGACAGCAGGCTCATGCTGGTTGCAACCACCCGGCATTCGTCACACGGTCATTGATTACTCACCTGACTGCGAAATGGTGGAAATCATCTTGCCTGCGAATTTTGAGACTGTCGAGTTTGAATAAGTCATGTCAGAAGCCATGTCTGCGTTATTTTTACCAAAGGGTTTGTTGTGAAACACCGTAGCGTTTTGAGTGTGGTGGTGCCGTTGGCACTGTTGGTCGTGTGGCAAATTGTGGGCAGCAAGCCCGGCATGCAAGCCATGTTGCCCAGCCCGTGGCTGGTGGTGACGGCTTGGCATGAATGGATATTCGGTGAGGCCACAGGTATGGGCCTTAACCCTTATTTGGGGACTTGGTGGGCCAACGTCGAATATTCAGGAACGCGCGTCATTGCCGGTTTTGTGCTGTCCATGGTGGTGGCCATTCCTTTGGGTTTGATGATCGGTTGGAGCCGGCGTTTGTCGGTGCTGATTGACCCCATGATTCAAATGTTTCGCCCGGTGCCGATCACTGCATGGTTGCCGTTTTCCATAGCCGCGTTTGGCATCACCAACATGGGCTCGATCTCATTGATTTTTCTCGGTGGTTTTTTTGCCATCGTGGTCAATGCCACGCAGGGAGCGCGCGACGTCGACAAAAACTTGGTGCGTGCCGCCAAAATGATGGGTGCCTCCCCCTGGGTGCTGCTCAAACGTGTGGTGTTTCCAGCGGCCTTGCCCAATATCTTCACCGGCATGCGCATTGGTTTGGGCATCGCGTGGACGGCGGTGGTGGCCGCCGAAATGGTGGCTGTCAAGTCAGGCTTGGGCTATGTGCTGTGGGACGCGTACTACGTGGGGCGCATGGACATCGTGTTTGCCGACATGGCGTCGATTGGCCTGATGGGTTTCTTGAGTGACCGTTTGATCATTGGCATCGAGCGTCGCGTTCTCAAGTGGCGCCTGCTGCAAAACCATTGATTCCTTTAGGACACCTCATGTCGCACATTCAAATTGATCAACTGTTCAAAACCTATTCTGGCTCGCCGCCTGTACGCGCCCTGGAGAACATCCACCTCGACATTGCGCCAGGTGAATTCGTCGCTTTGCTGGGACCCTCGGGGTGTGGCAAGTCCACCTTGCTCAACATCATTGCTAGCTTTGAGCAGCCCACTTCAGGCACCTTGACGGTGGGTGGACAGACCATTCAAACACCGGGGCCAGACCGTGGCGTGGTGTTTCAAGAGGCTGCCTTGTTTCCGTGGCTCACGGTATGGGAGAACATCGTGTTCGGCCCCAAGGCGCAAGGCTTGCCTGCGGCTGCCTACGAAAGCCGGGCCGAAGAGATGCTGGCCATCATGGGCTTGAAAGACTTCCGCAACCATCTGCCGATTCAACTCTCGGGCGGCATGCGCCAGCGCGTTGGGATTGCCAGGGTGTTGACCTTGGGCTCTAAGGTGTTGCTGATGGATGAGCCGTTTGGCGCGCTGGATGCGCAAACCCGTTTGACCATGCAAGAGCTGCTGCTGTCAGTGTGGGACAAACTCAAGCCCACCATTATTTTTGTGACGCACGACATTGATGAGGCGCTGTTCTTGGCAGACAAGATTTACGTCATGTCAGCGCGCCCGGGGCGCATGGAAACGGTGATCGACACCCACCTGGCACGACCTCGTGACATCGAAATGACAGCCACGGCGCAGTTCAATGAGATGAAGTTGCAAATCCTCAAAACCATTCGCGCGCATTGAGCGCATGGGCATGAAAAAACCGGCTCAGTGAGCCGGTTTTTTCTTGAGGAAAGGTGAACTCACCTTGCTTCGCGGATGACCTTAACGGCCACGAATTTCTTTGGCCAGGCTGTCGTCGTACAACTCCATCGCTTCTTTGGTCACATCGGTTTTGATCACGCCTTGCTTGAAAGACGCATCCGCCAAGCGACCCACTTGGGCGCGGTCGAGCACACCACCGAGCTTGATGAGTTTGTGTGATTCACGGGTGACGTCCAAAGGCAAGCCGGTGAACTGCGAATAAGCGTTAACGAAGGCATTGCTGTCAGCTGCCAATTTGGCTTCTGCATTCAAGTAAGCCCACATGAAGCGCTTGATCACTTCGCGACGCTTGCTGTAGGCCTCCCCCGATGCGGCCAACAAACCCAGCTCTGGGCCCACGGCTTTGGATTTGCTGTAGTCCACCAAGTTGGTGGCGAAGTAGGCGGCGCCTTCGGCCACGACTTGGGATTCAAACGGTTCCCAGCTCAACATGGCGTCGATGTCGCCGCGTTTGAGCGCTTGCACAAAGGCCGTGCCACCGCCTTGAATGTTGACGGCGGTGAAGGTGTTGTAGGGGATGTTGTTCTCCACCAAGCTCATGGCCCACGCAAACCAAACGGCCGAGCCAGGAGCCACGGCAATTTTTTTGCCTTTGAGGTCATCCCAGGTGTTGATGGTCACACCTTTGCGAACCACCAAGTATTTGGGAGAAGACGCCACGCCGCTCAAGCCAATGATGTTTTTGGTGCCCTGGCTGGCAGCAATGGCCAAGTCAGCGGGGCCGACCACAGACACGTCGACCGAGTTGGAGATCAACGAGGTGCGTGCATCGGCGTAGCGGACGAATTCAGCGCGCTTGACTTCGATGTTCATTTTTTTGAGATCTTCCTCCACCAAATGCAAAGGAGAGACTTGTCCAACTTTCACATAGCCAATCGTGATGACTTCTTTGTTGGGCATGGGGCTGGGCATGGGGGTGATGGCCAGGGCCGTTTGCAACAACCCGGCGCAAACCACCAGAGCCGTTGATAAGAGACGAAAAATACGCATGAAAATTTCTCCATTTAAAAAGGCAATACACACTGACGGGGTTGCAATTTCTAGACCCGATAACTGCAATTGTTACAGCAGATCAGTCTCCCAGCACAGGGGGTCGAAAGTCCGTCACGCGTGAGACAGAAAAAGAACGGAATACCCCTACCTGCGCGACGTTTCCTCTGTGTTGGCGAGGCATTGCGACAACAATCAACCTATTATTCATTGGCGAATTTCTCTATCACTGGATGGACCCATGGCAAACCCGCGCATTCCCTATCTTTTTTCAGACGAAGGCCCCAAGCTCAATGCGCCCAAAGAGGGGGCCATCATGGTGCACTTGGTGGTCAATGTGGAGCATTGGCAATTCGATGCCAGCATGCCGCGCACCATCATCACGCCACCGCATGGCAAAGAGACGGTGCCCGATGTGCCCAACTTCAGCTGGGCCGACTACGGCATGCGTGCGGGATTGCCGCGCATCATCAACGCCATCCACCGCCGTGGCTTGCCCGCGTCCACCAGCTTCAATGCGGGCGTGATTCAGGCCTACCCGCGTGCTGCTGAAGCGATGCACGAGGCAGGTTGGGAATTCATTGGTCATGGCGTGCATCAAAAAGCCTTGAACCACGCAGAAGGTGAAGAGGCCTTGATTGCTACCAGCCTAGAGATGATCGAGTCGTTCACCGGCAAGCGCCCCAAGGGTTGGCTCAGCCCAGGCTTGCGCGAGTCGTATGACACGCCTGAAATTTTGAAGCGCCAAGGCATCGACTATGTGTTCGATTGGGTGGTCGACGATGTGCCCCGTTGGATGACCACGAAAGAAGGCCCCTTGTTGTCCTTGCCTTACAACTTGGAAGTCAACGACTCCATCATCTATGCGGTGGAGCGCCACAGCTCGAACGAGATGTACCAGCGTTTGGAGAACACCTTGCGCTTGTTTGAGCGCGAGGCGCAAACGCAGCCACGCGTGTTGGCGATTGGCTTGCACCCACATCTGATTGGTGTGCCGCACCGCTTCGAGAGTTTGGAGCGCATGTTGGACTTGCTCATGAAGACGCCGAATGTGTGCTTCATGACGGGTGAGTCGATGGCCGCTTGGTACACCCAGCAAGTGCCCGCTCCGAGCGTTTAAATTTTTGACCACAAGGTAATAACTTCCATGGATTTGCAACTCAAAGACAAGCGCGTGTTGATCACGGGCAGTTCACGCGGCATTGGCTTGACCATTGCGCTGGCTTATGCGCATGAAGGTGCGCAGCCTATCTTGGTGGCGCGTGAGCCTGCCAATTTGGCCTTGGCTGAGCAAGCGTTTGCGCAGGCGGGCTTGGCCAAGCCCGCCTCGGTGTTGATGGATTTGTCGGTGTCGGGCTCGGCAGAAAAAATCTTTGAGCAAGTGCCCGATGTGGACATTCTGGTCAACAACGCTGGCGCAATTCCGGGCGGTAGCGTGGTGGACGTGGACGAGCAACGCTGGCGTCAAGCCTGGGAGCTGAAGGTGTTTGGCTACATCAACATGACGCGCATGTATTTGCCCATGATGGAAGCGCGTGGCCATGGCGTGATTTGCAACATCATTGGCATGGCCGGTGCCGCGCCACGTGCCGACTACATCTGCGGTGCCACGGGCAACGCGGCTTTGATGGCGTTTACCCAAGGCGTGGGTGGCGAGAGTGTGAAAAAAGGCGTGCGTGTGTTTGGCATCAACCCCTCGCCCACGCGCAGCGACCGCATGCAAGGCATGTTGCAACAACAAGCCGAAAAGAAATTGGGCGACGCCAAGCGTTGGACTGAATTGACCAGCGGCTTCCCGTTTGGTCGTTTGGCCGAGCCGAATGAAATGGCCAAGTTGGCCGTGTTCTGCACATCTCCTTTGTGCAGCTATCTGAGTGGCAGCGTCATCAACGTCGATGGCGGTCAGCTCTACACCACACCGAGCAAATAAACCATGAGTGCCAACAATTTTCCTGAACTGCGTGAAGGCGTGCGCCAAGTGGTGTCCGCCTTTGACTCCCGTTATTGGCAAGAGGTGGATGAGGCACGCGCCTTTCCAGAAAAATTTGTCACCGCCCTGACCGAAGCAGGTTGGTTGTCGGCCTTGATCCCTGAGGAATACGGTGGCTCTAACCTTAGCCTGACCGAAGCCAGCGTGATCATGGAAGAGATCAACCGCGCGGGCGGCAACTCCGGCGCATGCCACGGCCAGATGTATGTCATGGGCTGTGTGGTGCGTCACGGCACGAAGGAGCAGAAAGAAGCCTTGTTGCCCAAGATTGCATCCGGTGAATTGCGCATGCAGTCGATGGCAGTGACCGAGCCCACCACGGGCTCAGATACCACCCAGCTCAAGACCGTGGCCGTGCGCCAAGGCGACCACTATGTGGTGAATGGCCAAAAGGTCTGGACCTCGCGCTTGCAGCACTCTGACTTCATGTTGCTGTTGGCACGCACCACGCCACTGGCCGAGGTGAAAAAGAAGTCCGAAGGCTTGTCGGTGTTTTTGGTGGATTTGCGCGAAGAGGTGGGCAAGACCATCACCGTCAAACCCATTCGCAACATGGTCAACCATGAGACCAATGAAATCTTCATCGACAACCTGCGTATTCCGGTAGAAAACCGCATCGGGGAAGAAGGCAAGGGGCTGAAGTACATCATGGACGGCTTGAACGCCGAGCGCATTTTGATTGCCGCTGAATGCGTGGGTGACGGCTATTGGTTTGTCGACCGCGCCACCCAGTACGCCAAAGAGCGCGTGGTGTTTGGCCGCGCCATCGCGCACAACCAGGGCATCCAGTTTCCGATTGCCAAGGCCCACATCAACGTCGAAGCCGCCAGTTTGATGCGCTATGAAGCCGCACGTTTGTTTGACGCCGGTTTGCCGTGTGGCGCACAAGCCAATATGTCGAAGTTGCTGGCCGCAGATGCCTCGTGGGAAGCGGCCAATGTGTGTCTGCAAACCCATGGTGGTTTTGGCTTTGCCGCCGAGTACGACATTGAGCGCAAGTTCCGCGAAACCCGCTTGTACCAAGTGGCCCCCATCTCCACCAACTTGATCTTGTCCTACGTGGGCGAGCATGTGTTGGGCATGCCCAAGTCTTACTGAGTACACCGTATGCCCACTTCTACGTTGCCTGTTTACACCACCCTTGACTGCACCCGCGTTTCTGACCATGTGTTGCAGGTCTGTTTGAACCGCCCCGAGGTGGGCAATGCATTGAACACGCAAATGGCGGTGGAACTCCTCAACCTCTGGACTCGGTTGACCGAGGACCCCGGTAAGTTGCGTTGCGTGGTGTTCACTGGGGCTGGACCCAAAATATTTTGCGGTGGCGGCGACCTGAAAGAGCGCAATGGCATGACGCCTCAAGCGTGGCAACACCAGCACGAAATTTTTGAGCGTTTGTACTGGGCCATGATTGATCTGCCTTTGCCGGTGGTGGGTGCCATCAATGGACACGCCTATGGCGGCGGGTTGGAGATGGCCTTGTGCTGCGACTTTTTGTACGCCAGCCAAGCGGCGCGGTTTGCATTCCCTGAGGTCACCTTGGGCATCATGCCTGGCATGGGGGGGACGCAAAACTTGCCGCGTGCCCTGGGTGAGCGACGCGCCAAAGAATTGACGCTCACAGGCCGTGCGTTCACGGCGCAAGAGGGCTTGGCGTGGGGCTTGCTCAACCAAGTGGTGGAGCCAGACCAGGTGCTGGCACTGGCCCTGGAGACGGCTCAACGCATTGCGGCCAACGCGCCCTTGGCGGTGCGACAAATCAAAAAGTCGATTCGCTACGGTGGCCAGATGGAGCTGCACACGGCCTTTCGTTTTGAGGTCGAGGCCTACAACCGTTTGGTCGACACCGACGACCGACGCGAAGGCGTGGCCGCTTTCAACGAGAAGCGCCCAGCGGTGTTCAAGGGCCACTGAGTTTTTCTCAGCTCGTCTCAGCCCTTGAGCGTGTGGGCCACAGCACCGAAGCAATGGCGGCCATGATCAAGACCACCGCCAACCAGTCTTGCCAGTGCAGCACTTCGCCCAACCACCACGCGCCGCTGAACACACCCAAGACGGGAATGAGCATCACGCTCAAGGTTGAGGCCAAAGGCGGCAGACTGCGCGCCAGCCACAGCCAAGCAGATTGGGCGAACACAAAAATTCCAACAGCGTTGTACAAGATGGCCCCCCATGTGGCTGCGGGCGGAATGGCCCAGCGGTCCGACTCAAACACAGTGGCCACCAAGAGCATCAACCCCGTGGTCATACCCGTCATCCAAAACACAATCGTCAGCGTGGGCACTGTCATCTTGGTGTGACGAATCTGCTGTGTGCCCAGCCCCCAGGCGGCGGCTGCGGCCAAGGCCATCAACACCCCCAAGGGTTTGCCTGTCAAGCTGACCAATTCATGCCACAGCAGCAAAAAAGCCCCCAAGGCGGCCAAGGCAACCCCTAGCCATGCACGCGCCAACAAGGGCGACTTGAAAAAAAACATGCCGATCACCGCAGAAAAAATCGGCATCGAATAACCCAGAATGGCGGCCCGTCCGCTGGACAAATCTTGCACCGCCAAAATCATCAGCACGTGCCAGACAAACATGTTGCTGCAGGCCAAGATGAAAAGCTCTCCCCACTCCTTGCGCGGCACCCTGAATGACACGTTCATCTTGAGCATCACCAAGCTCAGAAGCACCCAACCCAGAAGGATGGACATGCTGCGAAAAGTGATGGCTGGGTAGTGGGTGATGCCAATCTTCAAGATGGGCCAGTTGATGCCCCAGACTAAGGTGAGGATGACAAGAGTGGCCCACTGCTTGCGGGTGAGCTGGTGTGCGTGGGGCATAAGACTTTCAAATCGTGCTGTCGAAGTTTAGCGGCGTGCTGCGCATGTGCGCAGACGAACAGACCCCAAGCTGCATCGGGCCTAAATTCAATGGCATTGCCGCAAGGTGTTGTGAAAAGAGGCTGTCTATGTTGATGAACGTTGTGTTGGTGATTCTGTTTTTGATGCTGCTGGGTGCCATACCCACTTGGCCACACAGCAGAACCTGGGGCTATTACCCCAGCAGCGGTCTTGGGCTGGTCGTGCTGGTGTTGTTGTTTTTGATATTGACGGGTCGCGCTTGATGCGTCACACACACAAGGAACACACGATGAAGATCACACGCCACACCACGCCATACCTCTTGGGTGCTTTGCTGCTGCTGGGCTTGTCGGCTTGCGACAAACCCGGGCCTGCGCAAGAGGCCGGACGCAAACTGGATGAAGCCGCAGAGAAAGCCACTGAAGCGGTGAAGCAAAGCGTGGATGACGCAGACGATGCAGCAGAGCGTCAAAAAGAGAAGGCCAGCACGGCCATGGAAGACACAGAAATCACGGCCAAGGTGAAAACCGCGTTGATGCAGCGCGAGGGTATGAAGTCGGTCACCATCAGCGTCAAAACACGCCGTGGTTTGGTGACGCTGACCGGCTCGGTCGCCTCACAGGCACAGGCCGATGTGGCCCAACAACTCGCACAAGCGGTCAAAGGCGTGCACGAGGTGGACAACCTGTTAGTGGTGGTCAGCCCAGCAAACGCTTCAGGTAACGCCCGGTAAAACTGGCCGAGTTGTCGGCCAATTGCTCGGGCGTGCCCACGCCCACCACTTGGCCGCCGCCACTGCCGCCCTCTGGCCCCATGTCGATGAGCCAGTCGGCGGTTTTGATGACGTCCAAGTTGTGTTCGATGATGACGATGGTGTTGCCTGCATCGCGCAGGTGTTGCAGCACTTTCAAGAGCAAGGCAATGTCGGCAAAGTGCAGGCCGGTGGTGGGCTCGTCCAAAATGTAGAGCGTGCGCCCGGTGTCGCGCTTGCTCAATTCCAAGGCCAGTTTCACGCGCTGTGCTTCACCTCCCGAGAGGGTGGTGGCGGCTTGGCCAAGTTGCAGGTAGGACAGGCCCACATCCATCAAGGTTTGCAGCTTGCGTGCGATGTTGGGCACGGCGCTGAAGAAGCTCAGCGCGGCTTCGACCGTCAGGTCCAAAATTTGCGCAATGTTCTTGCCTTTGTACATGACCTCCAGCGTCTCGCGGTTGTAGCGCAGGCCGTGGCACACGTCACATGGAACGTACACATCGGGCAAAAAGTGCATCTCCACCTTGACCATGCCGTCGCCCTGGCAGGCTTCGCAGCGTCCGCCGCCGCTGCCTGCGGCCACGTTGAAGCTGAAGCGCCCCGGGCCATAGCCGCGTTCGCGTGCCGAGGGCACTTCGGCCATCAGCTCGCGAATGGGCGTGAACAAGCCGGTGTAGGTGGCGGGGTTGCTGCGCGGGGTGCGGCCAATGGGGGACTGGTCGACGTTGATGACCTTGTCGAAGTAGTCAAGCCCGGTGATCTCGTCGTGGGCGGCAGGCTCTTCGTGCGCGCGGTGGATGGTGTGGGCGGCAGCGGTGTACAGCGTGTCGTTGACCAGGGTGGATTTGCCCGAGCCCGACACACCCGTGACGCAGGTGAGCAAGCCCACGGGCACATCCACGCTCACGTGCTTCAAGTTGTTACCACGCGCACCCGTGATGCGAATGACCTGGTCTTTGCAGGCTTGTTTGTCGAGCAAGCGTTGTGCGGCCAGTTGGTCGGCAGGCACGGCCAAAAAGGCGTGGCGCTGGGTGGGCACTTCGATGCGCAGGGCTTGTGCCAAGTAACGCCCCGTCAAAGACGCGGGGTTGGCCTCAATCTCAGCCGGGGTGCCTTGGGCCATCACTTGGCCGCCATGCACGCCGGCGCCCGGGCCCATGTCGACACAGAAGTCGGCCGCGCGGATCATGTCTTCGTCATGCTCCACCACCAACACGCTGTTGCCAATGTCACGCAGGTGTTTGAGGGTGTCGATCAGGCGGTCGTTGTCTCGCTGGTGCAAGCCAATGCTGGGCTCGTCCAACACATACATCACCCCGGTCAGGCCCGAGCCAATTTGCGAGGCTAAGCGAATGCGTTGTGCTTCGCCGCCAGACAGCGTGTCGGCGCTGCGGTCCAGGCTCAGGTAGGTCAGGCCCACGTCGTTCAAGAACTTCAAACGTGAGGCAATTTCGCGCACCACCTTGTCGGCAATTTCAGCCTTGGCGCCTTGGAGTTTGAGGGTGTTGAAGTAGCCAAAACACTCGCCCAAGGTGCTGTGACTGATGTCAAAGATCCCGCGCATTTGCGCACCTTCGCCAATGCGCACGTTGCGTGCTTCGCGCCGCAAGCGGGTGCCGCCACAGCTGGGGCAGGCGCGGCTGCCACGGTAGCGGGCCAGGTCTTCACGCACCACGACCGAGTCGGTCTCGCGGTAGCGGCGTTCCATGTTGACCAAGATGCCCTCGAACGGGTGTTTCTTGCTGAGCTTTTTGCCGCCTGAGGCACCGCTGTCCAAGCTGTAGTTGAACTTGATCTCCTCGTTGCCCGAGCCGTACAGCAGCACCTGTTGGATCTCAGGGCTGAGGTTTTCAAACGCTGCGTCCAGGTCAAACTTGTAATGCTTGGCCAAGCTCTCCAGCAGGGTGAAGTAGTGCGCGTTGCGGCGGTCCCAGCCTTTGATGGCACCACTGCCCAAGCTGAGCGATGGGAAGGCCACCACACGGGCGGGGTCGAAAAAGTCTTGGTGACCCAAGCCGTCGCACGCCGGGCACGCGCCCACCGGTGAGTTGAACGAGAACAACCGTGGCTCCAACTCGCTGATGGAGTAAGTGCACTGTGGGCATGAGAACTTGGCGTTGAAGCTGTGCTCCACGCCGGTGTTCATCTCCAGCGCAATGGCGCGGCCTTCGGCCAAGCGCAGCGCGGCTTCAAAGCTCTCGGCCAGGCGTTGGCGCAAACCGGGCGGTGGCGCGGTCACGGCCACAGCGCCTATGCTGGGCTCGGCAGGTGTTGTGGGGGCTTCTGGGGCTTCGTGGCGCACCTTGATGCGGTCAATCACCACGTCGATGTCGTGCTTCTCGGTTTTCTTGAGTTGCGGCAAGTCGTCGTACTCAAACACTTGGCCGCCCACACGAAAGCGCACATAGCCCTGCGCTTGCAGGTTGGCAAACACGTCGGTGTATTCGCCCTTGCGGTCGCGTGCCAATGGGGCCAGCAGCATGAGCTTGGTGTCTTCGGGCAGGGCCATCACCGCGTCCACCATTTGCGACACGCTTTGCGCTTGCAGCGCCAGGTTGTGGTCGGGGCAGTAGGGGGTGCCGGCGCGGGCAAACAGCAGGCGCAGGTAGTCGTGAATTTCGGTCACCGTGCCCACGGTGGAGCGGGGGTTGTGGCTGGTGGCTTTTTGTTCGATGCTGATGGCGGGTGACAGGCCCTCGATCAAGTCGACATCGGGTTTGTCCAAGCGGCCCAAGAACTGACGGGCGTAGGCCGACAGGCTTTCTACATAGCGGCGCTGGCCCTCGGCGTACAAGGTGTCAAACGCCAAGCTCGATTTGCCCGAACCCGACAAGCCGGTGATCACCACCAGTTGGTTGCGCGGAATGTCGAGGTCGATGTTTTTGAGGTTGTGCGTGCGCGCCCCGCGAATGCTGATGTTTCGCATGGCGGAGGGGCTGTTCATGGCCTGGCCCAAGTAGGTGCCGTCGGAGGGTGCGTTCACAGGTGAGTCAATCAAAGGGCAACCCGCCATGATAGTGGCGGGTTGAGGATTTGTCGTCTTTGCGGCTAATGGGTGGCGTGGCTGATGTCCCCACGCATTGAATTGGCGTTGGGGCATTAAGAAATGAACATTTAATCATTCATTTTCGGGCAAGATGTTGGCTTTGAGAACTTCGTTGAATTTGGAGCACCCCATGATCACCCTCCACACATTCGGCCCCGCCTTTGGCCAACCAGACTCCAGCCCTTTCGTGATGAAGGCCATGGCCTTGTTGAAGTTGTCTGGCCAATCTTTCACCACCAGTGTGTATGCGGGTGGCTCCAAGCTCGGCCCCAAAGGCAAGCGCCCTTACCTGGTGGACGACGGCGTGACGGTGGCCGATTCCACCTTGATTCGTTTTCACCTTGAGCAAACTTACGGCCTTGATTTCGACGCACACCTGACCCCGCAGCAAAAAGGCGTGACGTGGGCGGTGGAAAAAATGTGCGAAGAACATCTGTATTTCGCGTTGGTGTATTTCCGCTGGATGGTGGATGAAAACTTCAACAAAGGCCCGGCCACTTTTTTCAACAAAGCCCCTGCGTTGATTCGTCCGTTCGTTCGTGCCGCGATGCGCAACAAGTCGCGCAACATGCTGCACGCCCAAGGACTGGGGCGACACACCGAGGCTGAAATGACGCAACTGGCTTGCCGCGACATTGATGCGCTGGCGCAGGTGTTGGGTGACGCCCAATGGTTTGGCGTTGCCTCGCCTTGCGGTGCGGATGCAAGTGCGGGCGCGTTTGTGATGGCGTGCCTGTGCGAGCACTTTGATACGCCGCTGTTGACAAGGGCCAAGTCGCACAAAAATTTGGTGGCTTATGCACAGCGGGTGCAAAGCCATTTTTTTGTGTAAAGCGGCAAGTTTGACACTTGAAAAGTCATACATACAATGTACATATGATTAAGTTCGAGTGGGATCTTTCCAAAGCAAAGACCAATCTCAAAAAACACCAAGTTTCTTTCGAAGAGGCGAAGTCAGTTTTCTATGACGAATTTGCCGTTCAGTTCTTTGACAAAGAACACGCTTCGACCGAGGAGCGCTTTTTGATGCTGGGCATGAGTGCTGGTGCTAGATTGCTTCTCGTCTGTCATTGCGAGCGCGATGATGGCGATGTGATCCGCATCATTTCCGCTCGCAAGGCAACCAAGCGCGAAAGCGCGTTTTATCAAGGTGGCTGATATGAAAGCTCAATACAACCTCGCCAAACTGAAAGCACGCAAAAACCCTTATGCATCCAAGCTTAAGAAGCCAGTCACCATGCGTCTTTCTGAAGACGTGGTCGAGTACTTCAAAGGCATGGCACAGGAGGCGGGTGTGCCTTACCAAAGCCTTATCAATTTGTACCTTCGCGACTGTCTTGCCAATCATCGCAAGCTACAAATCAGTTGGCCGCAAGCGGTCTGATCAAGAAAAACCAAGCGCTCGTCTTGCCCCTGACGCCATTTAGGAATGCAGGACAATTCCTGCTGTGACAACCGACATAACCCCCGCATCCCTTCCCGACCTCAGCCCCTCCATGACGCCCACCGAGCGCCGCGCCAGCGGCACTTTGGCGTCGATCTTTGCCTTGCGCATGCTGGGCTTGTTTTTGGTGTTGCCGGTGTTTGCCTTGGAAGCCCGCAAATACCCCGGCGGAGACGATCCCGTGCTGATTGGTCTGGCCATGGGCATTTATGGTTTGTCCCAGGGCTTGCTTCAAATACCGTTTGGTGTGGCCTCAGACCGATTTGGCCGCAAGCGGGTGATCGTGCTGGGTTTGTTGGTGTTTGCCTTGGGCAGTGTGTGGGCGGCTTCGGCAGACACGCTGTATGGCTTGCTGGTGGGGCGCACCTTGCAAGGTGCCGGTGCGGTGTCGGCAGCCGTGACCGCCTTGCTGGCTGACTTGACGCGCGACAGCGTGCGTACCAAGGCCATGGCCTTGGTGGGGGCCAGCATTGGGTTGATGTTTGCTCTGTCGCTGGTGTTGTCGCCGCTGTTGGCAAGTTGGATCGGTTTGTCGGGTTTGTTTGCCTTGACGGCGCTGTTGGCGCTGCTGGGCGTGGCGGTGGTGGTGTGGTGGGTACCGGCTGAGCCGGTGCTGCACAAAGACGCTGCACGTGGCGGCTTGCGCCAGGTGCTGGCCATGCCCGCGCTGCTGCGTCTGAACCTGGGGGTGTTTGTGTTGCATGCGGTGCAACTGGCCATGTGGGTGGCGGTGCCCGCTTTGCTGGTGCAGGCGGGGTTGGACAAAGACCACCACTGGCAGGTGTATTTGCCGGCTGTGCTGGGCTCGTTTGTGTTGATGGGTGGCGTGTTTGCGGCCGAACGCCGGGGCTATTTGCGCGGTGTGTTTTTGACGGCCATTGGGTTGATTGCCGTTGTGCAAGCGATTTTCTTTTGGGTGTCTTCTGGTGCGCCTACGCTCACGGTGTTGGCTTGGTTGCTGTTTGCTTTCTTTTGTGGCTTCAATGTGCTGGAGGCCACGCAGCCGAGCTTGGCCTCGCGCTTGGCGCCCGCGGCTTCGCGGGGGGCCGCCATGGGGGTGTACAACACCTTGCAATCGCTGGGCTTTTTTGCCGGCGGTTGGATGGGCGGGCAATTGGTCAAAGGCTATGGCACACAAGGCTTGTTTTTGACTTGCGCTGCCCTGATGCTGCTGTGGTTGCTGGTAGCGTGGCCGATGGTGGCCCCTGGTCGCCAAGCGGTTTGAGCAAAGCCCCCATAATCTGTCTATCTCTGGAGGAATTTACCCATGGCATCCGTCAACAAAGTCATTCTCGTCGGCAATTGCGGCCGCGACCCCGAAGTGCGTTATTTGCCCAGTGGCCAAGCTGTGGCCAATGTGAGCGTCGCCACATCCAGCCGTCGCAAAGACAAAAACTCGGGCGAGATGATCGAAGACACCCAGTGGCACCGCGTCACGTTTTACGACCGTTTGGCTGAAATCGCTGGCGAGTACGTGAAAAAAGGCCGCCCCATTTACGTGGAAGGTCGCTTGAAGTACGGCGTCTACACCGACAAAACCACAGGCGTGGAGAAGAACACCGTCGACATCATTGCCACCGAATTGCAACTCTTGGGTGGCCGTGAAGGCATGGGCAACCCCGGTGGTGGCGGTGGCGAAGAAGGGGGCTACAGCCGCCCCGCAGCCTCTGCCCCGCGTCAGGCCGCACCGGCTGCCGCGCCACAGCGCCAAGCCGCACCGGCCAAGGGTGGGTTTGACGACATGGACGACGACATCCCGTTTTAGAGCGCCCATGAAAAATCCACGCCCGCAGGCGTGGATTTGGAGGTTCAAGCCCAGCATCCTGCTGGGCTTTGTCATTGGGTGTTCAGGCTTAGGCCGCCACGTCGTCGACGATGCCGTTGCGCAAGATGCCCACGGCGTCCACTTCGATTTCCACCACGTCGCCTGGCTTCATGAAGAGTTGGGGGGTGCGTTTGTTGCCCACGCCGCCAGGTGTACCGGTGACGATCACGTCGCCGGGTTCCAGCGGAATGAAGGTCGAGATGTAGGCGATTTGACGTGGGATGCTGTGGATCATCATGTCGGTGGTGGCGCGTTGTAGCTCTTGGCCGTTCAAGCGCGTGATGAGGGTCATCTTTTGGTTGGGCTGGATTTCGTCAGCCGTGACCATCCAAGGCCCAAAGCCACCGGTGCGCCAGAAGTTTTTGCCAGCCGTCCACTGGGTGGTGCTGACTTGCCAGTCGCGCACCGAGCCATCGTTGTAGCAAGAGTAGCCGGCGATGTGGCTCCAAGATTCAGCTTCGCTGATGCGGCGACCCCCTTTGCCGATGATCACGGCGATTTCACCTTCGTAGTCGAGGCGGTGTGACTCAGGCGGACGCACGATGTTTTGGCCATGGCCAATTTGCGACTCGCTCACGCGCAAAAACAGCGCGGGGCTTTCGGTAAGTTCACGGCCGGTTTCGCGCACGTGGTCGGCGTAGTTCAAGCCCACACACACAATTTTGTTGGGGTTGGTGATGACGGGCAGCAGGTGCAGGTCTGCAAACTTCAAGTCGGGCTTGTGGCTGGCCAGGGCCTTGGCGGCTTGGTCCACCATGTTGTGGGCGATCAAGCTTTTCAGGTCAGGGGCTTGTGCGCCCAAGATGGGAGTGAGGTTGAGCACGTCGTCGCCCTGGACGATGCCGTAGCTGGGGATGTTGTGGAGCAAAAAGCTGATCAGTTTCACGGGAAGGTTCCTTTCGGTTCAAAAAATTTGGGGCTAGGGTACACGGATTGCGATGTCAGCAGCGCAGCGCATGACCAAGGCGGCCACCTTGGCGACATCGATCACCGCCATGCGTTGCACGGTGGTGACCACCGAGATGGCGCCCAGCACGGTGCCGTTGGCTTGTTGAATGGGCGCAGCCAAGGCTGCTAGGTTGCTTTCCAATTCGCCGTTGGAGAGGTAATGTCCGGCCTTGCGAATGCTGCTGTAGTACTTGCGAAAAGCGGACCATTCGGTGGGCAGACCTGCCTGTGCAATTTCTTGTTGGTGCTGATCGAACACCTTGTGCAAAGCGCTGGGCGTGAAGCACGACAAGATGACTTTGGGTGCACCGCCCAAGAACAGGGGGCGGGGGCGCCCCCGCCCGTATCCCAAGTCAGCCGGCAAGCTGCCGTATTCGCGGTGGGTGTCGAGCAGTTGTTGGCCGTACAAGGCTGAGATGACACAGTCAAACCCCGTGGTGGCCACCAACTCTTGCATGAAGGGGATGGCGTGTTGCAGCACCGGGTCGCCCGCGCGGATGAAGTGGTCGAGCACGATGATGCGTGGCCCCAAGCTGTACTGCGATTCGGCCGAGCGTTGCAGCAAGCCAGACGCCACCAACAACTTGACATAGCGGTAGGCCGTGGGCACAGACACGTCCAAGGCCTCGGCCACGGCCTCGGCGGACCAGACCGGCGTGGTTTCATTGAACAAGTCGAGCACGCCCAACATGCGCGCCAGGCTGGAGAAAGCTTTGTCGGTCAAGAGATGCTTTCTACCTCGGCGTGTGCGGGCAACACGTCGTGTGTCAGCGCGTCCAGTTCTGCGCTGTTGTGGGCCAGGCCCAGCACATAGCGGTCAGGACGCAGCACCACGGCTTGGGCCGGCTGGCTGGCGAGCCAAGTCGACAGCGCCGGGTCATTGGCGTCGAGGGTGCGCACCTGCCAGCTGGCCCAGGCTTGCCGTGTGGCCTCGGTGACTTTGGTCAGCACCTCGGCCCTTGCGATGACGGCAAAGTGGTTGCCCACCACTTCGTCGAGCAACTGTCCGTTGGCAAGCTGTGGCTGGGGGAAAGGTTGGCCCACAGGCGCAGGGGCTTGGCTCAAGATGCCCGCACCCAAGCGTGGTGCCGGGAAGTGGAAGATTTCGGGTTCGCCGCCACCCCGAAATTTGGCATCTCGTGCGAGCGCTTGCTCGGGGTCGGTGGTTTGGATGATGTCGCCCAAGCGCACTGCCAGTTCAATGAACTCGGCCACATGGGGCGCGCGCTCGGACTCGTAGCTGTCGAGCAAATTGTCGCTGGCGGTGCCGCGCACCACGGCCTGAAGTTTCCAAGCCAGGTTAGACACATCACGGATGGCCGCGCACATGCCTTGGCCCAGGAAGGGCGGCGTTTGGTGGGCAGCGTCGCCCGCGATCATCAGGCGACCTTGGCGCCAACCCTCGGCGATGATGGAGTGGAAGGTGTAGATCACGGCACGCTCGATGTCGGCGTGTTCTGGTTGGATCCAGCGGCTGACCAAGGGCCAGAGGTTCTCGGGTTTGACCAACTCGGCGGTGTCGTCGCCAGGCATGAGCATGATCTCCCAGCGGCGTCGGTTGCCGGTGACGTTGCAGTAGGTCATGGGGCGTTGCGGGTCGCACAGCTGCACCGTGTGGTCCGGCAGTGTGGGGGCGTTGGGTTTGAGCAGGGCATCAAACACCAGCCAGGGTTGGTGCAGGCCCAGATCGCGGGTGCTGCAGTTGAGCAGTTTGCGCGCCAGTGAGCGGGCTCCGTCGCAGCCCACCACGTAGCGGGCTTGCACGACGTGTTGTTGCGCATTGCGCAAGTCGGTCACGTGCAGCGCCGCATGGTCGGCATGTTCTTGCAGGTCGGTGACCAGGTGTTGCAGTTTCACGCTGACACTGGCAAAACGTGTCACGCCCTGGCGCAGCACGTGCTCCAACTCGGGCTGGTGAAAGTAATGGTTGTTGGCGCAGCCGTGTGGTCCAAGCGCGGCGGTGCCACCCCGGATCAACAAGGTTTCATTGGCCGCGTTGACAAAGTGCATGCCCTTCATGCCGGGACGTGAGATGCTTTCCATATTGGGTCGCAGCCCCATGGCTTGAAAAACGCGCATCACCTCGCCGTCAAAGTGAATGGCACGAGGTAAGGGGTAAATCTCAGCGTCTTTTTCCAGCACCACCACCGACAGCCCGGCCGCTCCCAGCAAGTTGGCCAAGCTCGCGCCTGCTGGGCCATAGCCCATGATTGCGACGTCAAACACCATGGCTCAATCCTTTACATAGCCCATGCGACGTGCCATGTCGGCCTGCCAGGTGGCACGGCTTTGGAATTTGGGTCTGCTTTGGGCAATGGCTTGGGCGCGCGCCATGATGGCCTCGTCGCTTTGGTGGATGTCAATGGCTTCGCGTAAGGGTTGTTCGCAGTACCACGGCGTGTCCAAGAAGACCTCAATGCGGTTGCCCTCGGGGTCGCGGAAGTAAATCGACACCGCATTGCCGTGGGTGGCGCATTGCATGTCGTGTACACCGTCGAAGGTCAAGGCGTGGTTATGTACCGAACGCAAGGTGGCCAAGTCGCGGACCCTAAAAGACAACTGATTGATCAGGTTGAAGGACAGACCCTCAGGGCGGCCGGTGGCCAGCACCACTTGGTGGTGTTCGCTCGGGTCGCGGCTGAGGAATACCAGTTGCACGGCCCCGAGGTGGCCTTGGTCGGTTTGGGTGAACCCCATGACCTCGGTGTAGAAGTGGGTCATGCGTGCGAGATCTGTGACATAAAAGCCCATGTGGCTGAATGCCAAAGCGCTTTGTTCTTGAAGAAGAGGGTTGCGTGCCATAGATTACCTCGGGTAAATACCTAAAAACATATCAAATTATCATAATTTGACAAACTGAATATATTTTATGATTGGTTTTTGAAAAATCAACCCCCCTTAAGATATTTAGGAGACTTTCCATGACTTTGATACGTCGCTTTGTTGGCCTGGCTGCTGTCTGTGCCGCCCTCCTCACAGGCCTAGGCGTACAAGCCCAAGACTATCCCAACAAAGCGATTCGCATCATTGCGCCTTTCCCCGTGGGGACCGGCCCCGATGCCAACACCCGTGAAATTGCCATCGAGTTGACGAAAGTGCTGGGCCAGCCTGTGGTGGTGGAAAACCGTCCGGGTGCTTCCAACATGATTGGAATGGAAGCAGGCGCCAAAGCGGCCCCAGATGGGTACACCTTGGTCATGGGAGCGACCAGCTCGTTGTCCGTGGTGCCGCACCTTTACAGCAAGGTGCCCTACAACGTGGAGCGTGACTTTGCGCCCATCAGCTTGGTGGGCTTGCTCAACACAGCCTTGATTGCCAACCCGGGTGTGACGCAAAACTCAGCACGCGAGTTGATTGCGCACCTCAAGGCGCAACCTGAGAGCATGGCCGCAGCCACCTTAGGGCCTGGTAGCTATTACCACTTGGCCGGTGAATGGTTTGGTTTTGGCTCTGGCACCAAGATCAAGTTCATCCCCTACAACACATCCAGCCCTTACGCCGATTTGGTGTCGGGCCAGGTGCAGCTGATGTTTGATGCCTTGCCCGCGGCGGTGGGCAATGTGCGTGCCGGCAAATTGAAGGTGTTGGCGCTGACAGGCAAGACCCGTCATCCCAATTTCCCCGATGTCCCCACGTTCGCTGAGGCGGGCTTGCCAGATTACACGCCCACCGCGTGGATCGGCTTGCTGGCGCCTGCGGGCACACCGCCTGCGATCGTAGAAAAACTCTCGGCTGCGATGCAAAAAGCCACGACACAAAACCCAGCATTGATCGAGAAGTGGCGTTCGTATGGCGGTGAGTTGAAAGCCATGACCCCCAGCGAATTCAGCGCTTTTTTGAAGACCGATTCCGCCAAGTGGGGGCAGGTGGTTCGACAAGCCAATGTCAAACTCGATTGAGCCACACGCAACGCTGCGGCACATCAAACGTTGACGCAAATAATTAAATATTTGGGTCAACAGGTCTTCTTCGGAACTCGTTGTAGATGAACTCCAGACAACTGGAGCTGTTCAACAACCCGAAGGAAACTTTCATGAACAAGCTGATTGCCTCTTTGATCGTCGGTGCTTTTTCTGCTGCAGCGTGGGCCTCATCGCCTGTCGCTTCGCCAGTTGCGGTGTCTGGTGTGTCGCCCACGCCAACGAGCGTGGTCGCAAAGGCGGCGCCTGCAGACAAAGCGCACGCCAAGTCGGTGTCAAACAAAGAGCACGTTGCGAAGAAGGTTGACGCGGTCAAATAAACCGCGTTCCACCGAGTGACTTCAGGCGTGTCAATTGTCCAGTGCTGCAGCGCTGGCGATGACCCCGCCACCCAAACACACCTCGCCGTCGTACAGCACGGCTGACTGGCCCGGTGTGACCGCCCATTGAGGGTCATCAAAGGCGAGCGCAAGCTCGCCTTTGTCGTTGTAGGTCAAGTTGCATGGTGCATCACTTTGACGGTAGCGTGTCTTGGCTGCATAGCGCCCTGGGGCCGGCGCAGTGCTGGCGCACCAGCTCAAGTCATCGGCTGTCAATTGGCCAGACAGCAACCAAGGGTGGTCATGTCCCTGCACGACGGACAAGGTATTGCGTGACAAGTCTTTGCGGGCCACAAACCAAGGGGCGTGTTCACCACTGCCGCGTTGCGCACCTTTATCTTTGATGCCGCCAATTCCAAGGCCTTGGCGTTGACCCAAGGTGTAAAAGCTCAGGCCCACATGGGTCCCAATTTGACGGCCACGTTCGTCTTGGATCGGGCCCGGTGTGTTGGCGATGTAGCGATTGAGGAATTCACGGAAGGGACGCTCGCCAATGAAGCAAATGCCGGTGGAGTCTTTTTTCTTGGCGTTGGGCAGACCAATCTCGCTGGCGATGCGTCGCACTTCTGTTTTGTGCAGTTCACCGACGGGGAACCAGGTTTTGGAGAGCTGCCCCTGGTTGAGTCGGTGCAAAAAGTAGCTTTGGTCTTTGCTGGGGTCAAGACCTTTGAGCAGTTGAAACTCATGGCCGACGGCGCGTGCAACTTCGCGCACCCGGGCGTAGTGACCGGTGGCAATTTTGTCAGCACCCACGGAGAACGCATGGTCTAAAAAGGCTTTGAATTTGATCTCGGCATTGCACAAGATGTCCGGGTTGGGGGTGCGCCCTCCTTGGTATTCACGCAAGAACTCGGCAAACACCCGGTCTTTGTATTCGGCGGCAAAGTTGATGTGCTCTATTTCAATGCCTAAGACATCCGCCACGGCGGCGGCATCCACAAAGTCGATGTTGGATGAGCAGTACGCGCTGTCGTCGTCGTCTTCCCAGTTCTTCATGAAGATGCCGACCACTTCGTGGCCTTGCTGTTTGAGCAGGTAGGCACTGACCGCTGAGTCGACGCCGCCACTCAAGCCCACCACCACGCGATGCTTTTTCATGGTGTTGCAGGTGAGGTGTGGATTGTCAGCACGCTGGGGTCGGTGTAGACCAAGGCCATTGGAAAGCGTTGGCCCCGCGCGTGGTCTTCGATGCATCGCAACACCAAGGGGCTGCGCAAGCGGTGTGCATTGGCGCGCACTTCGTCGATGCTCATCCACAAGGTGCGCTCAATGCCGGTGTCGAGTTGTGCGCCCTCCACCGCCTCGCCCAGCTCACCGCAGTAGGCAAAGCGCAAGTAGGTGATGTCTTCGGCGGCACGTGCCTCGCGCGCTGGACGCAGAAAGCGCGACATGTAGATGCCAACCAAGGCGGTGGGCGTGAAGGGGTGGGTGGTTTCTTCAAACGCCTCGCGTGCGCAACCGACTTCCGGCGCTTCACCGGGGTCGAGGTGTCCCGCCGGGTTGTTCAGGCGCAAGCCTTCTGGCGTGTGTTCTTCAATCAAGAGATAGCGGCCATCGCGCTCAATGATGGCGGCCACGGTGACACTGGGTTTCCAACGGATAGTCATTTCCCCATTATCTTTCGGGTAAGCCCACGCCAGTGCAGGGGTGTTTCTGGTGTAACCTTTCGAAAATCTGACAACAACCCCAGCCTTTAGGAGTTCCTCATGCTGATAGGCGTGCCCGTCGAAACGACGGCAGGTGAAACCCGTGTGGCGATAACGCCCGAGACGGCCAAAAAACTGATCGCTCAGGGTCACACCGTGCGCATTCAATCGGGTGCCGGTGTGGCGGCGAGCGTCACCGATGCCGCCTATGCGGCAGTGGGTGCCGAGTTGGTTGATGTGGCGGCGGCTTGGGGCTGCGACTTGGTGCTCAAAGTGCGTGGCCCTTCTCAGGCTGAGGCCGCGCATGTGGTGGCAGGCAGCACCGTGGTCGGCATGTTGGAGCCCTTCAACGCCGAAGGCCTGCAGCGCTTGGCCACCGCCGGTGCCACAGGGTTTGCGCTGGAGGCTGCGCCGCGCACCACGCGCGCGCAAAGCATGGATGTGTTGTCGTCGCAAGCCAACATCGCAGGTTACAAAGCCGTGATGCTGGCGGCCGACAAATACCAACGCTTTTTTCCCATGTTGATGACCGCAGCGGGCACCGTCAAAGCCGCGCGCGTCGTCATCCTAGGCGTGGGTGTGGCGGGCTTGCAAGCGATTGCGACGGCCAAACGATTGGGGGCCGTGATTGAGGCCACCGATGTGCGCCCGAGCGTGAAAGAACAAGTGGAGTCATTGGGGGCCAAATTCATCGACGTGCCGTTTGAAACCCAAGAAGAAAAAGATGCCGCTGAAGGGGTTGGCGGCTATGCCCGCCCCATGCCGCAGAGCTGGCTGGATCGTCAAAAAATCGAAGTGGCCAAGCGTGTGGCACAGGCCGACGTGGTGATTGCCACGGCCTTGATTCCAGGGCGCGCAGCTCCGGTGTTGGTGACCGAAGACATGGTCAAAGCCATGAAACCGGGTTCTGTGATCATTGACATCGCCGCAGGCAAAGGTGCCCAGGGCACAGACGGCAACTGCCCTTTGACCGAGGCCGGAAAAACCGTGATCAAACATGGTGTGACATTGGTCGGAGAAACCAATTTGCCCGCCTTGGTGGCGGCGGATTCGAGTGCGCTGTATGCGCGCAACGTGTTGGACTTTTTGAAACTGATCATCAACAAGGACGGTGTGCTCCACATCGACTTGGAGGACGACATCGTGGCGGCTTGTTTGATGACCCGCGATGGCGCGGTGGTCAAGAAATGAACGTGAGGAATTAAAAAATGGACGCAGTTTCCCCCACCCTCCTGAACCTCATCATCTTTGTGCTGGCCATCTATGTGGGTTACCACGTGGTGTGGACGGTCACGCCCGCCTTGCACACACCGCTGATGGCGGTGACCAACGCCATTTCTGCCATCGTCATTGTTGGGGCCATGCTGGCAGCTGCCATGACTGAAACCACATTGGGCAAAACCATGGGCGTGTTTGCGGTGGTCTTGGCGGCTGTCAATGTGTTTGGCGGCTTCATGGTGACACGCCGCATGTTGGAGATGTTCAGGAAAAAAGACAAAAAGGCACCGACTGCTGAAGGAGCCTCAAAATGAACGGCGGTTTGTTGAACATGGATTTCGTGAGCATGAACTTGGTCACCATGATGTATTTGGTGGCCAGTGTGTGTTTCATCCAAGCCCTCAAAGGCTTGAGTCACCCCACCACCTCAATCCGAGGCAACCTGTTTGGAATGACCGGCATGACGATTGCCGTGTTGACCACGGCGGCCTTGATCATCAAGTTGTCGGGCTCTGGCTTGGGCATGTCGTGGGTCTTGCTGGGCTTGGTGATCGGTGGCGGCGCAGGCACCCTGATGGCGCAACGCGTCGAGATGACCAAGATGCCTGAGTTGGTGGCCTTCATGCACAGCATGATCGGTTTGGCTGCGGTGTTCATTGCGATCGCTGCAGTGGTTGAGCCGGCCGCTTTTGGCATCGTGGCACAAGGCCAAGGTACCTTGGACATTCCCAAAGGCAACCGATTGGAATTGTTCTTGGGTGCAGCGATCGGCGCCATCACCTTCAGCGGTTCGGTCATTGCCTTTGGCAAGCTGTCGGGCAAGTACAAATTTCGTTTGTTCCAGGGGGCGCCGGTGGTGTTTGCTGGACAGCACATGCTCAACCTTGCGGTAGGTTTGGGTACGTTGGGGCTGGGCGTGGTCTTCATGCTCAGTGGCAACTGGGACGCCTTTTT
This sequence comes from uncultured Burkholderiales bacterium, assembly GCA_903892175.1. Classification (GTDB taxonomy): domain Bacteria; phylum Pseudomonadota; class Gammaproteobacteria; order Burkholderiales; family Burkholderiaceae_C; genus Limnohabitans. The sequence goes on along the minus strand of CAITHK010000207.1, from coordinate 9,345 downwards.
GCTGATGCTCGCGTTGTCGTTTGTGTTGGGTGTGTTGATCATCATCCCGATCGGCGGCGCGGACATGCCGGTGGTGGTGTCCATGCTCAACAGCTACTCGGGATGGGCCGCAGCAGGCATTGGCTTCTCACTCAACAACAGCATGTTGATCATTGCGGGCTCTTTGGTCGGCAGCTCGGGGGCCATCCTGAGCTACATCATGTGCAAGGCGATGAACCGCTCGTTCTTCAATGTGATCTTGGGGGGCTTTGGTGGCGAGGCGGGGACTGCTGCTGCAGGCAGCACCGAGCAGCGTCCTGTCAAGAGCGGCAGCGCGGACGATGCGGCTTACATCTTGGCAAATGCCGAAAGTGTGATCATCGTGCCGGGTTACGGCTTGGCCGTGGCGCGCGCCCAGCACGCGGTGAACGAATTGGCTGAGAAACTGATGCACAAAGGCATCAGCGTGAAGTACGCGATTCACCCGGTGGCCGGACGCATGCCAGGCCACATGAACGTGTTGCTCGCCGAGGCCGAGGTGCCCTATGACCAAGTGTTCGAGATGGAAGACATCAACGGCGAATTTGGGCAGGCCGATGTCGCCATCATTTTGGGCGCGAACGATGTGGTCAACCCCGCAGCCATGACCAAGGGCTCGCCGATTTATGGCATGCCAATTCTGGAAGCCTTCAAAGCCAAAACCATCATCGTCAACAAGCGCTCCATGGCTTCAGGCTATGCGGGTTTGGACAACGAATTGTTTTACATGGACAAAACCATGATGGTGTTTGGTGACGCCAAGAAAGTGGTCGAAGACATGGTCAAGGCCGTGGAAGCATGAGCACGATGGAGCACCGTCCTTGGCTGAGTTCTTACCCTGATGGTGTCCCCGCGGACATTGATACCAGCGCATATGTTTCGCTGGTGGAGTTGATGCAAGACAGCTTTGCGAAGTTCTCTGACCGCACGGCCTTCAGCTTCATGGGGCATGACATGAGCTATGCCGAGTTGGATCGGCTCAGCCAAGTGTTTGGGGCTTATTTGCAGAGCCTGGGGCTTTTGGCCGGTGACCGCGTGGCCATCATGTTGCCCAATGTGTTGCAGTACCCCGTGGTGGTTGCCGCTATTCTTCGCGCGGGCTATGTGGTGGTCAACATCAACCCCCTGTACACGGCGCGTGAGTTGGAGTTTCAGCTCAAAGATGCAGATGCCAAAGTCATTGTGATTTTGGAGAATTTCGCAGCGACCTTGGAAAAGTGTTTGGCAAAAACACCGGTCCAGCACGTGGTGCTGTGCGCCATGGGTGATCGACTGGGATGGCTCAAGGGCCTGGTCGTCAATCATGTGGTGCGGCGGGTGAAGAAAATGGTGCCCGCGTTCAGCCTGCCTCAGGCCGTGCGGTTCAATACGGCGCTGGCCAAGGGAGAGGTTTGTACGCTGACCTTGCCTGCCACAGACGGTGAAGATCTGGCGGTGTTGCAGTACACGGGGGGTACTACCGGTGTGTCCAAAGGCGCAGAGCTGCTACACCGCAACTTGGTGGCCAATGTGCTGCAGTCCCAAGCGTGGAATGCACCTGCATTGACGCGGGTGCCTGCGAACGAGCAACTCACGTTTGTGTGTGCCTTGCCGCTGTATCACATCTTCGCTTTCACCATCAACATGATGTTGACCTTGCGCATGGGCGGTCGCTCGATCTTGATTCCCAATCCGCGCGACTTACCTGCCGTGATCAAAGAGCTTACTAAGCAACGGTTTCACATGTTTCCAGCGGTCAACACCTTGTTCAACGCCTTGGCCCACCATCCTGACTTTGACAAGGTGGACTGGTCGCATTTGGTGGTGTCTTTGGGGGGCGGCACAGCGGTACAAAGTGCCGTTGCCAAGTTGTGGCTGGAGAAAACAGGTTGCCCGATTTGCGAGGGCTACGGCTTGTCGGAAACCAGTCCTTCGGCCAGTTGCAATCTGGTGACCAGCCAAGCCTATACCGGCAACATTGGTGTGCCCATTCCTGGCACGGACATGAAAATCATCGATGACGAGGGGCACGAACTGCCCCCTGGGCAGCCCGGTGAAATTGCGATTCGCGGCCCCCAGGTCATGGCGGGCTACTGGCAAAGGCCAGACGAAACAGCCCGCGTCATGACGGCGGATGGTTTCTTCAAGTCGGGTGATATCGGGGTGATGGATGAGCAAGGTTTCTTTCGCATCGTCGACCGCAAGAAAGACATGATCTTGGTGAGTGGCTTTAACGTCTACCCCAATGAAGTGGAAGAGGTGGTGGCCAGCCTACCCGGTGTGCTGGAGTGTGCCGTGATTGGCATGCCAGACGAGCGTACGGGTGAGGCTGTCAAGTTGGTGGTGGTCAAGAAAGATCCAGAGCTCACCGAGGCGGTGGTGCGCGAGCATTGCAAACAAAACCTCACCAACTACAAGCTTCCACGCTGGATAGAGTTCCGCGCCGAGTTGCCCAAGACTCCCGTGGGCAAAGTGTTGCGACGCGAACTGCGCGAACCTTCATGAGCCGTTTGGCCCTCGTCAGCGCCATGCACGAGGAGCTGGCGGCGGTGCTGGCGCGCATGCCCGATGAGCACAAAACCGTGGTGGCTGGGCGGGAGTTTTGGCTCGGTCACTGGCATGGGCATGAGGTGGTTGCTGTGCTCTCGCGCATCGGCAAAGTGGCTGCGGCCACCACCACGACTGTTCTGATTGAGCGTTTTGGCGTCAACCGGGTGGTGTTCACCGGTGTGGCCGGCGGTTTAGCGCCCCAGGTGAAAGTGGGCGATGTGGTGGTTGCCGACGCGTTGATGCAGCACGACATGGATGCCTCCCCTTTGTTTGCGCGGCATGAGGTCCCTCTCACGGGCATGACCCGTTTTCCCGCTGACGCTTCCTTGCGCGACGCTTTGTTGCAGGCGGCCCCATTGGCACTCAACGATGTGGTTCAGAGTTTGCCGCGGCAAGATTGGCTCAAGATCGATTTGGAGCAAGCGCGTGTGCACCACGGTTTGGTGATCAGTGGTGACCGCTTCATTTCTCAAAGCGCGGACAGTGCCGAATTGCAACGGCGCTTGCCCGACGCTTTGGCGGTGGAGATGGAATGCGCTGCCATGGCGCAGGTCTGCCACGACTACGGCGTGCCGATGGCTGCGGTGCGGACCATTTCAGACCGTGCCGACGATGCAGCCCATGTGGACTTCCCGCAATTCATCCACAGCATTGCCAGCAGTTACAGCGCAGCCGTGCTGGACCGCTTGCTGCGCCACCTGCCGCTTTGATGGATCATTTGAGCCAGCCGCGTTTGCGGAAGTACCACATGGGCACCACGGCGCTGCTGATCATCAAGGCCAGTGCAAAGGGGTAGCCCCAGGCCTTGTCAAGCTCTGGCATGTACTGAAAGTTCATGCCGTAGATGCTGGCAATCAAGGTGGGCGGCAGCAGCGCCACGCTGGCCACAGAAAAGATTTTGATGATCTTGTTCTGGTTGATGTTGATGAAACCCACCGTGGCGTCCATCAAAAAGTTGATCTTGTCAAACAAAAACGCGGTGTGGTTGTCCAGCGACTCGATGTCTCGCAAGATTTGGCGTGCTTCTTCAAACTGCTCGGCATTGAGCATGCGTGAGCGCATCATGAAACTCACCGCACGGCGTGTGTCCATCACGTTGCGGCGAATGCGGCCATTCAAGTCTTCTTGGCGTGCAATTGCACCCAGCACTTCACCGGCCAACACGTCGGTCACGTCTTCTGCCAAGACCAACTTGCCAGCTTTCTCCAATTGATCGTAAATGCCTTCCAGGGTGTCGGCAGAATACTCGGCGTCGGCGTCAAACAATTTGAGCAACACCTCTTTGGCGTCCTCGATCAAGCCTGGTGCACGGCGTGCGCGCATGCGCAGCAAGCGAAACACCGGAACGTCTTCGTCATGGATAGAGAACAACACGCCACGGCTTTTGAGAGCGTTGTTGTTTTGGTTCAGGATGAACGCCACCCGCACGGTACGCGGTTCGTCTTCGTCAGCGATCAAAAAGTCGCTGCGAATGTGCAACTCACCGTTGTCTTCTTCGTAGAAACGTGCGGACTCTTCAATGTCCTCGTCCATCGCGTCTTCAGGAATGGAGAGTCCGTAGTACTGTTTGATCCATCGTTTTTCTTCAAGCGTAGGCGCTTCAAGGTCCACCCAGATCGGTTGAAATTTGGAGAGTTCTTCCAGCGACTCGATCTCTTCTTGAAAGAGACGGCCGTTGGCCAGCGTGAAAATATTGAGCATGGCAAGCGAGGTGTGTGTGCACCGGAGTTCGAAGGTGTGAAATACAGCAGCTTTCGAATCTGGGCGGCACCCAAGGCCATCAAAGACTCGAAAGCTACCAACTAGGGTAGGTTTCCAAGGAGATTGCTCCACTGTTGAAGAGTTTCAATTATGGCATTTCACTCAGGGGCTTAGGGGTTTTTCCGGAGCATCTTTTTTGTGATTCTTTGAGTTAAGCCCATTGCCTTTTTGTAGCGCAAGGCGCATAGTGAAACTGCCAATTCACCAAAGGAGGCTCTTATGAATTTGACGATCAGCGGTCACCATCTGGAAATTACCCCAGCGTTGCGCAGTTATGTGACGGGTAAGTTGGATCGCATCACCCGACATTTCGACCAAGTGGTGGATGTGAAGGTGCTTTTGAGCATTGAAAACCAAAAAGAGAAAGAGGGTCGACAAAAAGCCGAATGCAATATTCATGTCAAAGGCAGCGACATGTTTGCTGAATCTGCACACGAAGATCTGTATGCTGCGGTTGACGAATTGGTGGACAAACTGGACCGGCAAGTGGTGCGCCACAAAGACCGCTTGCAAAGCCACCACCATGAAAGCCCCAAGCGGCTGATGTGATGTAAATTAATTCAAAACGATTCAAAAACCGCCTTTGACCGGCGGTTTTTGCATTTTGGAATAGGGTTTTCAGCAGGTGCATAATCTGCCGCACAACCATGAACCGACTTGCCACCATCCTGCCTCCGACACAAGTCCTTGTGAACATGGAGGTCACCAGCAAAAAACGCGCTTTTGAAGAGGCGGGGCTTTTGTTTGAAAGCCTGCATGGCTTGAACCGTGCCTTGGTGGCAGACAGCTTGTTCGCCCGAGAGAGACTGGGCTCGACCGGATTGGGGCATGGAGTGGCTATTCCCCACGGTCGCATCAAAGGCCTCAAGTCTCCCATGGCGGCTGTGTTTCAACTCGGCCAGCCGATTGGGTTTGACGCTCCCGATGAGCAACCGGTGAACTTGCTGATCTTTTTGTTGGTGCCAGAAGCCTCCACCCAAAAACACCTCGAAATTTTGTCGGAGATCGCCGAGTTGTTGAGTGACACAGCTTTGCGAGAAACCATCAAGTCTTGCAACGACGCGGTCGAGTTGCACCGCATCATTTCAACCTGGAACGCGGTGTCGTTTTGAAACCTACCGTCATCAGCGCTGACGTTTTGTTTGAAGAGTTTCGCGGCAAGCTGCGCTGGGAGTGGGTGGCCGGTTTGAGCGCTTCCGAGCGGCCATTCGATGAAGTGGCTGTGCGCGCTGCGCGCTCTGGGGCTGATTTGGTGGGTTATCTCAATTACATCCACCCCTACCGCGTGCAAATTTTGGGCGAGCGCGAAATTGCCTACATCACCAAAGGCAACGCGGCCGACTGCGCACGCCGCGTCGCGCGCATCGTTACCCTAGAACCGCCATTTTTGGTGTTGGCCGATGGGCAGCATGCGCCCGATGAGTTGCTCGCCATGTGTGAACGGGCGCAATTGCCCATGTTTGCGACCCATGAGTCGGCCGCCTTTGTGATTGACGTGCTCAGAGCCTATTTGTCTAAACACTTCGCTGACCGCACCTCGATGCATGGCGTGTTCATGGACATTCTGGGCTTGGGCGTGATGATCACCGGCGAGTCCGGCTTGGGCAAAAGTGAACTCGGCTTGGAACTGATCTCCCGTGGCAATGGCTTGGTGGCAGATGACGCGGTCGATTTGTTTCGCATCAACCAAGCCACCATCGAGGGGCGTTGCCCCGAGTTGTTGCAAAACTTGCTCGAAGTGCGCGGCATCGGTTTGCTCGACATCCGGGCCATTTTTGGCGAAACAGCGGTACGTCGCAAAATGCGGCTCAAACTCATCGTTCACCTGGTTCGCAAAGAAACCTTGGAGCGCGATTACGAGCGCTTACCCCATGAGCCACTGACCCAAGACGTGTTGGGTGTGCCGGTGCGCAAAGTGGTGATTCAGGTGGTCGCCGGGCGCAACATCGCTGTGTTGGTCGAGGCGGCGGTGCGCAACTCCATCTTGCAGTTGCGTGGGGTTGACACCTACCAAGAATTCATCGCGCGGCATCGCCGTGCCATGGAATCCTAAGTCACGCGTTTTTCGCGGCTGAAGGCTTGGCGGTGCGGTGCGGGCACACTTTTTTACGGCAATGCGCATACAGACTCAGCGCGTGATCGGCAATTTCAAAGCCTTGTTTTTTGGCCACTTTGATTTGAAGGGCTTCAATCTCAGGGTCGTGAAACTCTTCCACCCGCCCGCAATCGAGACACACCAAATGGTCGTGATGCTCGCCTTCGTTGAGTTCGTAAACCGCCCGCTCGCTCTCAAAGTGACTGCGTTTGAGAATGTCAGCTTGTTCGAACTGCATCAACACCCGGTACACCGTGGCTAAGCCAATGTCGATGTTTTGCGTCAGCATGTGACGGTACACATCTTCCGCCGTCATGTGGCGCTGGGTGCCGCGCTGAAACAGCTCCAAGATTTTCAGCCGCGGTAAGGTGGCCTTGAGGCCAATGCTTTTGAGGTCGTCAGCGTGTGCCATGATGGGTTTCCAAGTCGAGTTCAATAGCTGCCCGCTACAATGAACTGATCATATCCTTACCGCCCATTTCGGCCTTTCACACCATGTTTGAATCCTGTCGAAAAGCCTTCAATCAGCGCTTTGTTTTGCGGCTCACTTGGATCATCCTCGCGACGATCGCAGGTCTCGGTGTGTCAGCCTGTTCAAGTTGGGTGACCCCCTACCGCTCCGAGGTGGTTCAAGGTAATTTTGTCTCCCGAGAGCAGGTGCAAGTCCTGCGCATCGGCATGCCACGCCAAGCCGTGCGCGATGTTTTGGGCACCCCTTTGGTCACCAGCCTTTTTCATGCCGACCGCTGGGACTACGCCTTCACCATCCGACGTCAAGGTGCCGAGCCCCAACAACGCCATTTGAGTGTATTTTTCATCAACGGTGTGCTTGATCGCATCGAGGGCGACCCCCTGCCAACCGAGGCAGAGTTTGCCGCCAAGGTTGACACCCGTCGGCCTGCGCCAAGAACGCCCAATCTGGTGGCCAGCGAAGATGCGCTGGCGAAGTTCCCACCCAAGGCTGTGCCTGCCAACGCCGTTGCACCTGCCAAGGGCGAAGGCAGCTACCCTCCGCTTGAAAGTCAGTAAACCATGGCCCATTCCACATCGCCTTTGAACATTGCCATTGCGGGAGCCAGCGGCCGCATGGGTCAAATGCTCATTGAAGCCGTCCGTCAAGCCGATGATTTGCGTCTGAGCGGCGCGTTGGATGTGCCATCCAGCCCAGGCATTGGCAACGATGCCACGGGCTTTTTGGGCCAAGCCAGCGGCGTGACCATTCAAGCGGACGTGCGTGCGGGCTTGCAACACAGTCAGGTCTTGATCGACTTCACGCGTCCCGAGGGCACCTTGGCCCACTTGGCCATTTGCCGAGAATTGGGTGTGAAGTTGGTCATCGGTACCACCGGGTTCACCGAGGCACAAAAAGCAGAAATTGCAGCTGCCGCGCAAGACATCGCCATTGTGATGGCCCCCAACATGAGCGTGGGTGTGAACGTGACCTTGAAGCTGTTGCAAATGGCGGCGCAGGCCATGCCCACGGGCTACGACATCGAGATCATCGAAGCCCACCACCGCCACAAAGTCGACGCGCCCTCGGGCACCGCGTTGAAGATGGGCGAAGTCATTGCCGAAGCCTTGGGGCGTGACTTGAAAGACTGTGCGGTCTACGAGCGCTATGGCCACACCGGGGAACGTGACCCCTCCACCATCGGCTTTGCCACCATTCGGGGTGGAGACATCGTGGGCGACCACACGGTCTTGTTTGCCGGTACGGGCGAGCGTATCGAGGTGACCCACAAATCATCCAGCCGTGCAACCTACGCCCAAGGCAGTTTGCGAGCTGCGCGCTTTTTGGCGGGCCAGAGCCATGGCCTGTTTGACATGTTCGACGTCTTGAATTTGCGGTGAGCGGCATGTCGTTGACCTTGGGCCACGATGTCTTGAGCGTCACGTTGACCCTATTGCTCTTGGCCATGTCGGTCGCCAGTTGGAGCGTCATTGTTTACAAAACCTGGCTGTTGCGCCGGGTTCATGCTGACTTGGCCATGGCCAAAGCTGCTTTTTGGCAAGCCCCTGATTTTCCTCAAGCGCTGGTGGTGCTGGCAGGTTTGGACCGCCAGCGCGTGTTGTTGCCTTTGGCGCAGGCCTATCAGCAACTCATGCCGGGTACCTTAGGCGGACAGGGCGATAGAGCGGCGCAACGCACCCGCGTGTTGCGCGATGCCTTGCACCAGGTGCTGCACCGATTGCAAACCGGACAGGTGCTGCTGGCCAGCGTGGGGGCGACGGCGCCCTTTGTGGGGCTGCTTGGCACTGTGTGGGGCATTTACCTTGCCTTGGCTGGCATGGCGGTGGCCACCCAGCTCACGATGGAGCGTGTGGCGGGCCCCGTTGGCGAGGCCCTCATCATGACCGCGGCAGGTTTGGCGGTGGCGCTGCCTGCGGTGTTGGCCTTTAACGTGATGGGCCGCGTGATCAACCGCGTGGAGCAAGAGCTGGAAGGCTTTGCCTACGACTTACGGAGCCTGTGAATGGCATTCGGTCGTTTTGAACGCACACCTGGGCAAGCGCCCATGAGTGAGATCAACGTCACGCCTCTGGTCGACGTGATGATGGTGCTCTTGGTCATCTTCATCCTGACGGCGCCCCTGCTGAGCAGTGCGTTGAAATTGGACTTACCGCAAGCGCAAGGTGCCTCAGCCAGTGCTGCGGCGCAGGCGGTGCGCCTGAGTGTTGACGCACAGGGCCAAGTGTTCTTGGATGATCAGCCCATGACACTGGACGCCTTGGCGCAGGCCTTGAAGGCGCGTGCCGCGCAGTCGATTGCAGCAGGCCAGGTCGAGTTGCCTGAAGTACAACTCCAAGCCGACACCCAAGTCCCGTATGGTCGTGTGGTCGAGGTGATGGACTTGGCGCAATTGGCTGGGCTGAATCGGATGGGCTTTGTCACCCAGCGCAAGCCGGACGCGCCCAAGCCCTAAAATCGAGTCATTCCCGCC
>CAITHK010000206.1 GCA_903892175.1 uncultured Burkholderiales bacterium | reverse complement strand
GGCAAGGTGATCGAAGACGCGCGCAGTTACCAATAGCCATGCACCTTTTGTCGGAGTAAGCTTCGTCCATAACCACAACATGTGTCGTGAGGAGATGTGATGAAAAAACTGTTTTCCCTGAGCCGTTGCTCAATGAGTTTGTTGGCCCTCGCTGCGCTTGCAGGCGGGGTTCAAGCCGCTGATTTCCCAATCAAAGACAAGCCCATCACCATCGTTGTGCCGTTTGCCGCCGGTGGGCCAACTGACCGTGTGGCACGTGATTTGGCCGAATCCATGCGCAAGCCCTTGGGCGGTGTGATCGTGGTGATCGACAACGCGGCTGGCGCTGGGGGCACCATTGGGGCCAACAAAGTTGCCAAGGCAGTTCCTGATGGCCACACTTTGTTTTTGCACCACATTGGCATGGCCACCTCGCCTGCGCTTTACCGCAAGTTGCCCTACGACACGATGGAAGACTTCGAGTATTTGGGGATGGTCAACGAAGTGCCCATGACCTTGATTGCGCGCCCCAATATTCCCGCCAACAACTTCAAAGAATTGTCCGCCTGGATCACTCAACAAAAAGGCGCTGTCAACTTGGGCAATGCCGGCTTGGGCGCTGCCTCTCACTTGTGCGGTTTGCTGTTTCAAAGCGCGCTCAAAGTGGACATGACCACCGTGCCCTACAAAGGCACGGCACCGGCCATGACCGACTTGATGGGCGGGCAGATCGACTTGTTGTGCGACCAAACCACCAACACCACCAGTCAAATCGAAGGCAAAAAAGTCAAAGCGTTTGGCGTCACCACCGCCAAACGCTTGACCACGCCCGCCCTCAAAGACCTGCCCACCTTGCAAGAAGCAGGTTTGAAAGACTTTGAAGTCACCATTTGGCACGGTCTGTATGCGCCCAAAGGCACACCGGCAGACGTGTTGGTCAAGCTCAACACCGCCCTCAAGGCGGCCCTCAAGGACCCAGAGTTCCTCAAGAAAGAAGAGGCCTTGGGCGCGGTGGTGGTGAGCGACAAACGCACAGCGCCTGCCGAGCACAAAAAATTTGTGGCTGCTGAAATTGCCAAATGGGGCCCCATCATCAAGGCAGCGGGCATTTACGCTGACTGATCTCCTGACCCGAACAAGCCACCTTCGGGTGGCTTGTTGCATGAAAGAACTTGATATGACGTTTCGTCGAACCCTGTTGAAATCTTTGGCCCAGCTGAGCTTGCTGGCACTCGCCGCGGGCGGCGCTATGCAGGCTGGCGCGCAAAGCTGGCCGACCAAACCGGTGCGCATCGTGGTGCCGTTCACACCCGGGGGCACCACCGACATCTTGGCCCGCGCCATTGCGCCAGAACTTGGCAAAGCGTTTGGGCAAAGTTTCATCGTTGACAACAAAGGTGGCGCCGGCGGTAACTTGGGGGCGGAAATCGTGGCCAGGTCCCCAGCCGACGGCTACACCTTGCTCATGGGCACGGTGGGCACGCATGGCATCAACCGCGCGCTGTACGAGAAGTTGTCGTTTGACCCCATCAAAGACTTTGCGCCCATCACCTTGGTGGCCGGTGTGCCCAACGTCATGGTGGTCAACACCGAGCGCGCCAAAGAGCGCAACATCAACACCGTGGCTGAATTCATCGCCTATGCCAAAGCCCATCCTGCCAAGCTCAACATGGCCTCCAGTGGCAATGGCACCTCCATCCATTTGTCTGGCGAATTGTTCAAAAGCATGAGCGGCACGTTCATGGTTCATTTCCCCTACAAGGGGTCGGGCCCTGCCTTGCTGGACCTGGTGGGCGGGTCGACCGATGTGATGTTTGACAACCTGCCTTCGTCCATGGCCTTGATCAAAGCGGGCAAGCTCAAAGCCCTGGCCGTCACCAGTGCCCAACGCTCCGCAGCCTTGCCCGATGTGCCCACCATCGAACAAGCTGGAGGTCCGGCCATGAAAGGCTTTGACGCCAGCTCGTGGTTTGGTTTGTTGGCACCTGCCGGCACACCGCCCGAGGTGGTGCAGCGCATTCAGCAAGAGGTGGCCAAGGCCTTGAGCACACCGGCCATCAAAGAAAAATTGCTGGCACAAGGGGCGATCCCCGGGGGCAACACCTCGGCCGAGTTTGCCAAATTCATCGATGCCGAGCACAAGAAGTGGGCCCAAGTGGTCAAGGCTTCGGGTGCCAAAGTGGACTGATGGATGGCGGCGCGCTGACTGAGCTCGGCGTGTTGCCTAAGGCGCACGCCCCCGCCTACCCCGCTTGATCGGGCAAGTCGTCGAAGGCAGAAAAGGGCAGGCTCTGCTTGACCAAAATCACGGTGCAGGGCGCGTCCATCGCCACCTTGATCGGCACCGTGGCAACAAAGCGCTGCATTTGCAAACCGTGCGTGGCCGCGCCCATCACGATCATGCTCACTTGGTTGCCCTGCGCATAGCGCACCAAGGCATGTGCCACGTCTGTGGCTTCGAGCACGTGGTACGAGGTTGGGTGGCCTTCCAGGTTCAAGGGTTGCGCCCATTGACGCAACAAGCTCAGGTATTGACGGTGCACCGAGGTCTCACTGTGGGCACTGTCTGTGCTGCTGGTGAGGTGGGGTGAAATCACCGTCACCACCGCCAAGCGTGCACCCGGGCGCAAGCCCAGCGAACGCGCCACGGCTTGACGCAGCGAATATAGCGTGGCGTCACTGGCCTCATGGTGCGGCAGCGCCACCATCAGGATCGGCACCTCTTCAATTTGCTGCGACGGCAAAGGGCTGGGCTTGTAGTGCATGCCGGCCGCTCTGACCCAGCGTTGGAGGTGGGTGAAGAACGAGGTGCCTGTGAGCCGCTTGCCGCGCAGAGTGATCAGAACTTGCTCGGGGTTTTCTAAATCAAACGCCAAGTGGGCGGCCGAGGGGTAGCGTTGCTCAGCCACCGGCTCTAGGCAGCGCAGCACCACTTCTTGCAACCATTCGGGCATGTCGGGGCGCAGGCGCCGTGGGGGGGCAGGGTCCATCCACAAACGCTGACGCATGCCACCGGCTGTGGTTGGGTTGCCAAAAGGCAGCTCGCCCGTGGCCAGTTCGTAGAGCATGACGCCGATGGCAAAAATGTCACTGCGTGGGTCCCCGCGCACGCCCACCACTTGTTCGGGGGCAATCCAGGCGGGCGAGCCCACCGCCTTGCGCAGCTCTTCGGCCAGCAGGTCTGGGTAGTGCGCGTGGCAGGACAAACCAAAGTCCAGCAGCACGGCGTGGCCATCCGTGTGCATCAACACATTGGCGGGCTTGAGGTCGAGGTGACAGGTGTTTTGTTGGTGCAAGCTGTGTGCGGCACGCGCCACAGCGGCCCCAACACGCGCGATGTCTTGGGGTGAGTGGCGTGTGCGCTGCGCGGTGTGCGCGTCAAGCAGTTGCTGCAAAGTCTGCCCTGGCACATGTTCCATCACCAAATAAGGCAGCGTCATCAAATCCCCCGCGGCCACAAAGCGCGGCACATGACGGCCCTGCAAGACCTGCAAAATTTGGTGCTCGACCTCAAAGCCCACGATGTTCTCGGCCCCGTCGCCGGCGGTCATGCGGGGCACTTTCATCACCATCGAAAAAGGCGCGGGTCGCTGGTCGGCGTAGTTGACCTCATAAATATGGGCCATGCCGCCAGCGTGCAGGCAACTGCCAATGCAAAAACCGTCCAGCTCAGTCCCAGAGGCCAGGCGCTTCATCGGCCCGTTTCCAGCCGCTCGGCAAAAAACTCGGGCAAGCCGGCCTCGCGCACGGCTCGTGCGGCAGCCATGTGGTCGTAGGGCACGCGGTGAAACGTCAGCTTCGCTGGGCCGCTGTCAAACATGGCGTACATGGCGCGTGGCTTGCCGTCCCGTGGCTGGCCCACCGAGCCCACGGTGGCAATCCAATGGCGGTGTCTTGGCGTCGGAATGGCCACGCCGGGGGAGGGTTCAAAGCGCATCAGTTGCCGTCCTGCGCCACGGTAAAACAAGGACTGGTGATGCACGTGGCCCCCAAACCCATGGCGCACGGCGGGGTCAAGCGCTGCCGCGTCCAGGCTCAGGCTGGCCGTGCGCTCGTCTTGCACATAACGCCAACGGTCGGGCGCATCGGCGCTGGCGTGGACCAAAAACAGGCCGTCAGTTTTGACCGTGAGGGGCAAAATTTCAAGCCAAAAGCGTTGTGCGGGCGAGAGCTGGTCGTGTGTCCACTGCGCCGTTTGTGCGCCCAGCGATAAACCCGACGCGCTGTCGTTGACGTTGTGGGTCTGCACCAGCTCCTCATGGTTGCCGCGCAGCACGATGCCACCTTGCGCTTGAATGGCCTGGCAGCGCGCCACCACTTGAGATGGAAAAGCGCCATAGCCCACCAAGTCTCCCAGCACCGCCACCCGCTCGGCACCTTGCGTCTGGGCGTGTGCCAAGCAGGCTTCTAAGGCGTGCAAGTTGCTGTGGATGTCAGACAGCAGGGCGAACTTCATGGCGCTTGGCGCTTGAACTTGAGGGCTGGGTTGCTTCAGTACACGTAAACGCCGCGTCCGGTCTTGCGGCCCAGGTGCCCTGCGGCCACCATTTCTTTGAGCAGCGGGCAGGGGCGGTATTTGCTGTCGCCAAACTCGTTCAAATACACCTCCATCACGGCCAGGCACACGTCCAGGCCAATCATGTCGGCCAGTGCCAGTGGGCCAATCGGTTGGTTGCACCCGAGCTTCATGCCGGCGTCTATGTCCTCGGGGGTGGCCAAACCTTCGGCCAGCACAAACAGGGCTTCGTTGATCATGGGCACCAAGATGCGGTTGACCACAAAGCCCGGTGCGTTCTTGACGGTGATGGGGCTCTTGCCCAGACGGGTCGCCAGGTCATGCACCGCAGCGTGGGTGGCGTCGCTGGTTTGCAAGCCACGGATGATTTCGACCAAGGCCATCATCGGCACAGGGTTGAAAAAGTGCATGCCAATGAAGCGGTCTGCGCGTTGGGTGACGGCGGCCAGCTTGGTGATGGAGATGGACGAGGTGTTGGAGGCCACGATCACCTCAGGCGCCATCAGCGCGTCGACTTGCTTCAAAATCTTCACCTTGAGCTCGAAGTTCTCGGTGGCCGCCTCGATCACCAGTTGCGCGGCTTGGAGGTCTTCGTAGTGGGTGCTGCCTTTGATGCGAGCCAAAGCAGCAACCTTGTCGGCTTCGGTGATTTTTTCTTTCTTGATCAGGCGGTCCAAGCTGGCTGCGACAGAGGAGACGCCTTTGGCCACGCAGGCCTCAGAGATGTCCACCATCACCACGTTCACGCCCGAGACCGCGCAAGCCTGCGCGATGCCATGGCCCATGGTGCCGGCCCCGATGATGCCTACGGTTTGAATGCTCATTGAAGTTTCCCTTGTTGCTTGGATTGAATAGAAGAATATTAGCGGGTGAACGGTTGCGTTTGGCTGACGCAGCTCAAGCCTTGAAGCGTTTTTGGGTCAGGTGCAACGCAATGCGCCAAGCCACCACGGCATAGAGCCCCAACACCCCCAGGTGCAGCAGGGGGTGCGCGGGCCATTGGTCCAGGAACAACGGGCGCACCAAAGCAATCGCTTGGGTCAGGGGCAGCCAAGCGGAGATGTCGCGCACGATCTCGGGCAATTGGTCGCGCGGAAAAAACACGCCGCTCAAAAACATCATCGGCGTGAGAAACAGCGTGAAGTAATACGTGAAAAAGTCATAACCCTTGGCCAGCGCATTGAAGATCAGTGCAATGCAACTGAAGGTGATGCCCACGCACAACAAGATGGGCCAAGCCGCCAGCAGCTTCCAGCTGTGGGTGAGCCTAAGCGCCATCATCACGCCCAAGATGGCGGTGATGGTGAACAAAGCCTTGAACGCGGCCCACAGCATCTCGGCCAGCAGCACATCGCCCAAGCGCATGGGCGCGTTCAAAATGCCGTCCCAGGTTTTTTGCACATGCATGCGTGAGAAGGCCGAGTACAGCGCTTCGAACGTGGCCGCGTTCATGGCGCTCATGCAAATCGAACCACTCGCCAAAAACAAGATGTAGGGCACGCGCTGCCCGTCCAGGTTCACCTCACCCACCAGCGCGCCCATGCCGTAACCAAAGGCCACCAGCCACATCAGTGGCTCGGCAATGTTGGCCACCAAGCTGGGGATGGCGAGCTTGCGCCACACCAGTAAATTGCGCAAAAACACCGGCCAAAAACGAAAGTACGTGTGCATGGTGTCAGCCCTCTTGCCGGATCTGGCGTCCGGTCAATTTCAAAAACAAGTCTTCCAAATTGGCCGGGCGGTGCAGGGTGCGCAGACCGCTGTGCGTGGCCAAGGCTTGCAGCAAGGGTCCGGCTTGGTGGGTGTAAAAAAACACGGTTTCACCGCTGGTCTCCACCCGTTGTGCCAGCGCTTGGAGCGGGCTGTTCACCAAGGCCAACGCGCCTTGCCCATACACCTCCACCACATCAGGCTCCAGGTGTTGGGCAATCAAATCGCGCGGCGTGCCCTCGGCAATTTTTTTGCCGTGGTCCAGCACCAGCAAACGGTTGCACAAGCGCTCGGCCTCGTCCATGAAATGGGTGGTCAGCAAAATCGACTTGCCTTGTTGCAGCAGTTGCTGCAAGCGCTCCCACATCAGGTGACGGGCTTGGGGGTCTAAGCCCGTGGTGGGCTCGTCTAGCAGCAGCAAGTCGGGGTTGTTGATGAGGGCGCGCGCCAAACTCAGGCGGCGCTTCATGCCGCCCGACAACTCGCCGGGCTTGGCATCGGCCTTGTGGGTCAAGGCGGCAAAGTGCAACAGCTCAGGAATGCGCGCTTGGATGTCGGTTTTCTTGAGGCCAAAGTAACGGCCAAATACCCTCAAGTTCTCGGCGCAACTGAAGTCTGGGTCAAGGGTGTCAAACTGACTCACCACGCCCAGACGGGCCTTGATGGCCAAGTCATGTTCGGGCATCGTCAAACCAAACGCCCTCACGCTGCCGCTGTCTGGCGTGGCCAGGCCCAAGCACATGCGCAGGGTGGTGGTTTTGCCCGCACCGTTGGGGCCAATCACCCCAAGGCATTCGCCGGGGGCGATGCGAAAGGACACATCGTTGACCACGGTGTTCTCACCGTAGCGCTTCATCAAATGCAGACATTCAAACAGAGGGATCATGGCGAACATTGTGCCGTGAAGGGCTGGGGCTTCAGGGCAGGTCGGGGCATACCCGACAGCCACCTAAAATCCAAACGATGACCGACACCCTCACCGTGCTCTTGCAATACCTGCTGCCTAAGCAGGCCTTGACTGTTTTTGCAGGTTCTGTGGCACGCGCAAAAGGCGGGCGTTTGACCCACGCCTTGATCCGCTGGTTTGTGCGCCGCTACCAAGTGGACATGACACAAGCCGCCCAGCCTGACGTCACACAGTATGAGAGCTTCAACGACTTCTTCACCCGGGCCCTGAAAACAGGCGCGCGCCCCTTGGCTGCGGCTGACTTTGTCTGTCCGGTAGACGGTGCCATCAGCCAGCTGGGGCGCATTGAGGGGGATCAAATTTTTCAGGCCAAGGGCCACCACTACAGCACCCAGGCCTTGGTGGGGGGTGACGCTGCTTTGGCCGCGCAGTTCGCGCATGGCGACTTCGCCACCATCTACCTCAGCCCCAAGGACTACCACCGCATCCACATGCCCAGCGCGGGGCGCTTGCGCCGCATGGTCCATGTGCCGGGCGATCTGTTTTCGGTCAACCCGGCCACTGCACGCGGTGTGCCGGGTTTGTTTGCACGCAACGAGCGCGTGGTGTGCGTGTTTGACATGCCGGCGCTTGAAGGTGCCAAGCCGCAGCAGTATGTGTTGGTGCTGGTGGGTGCCACCATCGTGGGCAGTATGGCCACGCCGTGGCATGGGGTGGTCAACCCACCACGTCCGGGCAAAGTGCGTGAGTGGACTTACGACGACCAAGACTTGAGCCTGCAACAAGGCGACGAAATGGGGCGCTTCTTACTGGGTTCTACCGTGGTCTTACTCTGGCCCAAGAACACGATTGCGCTCAACCCCGATTGGCAAGCCGCGCGCCCTGTGCGCTTGGGCGAGAAGATGGGCGAGGCGGCTCACTGAAACGCCACTTCGGCAAAGCTGCGTAACTTGCGACTGTGCAGTTGTGCTGGGCCTTGCTCGCGCAGCAGCTCAATGGCACGCATGCCAATGCGCAGGTGCTGGTCGACGCGCTCGCGGTAAAAGTGGTTGGCCATGCCCGGCAGCTTGATCTCTCCGTGCAGCGGTTTGTCGCTCACGCACAAGAGCGTGCCATAGGGCACGCGAAACCTAAAGCCGTTGGCCGCAATGGTGGCGCTTTCCATGTCCAGTGCCACGGCGCGGCTTTGGCTGAAGCGTCGCTGCGGCGTGTTGTCTGGCAGCAGCTCCCAGTTGCGGTTGTCGGTGCTGGCCACCGTGCCGGTGCGCAAGATGCGTTTGAGCTCGGCACCCTGGCATTGCGTCACGTCTTTCACCGCTTGCTCTAGGGCCAATTGAATTTCAGCCAAGGCTGGCACGGGCACCCACAGCGGCAGCTCTTCATCCAGCACATGGTCTTCGCGCACATAGCCGTGAGCCAACACATAGTCGCCCAACTGCTGTGTGTTGCGCAAGCCCGCGCAGTGGCCCAGCATCAGCCACGCATGGGGGCGCAGCACGGCAATGTGGTCGGTGATGTTTTTGGCATTCGCAGGGCCCACACCAATGTTGACCATGGTGATGCCGGCGTGGTCAGCACGCACCAGGTGGTAGCCCGGCATTTGGGGCAGCCTTGGGGGCACTTTGCCCAGCGCGTCTTGGGGCTCGGGGTTCAAGCCCACGCGCCGGGTGACCACATTGCCCGGTTCCACAAAAGCCACGTAGTCGCTGTTGGGGTCTTGCATGGCTTCATGCCCCAAACGCACAAACTCGTCGATGTAGAACTGGTAATTGGTGAACAGCACGTAGTTTTGAAAATGCTCGGGGCTGGTGCCGCTGTAGTGGCGCAGGCGTTGCAGCGAATAGTCCATGCGCGCGGCCGTGAACAAGGACAGCGGTTGGTGCTCGCCCGCAGCGGCTTGAAACGTGCCGTTGGCAATGCCGTCGTCCATGGCGGTAAGGTCGGGCAAATCAAACACTTCCCGCATCTGCTGGCGCCGCTCGGCGCTCATTTCGCCTTCGATGTGGTCGTTCTCTGCAAACGAAAAATGCACCGGGATCGGCTGATGGCTCACTCCCACTTCCAAGGGCACGCCGTGGTTTTGCAGCAGCAAGCGAAACTGCTCTCGGTAGTAGTCGCCCAACAAATCAGGGCGTGTCAGCGTGGTTTCGTAGCGCCCTGGCTCGGCCACAAAGCCATAGCTCAAATGGGCGCTGTCGCTCGTTTTTTGCAGCGCACCGTGCTGTGTGTGGATGCGTACAAACGGGTAATAGGCGCGCACCCGCTGCGGAAAATTGTCGCCAGACACGAATTGCTTCATGGCCAAACGCAAGTGGTCCAGGCTGGTTTGGTACAGCGCCTGCACTTGGGCCAGTGCGCTGTCGGCGTCGGTGTGACGGGTGGGGGCGATGAAAGGGGGGCGAATGCTCATGCGCTGATGTTAAAGCTGACACGTGACGACATCGTGGATGACAGCTTGCGCTTGACAATATAGCTGAAACAGCTATATTGGCTGTAACACCTATTCAATGGAATCATGCATATGCTCACGATGACATCTCTTGCTGCCCAAAACCAATTTGGCACGCTCATTGACGCCTCCCAGCGTCAGCCAATCGCGGTCACCCGCCGAGGCCGTCCCGTGGCGGTTGTCCAATCGTACGAGGACTACAAGGCATCCACCCAGACCATTGCGTTGCATGTCGCCGCGCTGATCAGTGAGAACTACCCGCTGCATGGGAAAGATGCGGGTGAGGCGATGCGCTTGCACCTGGGCAAGATGAGCAATCAAGCGGCCGAGGAAGGCTTGACCGAGGACGAGGTCATGCGCATGCTCAATGAAGACTGAGCCTGCATTCATCGTTATAGATACCAACGTATTAATCAACGCGGGTTTGCTCCCACACTCGAAGACCGCTCAGGTATTGGCGCTAGCCGTCGAGCATTTCGTGATTGCTCAGAATCAGGATACTTGGCATGAGCTGGAAACACGCATAGCCAAGCCCAAATTCGATCGCTACTTCGGTGCATCTGGCCGTTTGCGACATCTGGTTCAGATCGCTCAATCCATCAAGCGCTTTGAAATATCGTCTTCGGTGTCGGTCAGTCGAGATAAAACCGACGACAAATTCATCGAGCTTGCCATCGATTCAGGTGCATCTATCCTCATTTCAGGCGACCCTGATTTAAAAGATGTAACAACCTACAAGGGAATCGAAATACTCTCGCCCGCTCAATTTTTCGAGCGCTTCAATCCTTGATCAGTCAACCAACGCCATGCCAATGCCGACGAGCCGGGTGATGATCGGCCCGATACACCACGAACAACTTTGAGGAAAGCAATGGCCTTCTCGGGGGAGCTCGTGACTTCTTCGACTTGAGCTCTCATGGATCGCATGATGGCGGCGTGAGAAATTGCTTCCACCGCGTCAACGGTGATGCGACGCTTCTTTTGGGCTTCTTTTTGACAATTGGCCATTGCCAATGATGTAAGGTGTGACACCGCCACACAGGAGAATCAAGAACAACTCGGAAACCTTTCATTTCATATCGAATCAGTAGTGTCGGGTTAAAAAGTGAATAAATTCAACTGGTTACCGTCGCCTGCACGGCGCACCAAATTTGCGTCTTGACCGCGTTCTTGGGTATTCCGGACGACCGTGACCGGCCAGTTACGGAGAAGCTTCGGGTAAATGGTACGGCCAGGAAGTGCTCATGTTGACTGATGCGCAATGCTCCTCTACCATGCTCAATACTCAGTAATACTGAACTATATGATCAGAGGATCCACCATGCCACCTACCACGCTTCGAGCGTCTTACACCATTGCTGCACCGATCTTGCAGCGATTCAACGCAGTCGTGCCTCACGGCGAGCGCAGCCGCGTGATGGAAGGCCTCATGAAGCAAGCCCTGGTCACACGCGAAGCAGAGCTAGAAAGCATCGCCCAAGCCTACTTGACCGATCCAGCGTTTGCTCAATGCCGTGAAGATGAAAAGCATTGGGATATCACAGTGGGTGATGGCCTAGAAAGCCTGTAACCCATGAGCGGGATGGATTTCAAACGCGGAGACATCTTTCGAGTCAATCTTGAACCCACGCTTGGCAGCGAGCAGCAAGGCACGGCACGACCTTGTGTCGTTTTGTCGATCACGCCGCTCAATGCAAAACTGCGCCAAATTGGCGTGCTGCCTCTTTCCACATCAGCGCGGGCACTGCCACCCGTGGTCATTGCGGTTCCCTCCGCCGGCGCTTCATCAGTTGCCCTGTGCCACCAGTTGCGCACGATTGACAAAACGCGCATCGGCAAACACGTCGGTGAGCTTTCTGCAGCTGACCTGACGGCAGTAGAGCACGCAGTTCGCCAAGTGTATGGACTGTAATCCTTGCGATAGCACGGCTCGCCAATGGCGAGGACGCCAGTCCCCTAACCACTGCCAACAGCAACGGCTTGCTTAGCCTCTTCAACCGTTCGCCAACTCCCAGCCCCATAAGCCCGAGACACCCGACGATCGTCCTCACGCAGCTCACTGCGTGTGGGTGCCCGGGAAAAAATCAAACAACCATCCCGCACCTGCAAGGTATCGGCCTCCACACGCTCAACCGAACCTGAAGGCAAACCCATGAAAAATCTTCAACATGCTGCACATGTCCTCCAACGAACGATGACCGTCAAAGTCTAGCAACACGGCAGTACTCAGTCGGCTAGGCGTACGCTGGCGGTCAAGCTACACCGCAAAGGCTACGACCTTGTTCACATTGCTGCGATCCTTGGGCACAAGAGTGTGAGCACCGCAAAGCGACTGGTGATGCAAGACCGCATCAGACTGGCCGATATAGTTGCCAGGGCATATTGATGGCGTTGTTTTTATAGACTAGTTCTATAGACTAGTTTTATGGACTGGTTTATAGTTTTCAACTTGGTATCTAAGGAATACACCATGAAACAAGTCACGTCTGTCGGCTCCTATGAGGCAAAAACGCACCTTCCTCAATTGCTGCGTCAAGTGGAAGCAGGTCATGTCGTCGAAATTACTGTGCGCGGACGCGTCGTAGCCCGCCTCACCTCCGCCACCGCTGACCAACACCGCGAAGTGGCAGCAGACAAGATGCGCCAGTTCATGCGCGCGCAACAAATCGGTGGTGCAGGTGCCAACATGGATCTACGAGAGATGATCAACGAGGGTCGCGCATGAGCTTAGTTCTGGACAACTCTGTGGCCATGTTGTGGTTACTCCCGCAATCGAATCCAGCAGGCATCGGGCTTGCTGAACAAGTGTTGGCACTGCTACAAAAAGGCGGAGCATGCGTACCATCCTTGTGGTCGCTTGAGGCTTCTAACGTCATAAGCAAGAGCCAGCGTCTAGGGAGAATCACTCAGGCGCAAGCCTCTGCCTTTGTTTCTCTGCTCGATGCGCTGAGCATCAGCATAGACATCAACACGGCTCAACATGCGCTGCACGCGACGCTTGATCTGGCTCGGCAGTTTGGTCTCAGTGCCTATGACGCAGCCTATCTGGAGCTGGCCTTGCGCGAGAACTTGCCATTGGCCACGCTTGACAAGCAATTACAAGCGGCAGCTCGTGAAGCAGGGGTCGAGTTGATCGCCTATCGCTGAAGAAACACTCGCTCCAAATGAAAATCTTGGTACTCATTTTTTGGGCGCCACACGACCATGCAAGAAACAGAGATCAGCCACTTATTGGGTTTGATCCAGTCATTGCTCAACAAATCCTACGCGGCCAGCGTGCAACCGCACAGCCCAAAAACGAACATGTTGAATGGGTGGGCTGCTCGAAAAGCTTCTGCAAACGAAAAGAAACATGGCTGCATTCGATGCGGCGCACCAGCTTGTTAGCCGACTGGATTACCAACTGGTGGTGACGCCATCTGGCGCCTTCTTTAAAATAGTCAGACAACTGATCGGTATGACTTTGATAGGACTGCCCATGCACTCATGGCCCGTACAAGACGCCAAAGCGAGGTTCAGCGAATTCCTCAGTGCTTGCCTCACACAAGGCCCGCAAATGGTGACCAAACGTGGCACTGACACGGCTGTGTTGGTGCCCTTGCGCGAGTGGCAGCGCTTGCAAGCGGTCGGTCGGCCGAGTGTGAAGCAACTTTTGTTGCAAGACGATGCGCGCACCCAAGATCTAGGTGCTGTGCGTGGACAAGCCAAACGGCGCAAGCCTGTGCCACTGAACTGAAACCATGTATCTGCTCGACACCAACGTGGTTTCAGAGCTGCGCAAACCGCGCCCGCGTGGTGCCGTGCTGGCCTGGGTTGAGGCCGTGAACGATGCTGACCTTTACCTGGGAGTGCTGTGACCTTGGCTGAAATTCAGGCAGGCATAGAGCTCACCCGAGATCAAGACCCAAACAAAGCAGATGAGATTGAACATTGGCAGAACCCACTGGCAGGTGCTTACAACATCTTGCCCATGGATGTCATCGTGTTTCGTCAATGGGCCAAGCTCATGCGCCGCCAATCCGACACGCTGTATGCAGATGCCATGATCGCCGCCACTGCCAGGGTACACAGCCTCACCGTGGTCACGCGCCATGTGGCGGATTTCAAGCCGTTTGGCGTGAAGTTGCTCAATCCTTTCTTGTGGCCGAAGGGCCGTGGATTGAACGGCTGAGAGACGCAGGGATGGCCAAGGGTGAAATCACCTCCACATGATTGGCCATCGTCCAACTCTCTTTGACAGGCGCGACCACATAGGCTTTGTCAACGCCTATGTCTTTGCAGGCTTGCCAGAAGCCTTTGCTCACCTTAGGCGCAGAAGAAAATTTAATTTCAAACCCAATGGTTTGGCTGCCGGTTTCGACCACCACGTCAAGTTCTGCCCCAGCAGCTGTTCGATAAAAAGAAACGCTGGCACCGACGGGCAGATGGTTGCAGATTTGCTCGATGCAAAAACCCTCCCAAGAGGCACCTGTGATTGGGTGACCCATCATGTCATGAATGTCGCGTATGCCCATGAGGTAATGGAGCAATCCGCTGTCACGCACATAGATTTTGGGTGATTTAACCAGTCGCTTGCCGAGGTTGGCATGAAACGGTTCTAGTCGGCGCAACATCAGGCTTTGCACCAAATGGTCAAGGTACCGCGTCGTCGTGGGTGCTGACACGCCAAGCGCCGCAGCAATGCTGGATGCATTGAACAACTGACCATGCAAGTGCGCCACCATGCGCCAAAAGCGTCGCATCAGCTCTGGCTCAACGTTGATTCCAAGCCCTGGTAGGTCTGTGTGCAGAAAGTGTCTGACAAAAGCATCGCGCCAAAGCCAAGATGCCTCATCGCCAGCGGCTGTGTAGCTGTTGGGAAACCCTCCGCGCAGCCACAGCGTTTGGATATCCGCAAACTCTTGATGCACTTCACTCAATAGCAAAGGGGCCATGTCGACCAAAGCCAAGCGGCCCGCCAACGATTGCGATTGCTGAAGGAGTTTGAATGAAGCCGAGCCAAGAATAAGGAATCGGCCATTGCGACGGTCCGCATCGATTTCACCGCGCATCGTGCTGAACAATTCTGGGGCGTTTTGAATTTCATCCAAAACAATCAGCCGATGGCGATTGGCTTGAAAAAAAACATCCGCCTGCTCCAGTTTAGCGCGTGCTTGGTGCGTTTCTAAGTCGAGGTAGATGGACTGCGGGAATTCAGTCGCAATTTGCTGTGCCAGTGTGGTTTTGCCAATTTGGCGAGCGCCCAAAATGGCAACTGCTGGGCTCCAAGACAGTTGATTGCGAATTTCTTGCGAAGATTTCCGAGTAAACATCCTTGCATATTAAACATGTCATATTTGAAATGCAAGGATAATTTTTCTACATATTGCGCCGATATTGCCCGCCCACCTCAAACAAGGCGTGGGTGATTTGACCGAGTGAGCACACCCGCACCGCGTCCATCAACACCTCAAACACGTTGGCGTTGTCGATCACCGCTTGCTGCAAGCGTTGGAGTTGGACCGAGGCTTCTTCTTTGTGGCGCGCGTGGAAGTCGATCAAGCGGTGTAACTGGCTTAGCTTTTCTTCATCCGTGGAGCGGGCCAACTCCAGCTTGTCCATCACTTGCTCGCCATGCGGATTGCGGAAGGTGTTGACACCAATGATGGGCAACTCGCCGGTGTGCTTGAGCATCTCGTAGGTCATCGATTCGTCTTGGATCTTGCCGCGCTGATAGCCCGTCTCCATGGCGCCCAACACGCCGCCGCGCTCGGCAATCTTTTCAAACTCGGCCAGCACAGCTTCTTCCACCAACTCGGTGAGCTCTTCGATGATGAACGCGCCCTGGTTGGGGTTTTCGTTTTTCGCCAAGCCCCATTCGCGGTTGATGATCAGCTGAATCGCCATGGCGCGACGCACCGAGTCTTCGGTGGGCGTGGTGATGGCTTCGTCAAACGCATTGGTGTGCAAGCTGTTGCAGTT
>CAITHK010000205.1 GCA_903892175.1 uncultured Burkholderiales bacterium | reverse complement strand
GGCCCCGCTGCCGGCATGCAGGTGTCGTTGTTCACCACTGCCAATGGCCATGCCAGCTTGGTCAAATCATTCATCCTGAACCACGATGGTCGCAACCCTGATGGCCTGTTGTACGACAACGACAGCCTGAAGAAGGGCACCTACAGATTGGTGTTTGACGTGAAGGGGTACTTTGCTGCCAAGGGCGTGGCTTTGCCAGAACCTAACTTTCTAGACCAAGTGATCCTGGACTTTGGTGTGGCCCACACCGACCAGCATTACCACGTGCCTTTGTTGGTCAGCCCTTGGAGTTATTCGACCTACCGGGGGTCTTGAGTAGGTAAGAAATACCTTGGCCGTTTTGTTTCGTTCTCTCAGTCCAGCTTGACTTTAGAGAGGTCAAACAAAGGCTTGGGCATTTCAAGCTGCATGGCTTCCAAGGTTTGCACCAAAAGGTCTGCCACAAACAAGTCGCGGTAGGGTTTGGAGTCGGCCGGCACCACATACCAGGGCGCGTCGGGTGTGCTGGTGGCCGACAGCGCGTCTTCATAGGCCTCGGCAAATTTGGGCCAGAGTTGGCGATCGTCAAAGTCTGAGGGCTGCAACTTCCAATGTTTGCGCGGGTCGTCCAAGCGTGCTTGCAAGCGCTTTTTTTGTTCTACTTTGGAGATGTGCAAATAGCATTTGAGAACGGTGATGCCCGAATCAGCCAACAGGCTCTCAAAGTGCTTGATGTCATCAAACCGTTTTTCGCAGGTGTCTTTTTTCACCCAGCCGCGCACACGTGTGACCAGCACGTCTTCGTAATGGCTGCGGTTGAAAATCACCATTTCTCCGAGGGCTGGCGTCTTTTGGTGGATGCGCCACAAAAAGTCGTGGCTCTTTTCTAAGTCGCTGGGCGCACCAAAGGCCTCAGCCCGCACGCCCAGGGGGCTGATGTGGGTGAACACGCTGCGAATCACCCCGTCTTTGCCCGCAGTGTCCATGCCTTGCAATACCAATAACAAGCCTTTGTATTTGCCTGCATGCAAAGTGCCTTGCAGCTTGTTGAGCTTGTCCCCGAGTCTGTGCATGCTGCTTTGCCATGCCGCATCGGTGGGCAAGTCTTTGGGCGACGGCAAGGTCTCGATGTCATGCAGCTTGAAGCCACTTTTGGGTTTGACGCGCCAAGGGGAATAGTCTTTGTGTTCCATGGGCTCAGTGTAGGGCGGTCGATTTAGCTATTTAGTGCGCGATGCCCCAAATTATTTGTATACCAAGCGGCATACCTGCCTCGAATTCGGGGTGCAGGTCACTAAAATCTGGCGAACCTTTTTTAGCTCCTTACCCCCCCCACCATGACCCAAGTCACCAACACCGTGCGATTTGTGCTCGACGGCCAAATCGTCGAAGCCCAAGGTGTGCGCCGCACCACCACCGTTCTGGATTACCTGCGTGAGCAATTGCACCGCAAGGGCACCAAAGAGGGCTGCGCCGAGGGCGATTGCGGTGCGTGTGTGGTGATGGTGGGCGAGCTCAACGACGCTGGCACGGGCGTGAACTACGTGCCCGTGAACAGCTGTATCCAGTTGTTGCCCGCTTTGGATGGCAAATCGGTCAAGACGGTGGAGAGTCTGAAAAAAGCCGACGGCTCTTTGCACCCGGTGCAAGAAGCCATGGTGGGCTGCCATGGATCGCAGTGCGGGTTCTGTACCCCGGGCATCGTGATGAGCTTGGTCAACCTGGTGCAAACCAACACCAGCCCGAAACGCCAAGAGATCACCGATGCGCTCAGCGGCAACCTGTGCCGCTGCACCGGCTACACCCCCATCATCGACGCCACAGTCAAAGCCTGCGAAAAGAAAACCGCTTTGAAAGTGGACGACAGCGCCGATGTGCCGCTGTTGCAAGAGATCAAGCGCGCTGCCACACCCACCCTGAGCCTCGACGGTGACATCATCGTCCAGCCCGTGGTGCGAACCAAAAAGGGCAACGAGTTCGTGTCGCCCGCCACCGTGGCCGAGGTGGCCGACTACTTGGTCAAGCACCCCACCACCACACTGCTCGCGGGCAGCACCGAAGTGGGTTTGCAGGTGAACAAACAGT
>CAITHK010000204.1 GCA_903892175.1 uncultured Burkholderiales bacterium | reverse complement strand
GACAGCTTGTTGTGTGCGTTTGTCCTCTAGGAAATCTGCTTTCTCCATACCTTCAACAAATGTGCAAGCATCTCTCGCAGCCTGCTGCATGTGGTCAAGGTAGTCGGCAAGTCAGTTCTTGTTCATACCGGCTGCGCCTCAGTCAGCACTTGAGCACGAAACTTGGAGGGCAGGTCAGCAGGGGTCAACAAATCGACACGAATGCCCAGCAGCGATTCGAGTTCATCTTGTAGACCGCCTAAGTCAAACAGTGTGGTACCAGGCAGTGCGTCGACCAACAGGTCCAAGTCACTGCCCTCTTGGTCCGTCCCGCTGAGTATCGAGCCGAAAATACGCAAGTTCTTGACGTGAAAGCGGCTTGCCGCTTCACGCATGGCTTGTCGATGGCGGGCAAGTACCAGCGATGGGCGCATGGGTACCTTTCCTAATGGATTCGGACTTTAAACCGTTTCTTTGACCAACACCTGTCCACGCAGCGAGTGCGGATAGGCTTCGCTGATCGTCACATCGATCATTTGACCCAGCAAGCGCTCCGAGTTGGGGCCACCTGCAAAGTTGACGATGCGGTTGCACTCGGTGCGGCCCATCAGCTCGGTGGCATCTTTGCGCGACCAGCCTTCCACCATGATGCGTTGGGTCGAGCCCACGCGCTGCACGTTGATGGCGCGCACGTTGTCGTCGATGATTTTTTGCACCTCTTGCAAGCGGCGCAGCTTCACGCTGTGCGGCGTGTCGTCGTGCAAATTGGCAGCCGGTGTGCCGGGACGTGGGCTGAAGATGAAGCTGAACGAGTTGTCGTAATACACATCGTGCATGAGCTTGATGAGCTTTTGATGGTCTTCCTCGGTCTCACCGGGAAAGCCCACAATAAAGTCGCTGCTCATCGCCATGTCGGGGCGGATGGCGCGCAGTTTGCGCACCGTGCTCTTGTATTCCATGGCGGTGTAGCCGCGTTTCATGGCCATCAAAATGCGGTCGCTGCCGTGCTGCACGGGCAAGTGCAAATGGCTCACCAGCTTGGGCACTTTGGCGTACACATCGATCAAGCGCTGTGTGAATTCATTCGGGTGGCTGGTGGTGTAGCGGATGCGCTCCACGCCTGGAATTTCAGCCACATATTCAATCAGCAAGGCAAAGTCGGCGATCTCTGCGGTGCCACCCATCACGCCCCGGTAGGCATTGACGTTTTGGCCCAGCAGCGTGATTTCTTTCACGCCTTGTGCGGCCAGGCCCGCCACTTCCACCAGCACATCGTCAAACGGACGGCTCACCTCTTCGCCACGGGTGTAGGGCACCACGCAGTAGCTGCAATATTTGCTGCACCCTTCCATGATGCTCACAAAGGCGCTGCCGCCGTCCACCCGTGCGGGGGGCAAGTGATCGAATTTTTCAATCTCTGGGAAGCTGATGTCCACTTGTGGCCGCATCTGCGACTCGCGTTGGTTCAGCAACTCGGGCAAACGGTGCAGGGTTTGCGGGCCAAACACCACGTCCACATAGGGCGCGCGCGCAATGATGGCGTCACCCTCTTGGCTGGCCACGCAGCCGCCCACGGCGATCCTCACGCCTTTGGCCTTGAGGTGTTGCACCCGGCCCAGGTCAGAGAACACTTTCTCTTGCGCTTTCTCGCGCACCGAGCAGGTGTTGAACACAATCAGGTCGGCAAGTTCGGGGTCGTCGGTTTTTTCGTAGCCCTGAGCGTCGCCCAGCACATCGGCCATCTTGTCCGAGTCGTACTCGTTCATTTGGCAACCGAAGGTTTTGATAAAGACTTTGCGGCTCATGCGTGAGCCTCCCCGAAGGGACAAGTGCAGCGTTTCATGGGGTTCATCCAGAGGCTGTTGAAGAAGAACGACATTGTAGGTGCGCCCTCTTGCCCAGATCGGGTGTTGCACGCGCACGCCGGGCCTGCGCCCCAGCGCTTGGATGCGCGGTGTCGGTGCGGCGCGGTGTTGCTCAGGCCCCGCGTGCGCGTGCCACCGCGTGCTCGGCGGCCAAATAGCCAAAGGTCAAGCCCGGGCCGATGGTGATGCCGGGGCCCGGATAAGCCCCGCCCATGATCGAGTGCATGTCGTTGCCACAGGCGTACAAACCGGCAATGGGCGTGCCTTGGGCGTCCAGCGCACGGGCATGCACATCGGTGCGCAAACCGGTGGCTGCACCAATGTCACCCGGGTACAAACGCAGGGCATAAAACGGCGCTTGCGTGAGCGGGCCCAAACAGGGGTTGGGGCCATCCCAGGTGGCGTCGCCGTTGGCGCGCTGGTAGTCGGTGGTGCCGCGACCAAATGCAGTGTCTTTGCCTTTGGCTGCCATGGCATTGAACGCGCGCACCGTGGCTTCCAGTGTGCCAGGGTTCATCCCCAGTTTTTGCGCCAACTCGCTCAAGCTGTGGGCTTGCGTCAAGTAGCCATCGGCCAAGAACGGTGCCAGGCCGCCACCGCCTGGTCGCACCATGCCCATGCCATAGCGCTTCAAGGCCGCAGCGTCGGCCATAAGCCAGGCGGGCACGCTGGGCGATTGTGGGTGGGCATGCTGCATGGCCATGCCAAACAGGTGGTACGAGGTGGATTCATTCACAAACCGCTCGCCCGCTTGGTTCACGCACAGCATGCCAGGCTTGCCGCGGTCCATCACAAAGTGGGGAAACACCGCCGTGCTGCCATCGGCGCGTTGGCGCGTTGACACCGGGGCCCAAAACGCATGGCTCATGCCGCCCGTGCCAAAGCACGCACCTGCAGCCAGCGCCAAGTCTTGCGCTGAGCCGGTGTGGCCCGGCGCACCAGGGCACCAGCGCACATCGGCCCCTGGCAGCATCTCGCCGCGTTTTTGCGGGTGGCGGTTGAAGCCGCCACTGGCCATCACCACACCGCCCCTCACGCGCACCGTGCGTTGCACATCGCCTTGGCGCAGCACCACCGCTTGCACGGCGTGGCCTTCTTTGACCAAGCGTTCCACCTGGGTGTGCGTGACGATCGTCACCCCGCGTTGCAGCAGCGAATACAGCAGCCGTGCGATCAAGGCGTTGCCCATCACCAAGCGTGTGCCTCGGCCCCAGCGCAGTTTGTCCACCGCGTGGCGCACAAGGATGCGGGTGGCGTATTTGAACGATGTCCACGACTGGGCGAGTTTGAGCAAATGGCCTATGTCGTCGCGGTCCACCATCATGCCGCCCAGCACGGTGAATTCAGGAATCGGCGGGCGAATCAGCTTCAAGGTCGCGCCCAGTCGGCGGCCGTCAAACGGCATGGGCTCAATCGCGCGGCCTCGCAACACCGAGCCCTCCAACTCCGACAGATAGTCCGGGTGCAGGGTGCGCACTTGGTACTGCACCTCGGTGTGGGCCTCTAAGGTAGCCACGGCTTTCGCGCCATGGTCCACAAAGGCGTTGCGCAGGGCCGCGTCGGCCTTGTCGCCCACCGCATGGTTCAAAAAGGTTTTGGCACGTTCAAGCGTGTCGCCAGGCTCCACCGCTAAGCCCTTGGTGGTGCCGGGCACCCAGCTGGTGCCGGCCGACAACGCGGTGGTGCCGCCCAGGTATTCGGTGCTTTCCACCAACAGCACGCGTGCGCCTTGGAGCGCCGCAAACAGGGCGGCCGACATGCCCGCCCCGCCAGCGCCGATGACCAGCACATCCACGCTGGTGTCCTCGCTGAGTCGGTCGAGTTGGGTGTTGGGTGGGGTGCTGGGAGACCAGGTACTCATGGTGTGGGCGTGCTTTCCAACAAAAAATTCACCATCAAATCGCGCACTTGCGCAAACATGTCCGCGCCCGTCATGGTTCGGCAACCTAGGGCGCGTGCGGCGTCGATGAGAGGCGTCACGGCCGGGGCGGTGATCACACAGCCCACAAACATCTCGCAGTTGATGTGCTGTGTCTGCAAGGGCAAGGGGTCGGTGTCTTTCATGCCGATGGGCGTGGCGTTGATGGCGATGTCAAAGCCTGCGGGGTTGGTGCTGCCTGCGCGCACCTGCGCCATCCCCAAGCTGGCCAAACGGGCCACCAAGCTGTCGCGCCTCTTGGTGTCGGGGTCGTGGATGGCCAGTTCGCGCACACCGGCCATCACCAAAGCATGGGCAATGGCCGATCCAGCGCCTCCTGCGCCCACCAGCAAAGCTGTCTGGCCTTGCGGGTCACAGCCGTTCAGGCGCATGGCTTGAACATAGCCCAGGCCATCGAACATGTCGCCATGCCAGCTGCCGTCGGCATGGCGGCGCATCGTGTTGACGGTTGTCAAAAACTCGGCACGCGGCGAGGCCGTGGCGCACAGGCTGTAGCAGTCAAACTTGTGCGGCACAGTCACGATCACGCCGTCCACATTGCGTGATTTGGACACACCGTCCAGCCAAGCCGCCAAGTCGGCGGTGGGCACATGGGCTGGCACGCAAATGGCGTCGCGACCGGCTTGCTCAAATGCCTGGGTGACGCCGAAGGGCGATTTGACTTGGGCAATCGGGTCACCCACGATGAAGTGCACCCGGGTGGCGCCACTGAGGTTGTCGAGCATGTCTGAACTCAGAAATTGGAAATGGGCTGATCATAGTTAAAAGTGGAATATCATTCAACTATTGAATTTAATTCTGAAAATGGCTAGACTGCCCGCCAATCCCCACCTCAGAACGGTTGCACAACGATGAACGGTGTCCTTGAACGAACCCTTGGCATATTGGAGCTGCTCAGCGCCCATGGCGAGGGCTTGGAGCTGGCGGCCATGGCCGACGAGCTCCATATTCCGCGCAGCGCGGTGCACCGTTTGTTGGCCGATCTGATCCGCTGTGGCTATGTGCGCCAAACCCGCGACCACGGCGACTACGTGCTCACCACCAAGCTGGTGTCGATGGGTCTGAGCTTTTTGAGCAACACCGGCATCGTCGATGTGGCCCAGCCCCTGCTCGACCGTTTGGCCGCCATCTCGGGTGAGTTGGTGCGTTTGTCGGTGGTCGACGGCGAGCGCCTGACCTGGGTGGCCCGCGCCCAAGGGGCTCGCCAGGGCCTGCGCTACGACCCCGACATGGGCAACGACGCCCGTTTGAGCTGTTCGGCCTCCGGCTTGGCCTGGCTCATGGCACTGCCAGACGACGCGGCTTTGGCCTTGGTCTCCAAACAAGGCTTGGGGCTGCCCGCCGACTACGGCCCCAACGCGCCCACCAGCTTGCACGCTGTGTTGGAAGCGCTGCACGCGGCACGCGCACGGGGCTACAGCCTGACGCAAGAAACCTTCACCGCGGGGCTCAATGCCATGGCCGCGCCGGTGCGTTTGAACGGCCAGCCGCCCATGGGCATCCTCACCATCGCGGGGCCCACGGTGCGCTTCACCGAATCGCGCATGCTGGCTTTTGGGGAAGAGTTGCAATCCTTCGCGGCCCAATTGGCCGCGGCCAGTGGGGCGTCGCCTTTCTTCAACCAACGGGCCTCGGCGAAAGATCGCCAACCGATCTACGCGCCTTAAGCCCCCATGCCGTCATCGCACCTGTCGTCAGACGCAGCCTCCACCACCTGCGACCTGTTGGTCGTGGGCTCGGGTGCTGGCGCCCTGTCGGGCGCTGTGACGGGGGCGCATCTGGGCTTGAAGGTGGTGGTGGTCGAGAAAGACCCGCAGT
>CAITHK010000203.1 GCA_903892175.1 uncultured Burkholderiales bacterium | reverse complement strand
GCACCCGTGCCAGACAACGGGCAGTCCAGCAAGGTGATGCCCTTTTTGGCCAATATTTGTTGAGCGGCAATTTTGTCGTCGATGTCCAGCGTGCTGGTGTCGACCACCAGCAAGCCTTTTTTACCCGTCAACGCCACGGCATGGGAGGCATCGATCAAGGCTTGTGCATGGGGCAAGGATGAAATGATCACGTCCACCTTGGACGCCAATTCGCCCATGCTGGCGCAAGGCGTGCCACCGGCTTTTTTCAGCCGAGCGCGTGCGGCGTCGCTGGGGTCAAAGCCAAACACTGCAAAGCCAGCTTTCAACAAATTGCCCGACATGGCCGAGCCCATGATGCCCAAACCGAGAAAGCCAATTTGGGTACCGGTCGCTGCGCTTGGCTGGGTTTTGGCAGTTGGGGAGGCGCTGCTTGAGGTGGTTTTGTGGGCGCTGGTTTTTACTTTGGTGGTCATTTGATCTCCTATTTGGTGTAAATTCGTGCCGAGTCTAAAACAAGAACCCAATTCAGGAGACACCGCTGTGACAAACCCCAAGCCTTCATCCACCACCCAACAACCGGTCCGCATGGGCTTGGTCGGTTACGGCTGGTGGGGCAAGACCATCGCCAAACAAATCAACAGTTCAACGCACATGTCCTTGGTGGCGGTGGTGGAGGTGAGTGCCGAGCTGCGCCAGCAGATGGCGACGGACCCCGTGTTGCAGGGCGTGCAGGTGCTGGCCAGTTTCGAAGATTTTTTGCAGATCGCAGACATGGAAGCGGTCATTCTGTGCACCCCGCATCAGCAGCACGCCGATCAGATCGTGGCGGCTGCCGAGGCGGGCAAGCACGTTTTTTGCGAAAAACCCCTGTGCCTGACCGTGAAAGATGCGCAGCGCGCGATCGCAAGTTGCACCCAACACCAGCGGGTCTTGGGCATTGGCCACGAGCGTCGCTTTGAACCGTCGGTGATCGAGTTGCGCCGCGAGATCGAGTCGGGCACCTTTGGCACCATTTTGCAAATCGAAGCCAACTTCAGCCAAGACAAATTCTTTGCCTTGCCCAAAGACAACTGGCGTTTGTCCAACCAGCATGCACCGGTGGGGCCACTGACCGCTACAGGCATTCACTTGGTCGATTTGGCGATTGCCATTTTGGGCCCCAGCGAAGCGGTGTGGGCGCGTTTGGCCACACGCGGTTCCGAGTTTGAAAACGGCGACACGCTGGGCCTCATGCTGGCCTTCCCGGGTGGAGCCAATGCCTTGATCAGCGCCATTTTGGCGACGCCTTTTGAAGGGCGCTTTGCGGTCTATGGATCCAAAGGCTGGTTTGAAATTCGCGACCGTACCCACCCTGAAAACCCCACCGGCTGGGACATCAAGCGTGTCATGCAAGGCCAAGCACCAGTCACCAGTTTTGCGGCACCGCACCCCACGGTGCTGGCCAACTTGGAGGCCTTTGCCGCGGCCATTCGCCATGAGCGGCCGTACCCGGTGACACACCGCGAGATGCTGGCCAACGTGGCGGCCTTGGAGGCCATCATGACTTCGGCGGTCTCGCACAAGATCGAGCCAGTGACATCGCCAGATTGATGGGCAGGCTCGGGATGATGGTGAAAAAAAACTCCCCTGACAAGAAGCGCCTCAGCAGCCAAGAGCGCGAGCAGCAGATAGCACGCGGTGCGGTGGAGTTCTTTGCCGAAGTGGGTTTCAGTGGTGACACCCGTGAATTGGCTCGGCGTTTGGGCGTGACCCAGTCGCTGATCTACAAATATTTTCCCAACAAAGAAGCCTTGATCGACCGGGTCTACGACGAGGTGTACCTGGGGCGTTGGAATCCGTTTTGGGAGTCGGTCATCCAAGACCGCAGCATTGCTTTGGAAGATCGCTTGGTCAGTCTTTACATTGAATATTCCAAGGCAGCGTTGACCCGTGACTGGGTGCGCATCTTCATGTTTTCGGGTTTGCGGGGCGAGAGCATCAACAAAAAATACCTCGATGTCTTGCGCAGCCGAATTTTGGAGCCGGTGGCGGCCGAGTTGCGCCACGAGTTGAAGTTGCCAACGGTCAAAGAATTGCCGCTCAAAACGGCAGAGATTGAACTGGTGTGGAGCATCAATGCGCGCATTTTTTACTTCGGTCAGCGGCGCTGGATTTTCAACGTGCCGATCGAAGACGACGTGGACGACATGATCCGTGTGACGATCGCACACTTCATGGCAGGGGCTCGGGTGGTGTTGCCCCAAATCTTGGGCATGACGTCGGACAAGAAACCTCGAAATAAAGTGCGTGGCTAGGGAAATCACTGATGCTGTTGATCACGTGATCACCTTAAAGTGATCGTATGAACACCAAGCAGCCTGTTTTTGATCCGCGCGACTTGCGCCATGCATTCGGAAGCTTCGGAACCGGCGTCACCGTGGTGACCTCTGGTAATGCGCAAACCCGATTGGTAGGCGTGACCGCCAACTCGTTCAGCTCTGTCTCGCTGGACCCGCCCATCGTGTTGTGGAGCTTGGTCAAAGGTTCCCCCAGCTTGGATGTGTTCGACCAAACCGGTCGCTTCGTCATCAACATCTTGGCGCTGGACCAAGTGGACTTGTCCAAACGTTTTTCAAGCGCTGGCCTGACCAACAAATTCGAGGGTTTGAATCACAGCTTGGGGCTGGATGGCTTGCCCGTGTTGAACGACTGCGTGGCGACCCTGGAGTGCAAAACCACCGAGCGCTTGGTGGTGGGAGACCATATTTTATTTTTGGGTCAAGTGGAGCGCTACGCCTATGAGCGCAAACCTACCTTGCTGTTTTGCCAAGGCAGCTACGTGCAGGGTGCCGAGTACAGCTTGGCCTGAGCGCCCCCAACCGACCATTCAAGGAGAAGACATTGAAACACAGCATGTTCATGATGCCGCTGCATCCACCTGGACGAAACATCACCGAGACCTTGGCCGAAGACCGCGAAGCCATCCTCTTGGCCGACCGTTGCGGTTACAGCGAAGCTTATGTGGGTGAGCACGTCACCGATGCCGCAGAAACGGTCACGTCGAGCATGATTTTCTTGGCCAGCTTGATTTCTGAAACCAAAAACATCATGTTGGGCACGGGCACCATCAACATGCCCAACGCCCATCCTGCGGCCATTGCTGCACAGGCCGCAATGATGGACCACATGCTCAAGGGCCGCTTCATCATGGGCATCAGCCCTGGTGGCTTGATGTCAGACGCTGAGGTGTTTGGCAACTTTGGCAAAGATCGCAACGCCATGTTTGTCGAGAGCATCAACATGGTCCTCAAGATTTGGGAGTCGGAGCCGCCCTACGACATCGAAGGCGAGTTTTGGAAAGTTTCGGTGGGTAAAACCATGATTCCAGAAATCGGTCAAGGCTTCATCATGAAGCCCTACCAGCGTCCACATCCCCTGATCGTGGGCACCGCCGTGGCCCCGTTCTCCAAAGGCGTGACGGAAATGGCCAAGCGCGGCTGGCAACCTATTTCAGCCAACTTCCTCATGCCCGAGTGGGTCAAGACCCACTGGCCCAAATATGTAGAAGGCCGTGAAGCCGTGGGTGCCGTTGCCAGCCCCAGCGAATGGCGCGTGGCCAAGAGTATTTTTGTGGCTGACGACGACGCCACCGCCAAGCGCTATGGCTTGGAAGAGGGTGGCCCGTATTACTTCTACTTCAAGCAGTTGGTGCGCAAAATGCTCAACGGCGGACGCAGCAATTTGTTCAAGACCAACCCCGACATGGACGACGCCTTGGTCACGCCCGAATACGTGACCAACCGCTTGGTGTTGGCCGGTACCGTCAATTCGGTGGTCGATCAAATTTTGGCTTTCCGTGAACAAGTGGGCGACTTTGGCAACCTCTTGTACGCCTGCCATGACTGGATGGATCCAGCCTTGGGCAAACGCTCGATGGAGTTGTTTGCCAACGAAGTCATGCCGCGTGTCAACGCAGCCATCGGCCGCTGACCGCTTCTTTAGCCAGCGCTGGAGACACCTTTGACCCTCCGCAACGACAGCACATTCACCGAAGTTCGTGCCGGCATGACCATCGATTGGGATGTGCCAATTCAGATGGACGATGGCCTGACTTTGAGGGCCGACGTTTTTCGCCCCATCGCACCGGGCCAGTACCCGGTGCTGTTGAGCTACGGGCCGTACGCCAAAGGTTTGGCGTTTCAAGAGGGTTACCCCAGCGCCTGGCAAAAAATGGTCAGCGAGCACCCCGATGTGCCGCACGGCTCGTCCAACCTGTTTCAAAACTGGGAAGTGGTCGATCCAGAAAAATGGGTGCCCGATGGCTATGTGGTGGTGCGTGTGGATTCGCGTGGCTGTGGTCGCTCGCCGGGTTACGTAGACCATTTCTCGCCGCGTGAAACCGATGACTTTGTGGCTTGCATCGAATGGGCAGGCCAGCAGGGCTGGTCCAACGGCAAAGTGGGTTTGTCTGGCGTGTCTTACTTTGGCATCAACCAATGGCAAGTCGCCAGCCGTCAACCCAAGCACTTGAGTGCCATGTGTATTTGGGAAGGCGCTGCCGATTGGTACCGCGACATGACGCACCACGGTGGCATCTTGTCCACCTTTTGGGACCACTGGTACGACATGCAAGTCAAAACCGTGCAGTACGGCTTGGGTGAGCGCGGTCCCAAGAGCCCGGCCACCGGGGCCTTGGTGTGTGGTGACGTCACCTTGTCTGACAGCGAGTTGGCGGCCAACCGCTGCCAGTTCGGGCAAGACATCTTGTCGCACCCCGAAGACGACGCCTACCACCACGAACGCTCGGCCCAGTGGGACAAGATCACCGTGCCGTTTTTGTCGGCGGGTAACTGGGGTGGCCAGGGTTTGCATTTGCGTGGCAACTCTGAGAGCTTCATGCGCGCTGCGTCCAAGCACAAGTGGCTGGAGATGCATGGCCTGGAGCACTGGACCCACTTCTACACCGACTACGGCCTTCAGATTCAAAAGCGTTTCTTTGCCCACTTCCTCAAAGGCCAAGCCAATGGCTGGGACCAAGAGCCGCCGGTGCGTTTGCAAGTGCGCCACCCCAAGCACTTTGAAGAACGCACCGACAGCAACTGGCCCTTGGCGCAGACGCAGTGGACCCAGATGTATTTGTCGGCCCATGACCAATCTTTGTCCGAGCAGCCTTCCACAGCGCAGGGTCGCTTGAGCTTCCAGGCCTTTGGCGATGGTTTGAGTTTTGTGTCGGCCCCGCTGAGCCACGACATGGAGTTGACCGGCCCACTGGCGGCGCGCCTCAAGCTGTCGTCCAGCACCCCCGATGCCGATGTGTTTTTGGTGTTGCGGGTGTTGACCCCTGACCTGCGCGAAGTCACCTTTGCCGGGGCCATCGACCCGCACACGCCGGTGGCCCAGGGTTGGTTGCGCGCGTCGCACCGCGCGCTCGATGCTGAGCTGACGCGCCCCTACCGTCCGTACCACACGCACACCCAGCCCCAGCCTTTGACACCGGGCCAAGCGGTGACGCTGGATGTGGAGCTGTGGCCCACTTCCATCGTCATTCCTGCAGGCCATCGCTTGGCACTGTCGGTGCGGGGGCGTGATTACATTTATGCCGAGAAAACCGGGTTGAAGTTGTCCAACTTCAAAAACGAGTTGCTCGGCTGTGGCCCGTTTTTGCACAACGACCCAAGGGACCGTGTCCGTGGGGTTTTTGACGGCGAAACCACCTTACATTTCGACTTGGACGAGCAACCCTATGTGCTGCTGCCGGTCATCCCGCGAGGGCGCAGTTTGTAACTTCCCACAGAGGAAGCGTGAGAGCCTAGTTTTTTCATTCACAGCATCCATATCAGGAGACATTCATGACCACAAGACGCGACTTTTTACAAACCACAGCTGCCGCCGGTATGACCATGGCCTTGCCCATGGCCGCCCAAGCGCAAGCGGGCGAGGGCATTCGCTTGGGCCTGTTGACCGTCAAAACCGGCCCCTTGGCCTCGGGCGGCATCGACATGGAGCGCGCCTTGGTCATGTACTTGGCCGAGCGCAACAACATGATGGCAGGCCAAAAAGTACAACTCTTTGTGGCCGACACCGGCGGCGTGCCCGCCACAGCCAAGTCCAAAGTGCAAGAGCTGGTCGAACTCAACAAGGTGCATGTGTTGATGGGCCCGTTGGCTGCGTTCGAAGCTTTGGCCATTGACGACTACATCAAGGCCCAAAAAATACCCACCCTGTCCGTGGCTGCCGCCGACGACATGACCCAGCGCAAACCCAACCCTTGGTTTGTGCGTGCCACGTCTTCGTCGTCACAGTGCTCGCATGTGATGGCCGACCATTGCGCCAAGACCTTGAAGTTCAAGCGCATGGCCATGATTGCCGACGACATTGCCTACGGCCACGAAATGAACGCGGGCTTTCAGCGTGTGTTCGAAGAAAACGGCGGCAAGATTGTTCAAAAAATGTTCCCGCCACTCACCGCGCCTGACTACGGCAGCTTCTTGGCACAACTCAAGACCGACGTGGATGGCATCTTCTTGGGCTTTGCTGGCTCCAACGGTTTCCGCTTTGTGCGCCAGTTCAACGAATACGGTCTGCGCAACAAAATGACCATCGTAGGCGGCATGACCGCACTCGACGAGGCCGTGTTGCGCAACATGGGCGACGAAGCCTTGGGCATTCAAACCGTGTGCTGGTATTCGGCTGAGTTGGACAACCCCATCAACGCCAAATTTGCACCCGCTTTCCGCAAACAGTTCAACTACGACCCCGGTTACTACGCGTCTGGCACCTATGTGAGTGGCGCTATTTTGGAAGCCGCCGTCAAAGCCATCGGTGGCAAAGTCAACGACCGCGACGCCTTGATGGCCGCCTTGAAGAAAACCAACATTGCCACCGCGCGCGGCAACGTCAAGTTCGACGAATTTGGCAACGTGGTGGGTGACGTCTACATCCGCCAAGTGGCACGCAAAGAAGGTCGCTTGGTCAACTCGGTGATTAAGACCTATCCCAACGTGAGCCAGTTTTGGAACTACGACGCCAAGCAGTTCTTGGCCAACCCTGTGTATTCGCGCGATTGGCCACCGGCCAAGAACCTCGAGTCTTAAACCACAAGGCTCATCATGCAGATTTGGGTCATCCAAACCCTCAACAGTCTGGCGTTCGGGGGGCTGCTGTTCATGCTGTCCTCCGGATTTGCGCTCATCTTTGGTTTGATGCGCATTGCCAACCTGACCCATGGGTCGTTGTTCATGCTCGGCGCTTATGTGGCAGCCACGATGATTCGCGAAGGCCACGGCCTGGTGCTGGCCGCTTGCGCGTCCATGCTCACCATGGCGGTGGTTGGCGGTTTGATCGAGCGCTTCATCTTGCGTCGCCTCGCTAACAACGCCCAAGGCCAGGTTCTGGCCACCTTGGGGCTGTCGTTTGTGGTGGCCGATCTGTGTCTGATGCTGTGGGGCGGTGACCCTTTGCCGATCCAAACGCCGTCGATGTTTCAGGCCCCGATGGAGATGTTCAACCTGAGGTTCCCCACTTACCGCTTGGTGGTGTTGGGTTTCTCTGTCGTGGTGGGCGTATTGCTGTATTTGTTGATGGAGCGCACCCGCTTGGGCGCGATGATTCGTGCGGGCGTGGACGACATGCCGATGGCGCGTGCCGTGGGCATTCCGGCCTCGGGCTTGTTCACCACGGTGTTCTGCCTTGGGGCTGCCTTGGCCGGCTTGGGCGGGGCGTTGGGTGGGCCGATCTTCAATGCCTATCCGGGCCTGGACGCCGACATGTTGCCGCTGGCCTTGATCGTCGTGATTCTGGGCGGCGTGGGCAGTTTGGTGGGCACCTTTGTCGCCAGTTTCATCGTGGGCTTCATCTACACCTTTGGCATTGCCTTGGTGCCTGATTTGGCTTACGTCATCTTGTTTCTGCCCATGGTGGTGGTCATTGCCTTCAAGCCGCAAGGCCTCTTTGGAAGAGTCACAACATGAACCGTTTAGGGGTGCTGTTGGGCATCGTATTTCTCGCGGTGCTGCCCTTGGTCTCTGGCGAATACTTCGTCAACCTGGGCAGCC
The DNA here is from genome assembly GCA_903892175.1 of uncultured Burkholderiales bacterium. Lineage (GTDB taxonomy): Bacteria > Pseudomonadota > Gammaproteobacteria > Burkholderiales > Burkholderiaceae_C > Limnohabitans. Next base: position 42,369 of record CAITHK010000203.1, on the reverse strand, counting down.
AAATCCTCATTGCCGTGATCTTTGCGTCCAGCCTCAACCTGTTGGTGGGCTACGCCGGGTTGACGTCGCTGGGGCATGCCACCTACCTGGGCTTGTCGGCCTACATCTCGGCCTGGTTGTCTATCAAGATGGGGCTCGATCACACCATCACGGCCCCTGCGGCCTTGCTGCTCACCACCTTGATTGGCATGGTGTTTGGCTGGATCGCCTTGCGTGCCACGGGCCTGGGCTTTTTGATGTTGACCTTGGCCTTGTCGCAAATCGTTTGGGGCTTGGGTTACCGATGGGTGTCGGTCACCAACGGTGACAACGGCTTGTCGGGTCTGACGCGTCCGCACCCGTTTGGCATTGACTTGGACATCAGCAACAACTTTTACTGGTTTGCGCTGGTGGTCACCTGTGCCTGTGTGTATGCCATCAGCGTGTTGATTCGTTCGCCCTTTGGTGTGTCCATCCGCGGCACCCGTGACCAAGCGCGTCGCATGAGTGCGCTGGGCTACAACGTGTGGGCCATCCGCTGGACCACCTTTGTCATCGCCAGCTTTTTGGGCGCGGTGGCCGGTTTGCTGTATGTGTATTTCCACAAATACATCCACCCCAGCGTGATGGCCATCACCGTGTCTGCCGAAGCTTTGCTGTGCGTGATCGCCGGTGGCTCGGGCACCTTGGTGGGGCCATTGCTGGGGGCTTTGGTGGTGGTGATGCTCAAGAACTACGCCTCTGCGTATGTGGAGCGCTGGAACATGCTGTTGGGTTTGGTGTTCTTGTTCATCGTCATCTTCATGCCCGCAGGCCTGGTGTCTGCTGTGGACGTGTGGAAGAAACGTTTTCACGGTGGGAGCAAAGCATGACCTACGCACTTGAAGTCAGCCACCTGTGCAAAAGCTTTGGCGGTGTGAAGGTCACGCAAGACGTGTCGTTCGCCGTCAGACCCGGTGAACGCCGCCTCATCATCGGCCCCAATGGCGCGGGCAAGACCACGCTGTTCAACCAAATCTCGGGCGACTTGCAACCCGACTCCGGCAGCATCCAGGTGTTTGGCGAAGACGTCACCCACCAGCCCGTGCACCGCCGTGCCCATGTGGGGGTAAGCCGCACCTACCAAATCATCACCTTGTTTTCCAAAGACAACTTGCTGCACAACGTGGCCTTGTCTTTGTTGGGGGTGAGCACGAGGCGTTTCCAAGCCTTCAAACCTTTGAAGCTTGACGATGCGCTCTACCACCAAGCCCAAACCGTGTTGGATTCGGTGGGCCTGAAAGACCGCGCGCATTCGGCGGTGGGTGAAATTTCTTACGGCGAACAACGCCGGGTCGAGATTGCGGTGGCCATGGCCCAGTCGCCACGGTTGTTGTTGCTCGATGAGCCGCTGGCGGGCTTGTCGCACGACGAACGCATCATCGTGCGCGACCTGATTGCGGCGCTCCCTAAGTCCACCACCATCGTGATGATTGAGCATGACATGGACGTGGCCTTGGCCTTCGCCGAGCAAATTTCGGTGCTGCATTACGGCAGCTTGATTGTGGAAGGTGACCGCGAGACGGTGGTCAACCACCCTCGTACCCGGGAGGTCTACCTTGGCCACTGATTTGTTGACCCTGGACGCCATCCATGCCCACTACGGCGACAGCCATGTCCTGCATGGCGTGTCGTTCACCCTGAAAAAAGGCCATGTGCTGGCACTGCTCGGGCGCAATGGCGCGGGCAAAACCACCACCATGCTCACCTTGTCTGGCCTGCTGCCGTGCACGGGCGGGCAGGTGCTGCTCGGTGGCCAGTCGATTGGCGCGCTGCCCCCGGAAGCCATTGCCAAACGTGGCATCCGCTTGGTGCCGCAAGGCCGTCGCGTGTTTGCCAGCCTGAGTGTGGAAGAAAACCTCATCGTGGCCGAACAAAAGCGCGACATTGCCCACCCTTGGACGCTGGAGCGCGTGTACGACCTGTTCCCGCAACTGTTGCCGCGCCACAAGCAACGTGCAGGCACCTTGTCGGGGGGGGAGCAACAAATGCTGGTGATTGGCCGCGCGTTGATGGGCAATCCTGATGTGCTGCTGCTCGACGAGCCCTCGGAGGGCTTGGCCCCTCTCATCGTGGCTGAGGTGTCACGCGGCATCGCCAAACTCAAGTCAGAAGGTTTGTCCATCATCTTGGTGGAGCAAAACTTCGAACTCGCCATGGGCTTGGCCGACGACATCGTGGTCCTCAACACCGGTGAGGTGGCCTTTGCCGGCACCCATGATGCGGTGCGTGCCAACCCGGAATTAGCCACACGCCACTTGGGCGTGTTCTGACCTTTTCCATTTTTCCAAAACTTCAAAGGACAAACCATGTTTTACACCTGCGCCGCTTCTTGCAGTGACCCCGATCACGACCACGGCTTCTCCCTTGCCAGCAGCGCCAAAACGGCCAAGGCCGCCACAGCCAAAGCGGCCAAGAGCAGCAGCACCAAGGCCAGCGCCACCACGGGCGTCAAGTCCAAATCGGCCACCGCCCACATCGTCAAAGACCGTCGCGGTAAATCCAAAGTGGTGGACATCCACTGCCACTACCTCAACCCCGAGGTGAACAAAAAAACCGCCCACCTCAATGCAGCGCAGTACGACCCCACGGTGATCTTTGCCAACGAGTTGACCAACCAAACCAACGTCAAGCAAATGAAAACCCGTGCCCCCAAATTGATGGGCATTGAAGAGCGCATCCAAGACATGGACCGCATGGGGGTGGACATCCAGGCCGTGTGCCCAGCGCCTTACCATTACTTTTATTTCACCGAGCCCAAGCTCGGTGCCGAGCTGGCACGCGACGTGAACCACGGCATTGCCGAATTGGTGGCCAAGCACCCCGACCGTTTTGTCGGGCTGGGTACCGTGCCTTTGCAAAACGCCGAACTGGCCGTCAAAGAACTCGAGTACTGCGTTAAAAAACTCGGCATGCGCGGCGTGGAAATTTGTACCAACGTCAACGGCATGAACCTGACCGACCCCCGTTTGGGCCTAGAAAAGTTCTTTGCCAAAGCCAATGAATTAGGCACCGTGATCTTCATGCACCCCTTGGGCTACACCCAGGGCGAGCGCTTGACCAACCACTACTTCAACAACGTGATTGGCAATCCGCTCGAAACCACCGTGGCGGTCAGTCACCTGATTCTGGATGGCGTGGTGGCACGCAACCCCAAAATCAAATTCATCGCCGCCCACGGCGGTGGCTACATTGCGCACTACTGGGCCCGCATGGACCACGCATGGCAGGCACGTCCCGATGTGCGCACCGTGATCAAGAAAAAGCCATCGAGCTATTTGGAGAAGTTTTACTTCGACACCATCACCTTCGACCCCCGCATGCTGAAAAACCTGATCGACCGTTACGGCGCCGAGCATGTCTTGCTGGGCACCGACTACCCCTATGACATGGGGATGGACGATCCACTGGGCTTGATCGCCAGTGTCAAAGGCTTGCCCGCCACACAGCGGCGCATGATCGAAGGCCTCAACGCCATGAAGTTGTTGAAGATCAAAGCCTAAAACACCAAGGGGTGCGCATGAACACTGCGAGTTTTCAGCTCAACGGCCAAGCCGTGTCCGTGTCCGCCGATGCCAACGCATCGTTGGTGCATCTGCTGCGCAACCCTTGTGACGCCAAAGACGTGCGCTACGGCTGTGGCGCAGGCAACTGCGGTGCGTGCACGGTGATGGTCGACGGCGTCGCGCAGCAGTCGTGCAACACGCCCAATTGGTCGGTAGAGGGGCGCGATGTGCGCACCCCCGCTTCCTTGCCGCAAGACCCGGTGGGGGCTGTGGTGCTGCAAGCCTTTGTGGACGAGCAAGCCGCGCAGTGTGGCTATTGCATCAACGGCATGCTAATGTCGGTCACTGCTTTGTTGCAAGCTAAGCGTCAGCCCACGGATGCTGAGATCACCGATACCTTGAACCGCCATCTGTGCCGCTGTGGCACCCATGTGCGCATCGTGCGCGCCTCACGCTTGGCCATTCAGCGTTTGAATGCGAAGGGTTAAAGCCATGTCTGCACCACCACCCGCCAGCATTCAAAGCGCGCCAATGTTAGGCCAATGGGTGCGCCTGTTAGCCGACGGCCATTTTCAAGTTCGCAGTGGCAAAGTCGAGTTGGGGCAGGGCATTTCAGCAGCCTTGCTCAAAGTGGCCTGCCAGGAGCTGGGCTTGCGTCCTGACCAAGTGACCCTCTTGGCCGGCCACACCGCACACAGCCCCGACGAGGGTTACACCGCAGGCAGTTTTTCGGTGGAGGTGGGTGTGTCTGCGCTGCGTCATGCGTGTGTGCAGATGCGGCGTGTGTTTGCGCAGCACGCCAGCACCCAACTCGCTGTTTCCGTTCAAGCGCTCACCTTGAAAGACGGTGTGTTTTCGGTAGACGCGACGACAGAGTGCGTGAGCTACCACGACTTGGCGCAAAGCTTTGACTACGTTGCCACGCGGCTCGACCTGCCACTCACAGATGACGCAGACCCGGGCCAGGTGTTCGCACCTGCCGAAGAAGCTTTTGTGCGTGTGGACCTGTGGGACAAATTCACCGGGCCAGGTTTTGTGCACGATATCGTGCGCCCGCACATGCTGCATGCGCGCATCTTGCGTGGTCTCCATGCTGAGGCGCGTGCACACCAGCCCGACTTGGCCGCTTTGCGGGCGTTGGACGGTGTGACGCACCTGGTCTGCCAGGGTGAGTTCATCGCCTTGTTGGGCCCCGATGAGTCGGCCCTGCTGCGCGCCCATGAAAAAGCCTGTGCCATGGTGGCGTGGGTGTTGCCCACCTTGCCCGCCTTTCAAGAGATCGAGCCCTTGCTCACCAGCCTGCCTGCGCAAACGCAACAGGTGGTGAACGAAGGCCAAGCCTTGGCGTTTACCCAGCGCCTCACGCAACGCTACTCCAAACCCTACATTGCCCATGCCTCCATCGGCTTGGCCTGTGCCGTGGCCGAGCCTTCGCGCACGGCGAACGGTCAAGACGGGCTGACGGTGTGGACGCATTCGCAAGGCGTCTTCAAGCTGCGTGAGCAAATGGCTGCGGCTTTGAGCGTGGCGGTGGACGCACTGGACGTGGTGCACAGCCCCGGCGCGGGCTGCTATGGGCACAACGGTGCCGACGATGTGGCGCTCGACGCGGCCTTTTTGGCACAACACCTGCAAGTGCCCGTGCGCGTGCAGTGGACACGGCAAGACGAGTTGTGTGTCTCACCCATTGGCTCGGCCAGCTTGGTGGAGCTGAGCGCCGGGTTGGATGCCCAAGGCCGCATCACCGACTGGCAAGCCCAGACCTGGAGCCACAGCCATTTGAACCGTCCGGGTTGGTCCAGCGGCATCAACTTGCTGGCCGCGTGGGCTTTGCAGCCTGATGCGCCCAGACCGGAAGAAAAAGATGTCACCTTGCCCACGGGCGGTGGATTACGCAACATCATTCCTTATTACGACTTGCCGGCCTTGCAGGTCACGCAGCACTTTGTGCCGCACGGGCCTGTGCGTGTGTCGGCCTTGCGCTCGCTGGGCGCTTACGCCAACACCTTTGCGATTGAATCGTTCATGGACGAGTTGGCCGCGATGGCGCAGGTGGACCCTCTCGAATTCAGACTGCGTCACGCCAAAGATGACCGTGCCAGCCACGTGCTGCGAACCACCGCCGAAGCGGCGCGCTGGGCGCAACGCGGCCCAGGTGGGGAAGGGCAGGGCTTGGGGCTGGCCTTTGGCCGCTACAAAAATCGCGCGGGTTATTGCGCCGTGGCCGTGGAGGTGGAGGTCGATGAGTCCATCCGCGTCCAACAGGTGTGGTGCACGGTCGATGCTGGCCGTGTGGTGCACCGCGATGGGCTGCTCAACCAAATCGAAGGTGGTGTGATGCAAGCCATCAGCTGGACCCTCAAAGAAGCCGTGACTTGGGGTCCAGAGGGCATCACCAGCAGCCACTGGGACGCGTACCCGATTTTGAATTTTGACGCGGTGCCCGACATCCACATCACCCTGGTCGATGACCCCGCACAACCCAGCTTGGGCGCAGGCGAGGTCGCGGCAGGACCGGTGGGCGCAGCCATTGCCAACGCGGTGGTGCATGCGCTGGGCGTGCGCCCCAGACATTTGCCTATGACGCCGGATCGTTTGCTGCGCGTGATTCACGCGCAGGGGTGATCACCGATGCACCACAGCCTGTTGCCTTTAACAGGCTATGGCGCGTTCACTCAAACAGCGTGGCAATTCGCGCAAGCACTTCGTCCATGATGGGCTCTGGCAAGGTATCCACTTTGCGTCCGTGACGCGCTGCCAAGTCGATCACGCGTGGTTGATCACAGCGAATCACGCCCGTGGTCTTGATGCCCGCAATCGGCACAGCAAAACCCAGCCTGCGTGCGAACTCACCGCCGTTGGTAATGGGGAGCACCACAGGCAGTTTTGTGGCTTGGTTGAATTCACCGGGGGACACGATCACCACAGGCCGACTGCCGCGCTGCTCTCGCCCCTCGGTCGGATCCAGCGACACCAAATAGATGTCGCCGCGTTTCATCTCAGCTCACCACCTACAGCAGGCGCATTGACCCATTCACGCTCCTCGCTGCTGGGGGCTTGTGAATAATCTGAAGCGGCCAGCAGCTCTGCGAGGGTATAGCGCAATCTTGGCTTGGGCTCGACCACCAAGCGGCCATGGTCCACCGCCAAGCCAACCATCGCACCTGCATGTAGCTTTAACTGGTCAAGGAAAACGGGTGGAACCACCAGCATCACCGAGCCCCCGACCTTGCGCAAATTGGTTGTGTGCATGATGTCACTCCAAATGGGAAGTTATATCTCAGTATAACCCCCCCCCCGGCACGCCTCACACCTTGCCCAACGCCTTCAACACCTTCTCAGGCGTGAACGGCTGCGACACCACCTGCGCCTTGAACGGCGCCAGTGCATCGTTGATCGCGTTCATCACCGCCGCCGGGGCGCCAGCGGTGCCGGCTTCACCCGCACCTTTGGCACCGAGTTGGCTGCTTTTCGTGGGGGTCTGCACGTGGGCCACATGGATGTCGGGCATCTCTGAGCACATGGGTACCAAGTAGTCGGCCATGTTGGCGTTGAGCATGAGGCCTTGGTTGTCGTAGAGGCACTCTTCCAGCATGGCGCCGCCAATGCCTTGCACGATGGCCCCGCGAATTTGCTCGTCCACCAAGCGGGGGTTGATCACCCGACCGCAGTCTTCCACCGCCCAGTGCTGCAGCAGTTTGACAAAGCCGGTGTCGGGGTCGACCTCCACGTACGACGCTTGCATGCCGTTGGTGAAGATGAACGGGTAGTCGCGCTGCGCGTAGTGGCGCGTCACGCTCAACTCGGGCGTGAAGTCGTTGGGCAGCAAGTCGGAGCGGAAGTAGGCAATGCGGCCCACCTCGGTCAGTGGCGTCAGCACCTCGCGGGTGTGGGCGTCTACCACCTGGCCTCGGTGCAATTCAATCTCGCTCACCTCGCGTTTCAAGATCACAGCGGCCACTTTCAAAATATTGGCGCGCAAGGCTTGGCCGGCCAACAGCACGGCTTCGCCGCCAATGCCAGCCCCGCGCGAGGCCCAGGTGCCGCCGCCATAGGGCGTGACCTCGGTGTCGCCGGTGACCACACGCACCTGTGCCATGTCCACGCCCACCGCATCGGCGGCAATCTGGGTGTAGATGGCGTCGTTGCCTTGGCCTTGTTCGCCCACGCTCACCATCACCGTCACGCCGCCGTTGGGGTCTAGCCGAGCTGTTGCGCCGTCTTGCGAGGCAATGCGGGCACCGCCCACACCATAAAACGCAGCGCTGGGGTTGGTCAGCTCAATCAAGGCCGCAATGCCAATGCCGCGGTAAATGCCTTGCTCGCGCAGCGCAGCTTGTTCGGCGCGCAGGGCCGAGTAGTTCATCAGGCTTTCCAACTTGTCCAGACACGCTTGGTGCGACAGGCCTTCAAGCTTGATGCCGCTGATGCCCGAACACGGGTAAGCGTCATCGGGGATGACGTTGCGGCGGCGAATCTCCAGTGGGTCCATGGCAATGGCGCGTGCCGCCATGTCCACCAGGCCTTCGGTGACGGCGCAGGCAATTGGGTGGCCCACGCCCCGGTATTGGCAGGTGGGGGTTTTGTTTTGGAACACCACGTTCAACTTGGCGCGGTAGTGCTGGTGTTTGTAAGGGCCGCCCACCAGGTTGACCACCTGGTTGCCTTCGATCGCGCTGGTGCGCGGGAACATCGAGAACGGGCCAATGCCGGTCAGGTCGTCAATTTCAAAGGCCAGAATTTCGCCGTTGTTGCGCACCGCAATGCGGGCGTCGATGCGGTGATGGCGGGCGTGGATGTCGCTGGTGAACGACTCCATGCGGTCGGCCACAAACTTCACCGGACGGCCCAGCATCATCGACAAGGCCACGGTGGCAAAGTCGTCGGGGTAGGCGTGCACCTTGATGCCAAACGAGCCGCCCACGTCTTTGCAGATCACGCGCACCGACGACTCGGGAATCTCAAACTGACGCGCATACAGGTCTTGCATCATGTGCGGCGCTTGTTGCGAGTGGTAGACCGTGAGCTGCTGCTCGGCGGTGCGCCAATCGGCAATTTGGCAGCGTGGCTCCAGCGTGACGCCGGTGTGGCGGCCAAACTCGAAGGTGGTGTTGACCACCTGGTCGGCTTGGGCAAAGGCATCGTCCACGCCACCGGTGTCCAGGCTACGGGTGAAGCACAGGTTGTCGCCCAGCTCGGGGTGAATGACTGGGGTGCTGGGGTCGAGGGCGGTTTCCATGTTGACCACCGCAGGCAGCAACTCCCACTCGACCTGTAGGTATTGCAGTGCGTCTTCGGCCTGGGCGCGGGTCTGAGCCACGATGGCCACCACCGGTTCACCTTGCCAGTGCGCGCGCTCCATGGCCAGTGGGTATTGCGGGGCCGATTTCATATGGGCCAAGTGACCCAGGGTGGCGACCCAGGGCTTGCAAATTTTGGCCAGCATCGGGCCGTCGGCCACCAGCAGCACGCCGGGCATGCGGCGCGCAAAGTCGGCCTGAATGCGGGTGATGCGGCAGTGCGCCACCGGGCTGCGCCAGTACACCACATGGGCCATGCGGGGCAGCTCGATGTCGTCCACATAGCAGCCTTGGCCCTGCACCAAGCGGCGTGAACTGGGGCGCTCGGGGCTGTGGCCGATGTAGCGCGGGTCTTGAGTCAGGTCGTGCAAGGGCGTGTCTTGGGTGTGGACCACGGTGCTCATGCGGCAGCCTCCTGGTGGCGTTGGGCCAGCACGTCGCACACGGCGTCGACGATGGCGTGGTAGCCGGTGCAGCGGCAGTAGTTGCCACTCATCCACTCGCGCACTTCTTCGCGGGTGGCGTCGGGTTTGTGTTGCACCAGCTCGCGTGCGGCCATCAACATGCCGGGGGTGCAAAAGCCGCATTGCAAGGCGTTGTGTTTGACAAACGCCTGCTGCAACAGCCTGGCGTCGGGCAAGTCGGACAGGCCCTCCACTGTGCGCACCTGCGCGCCGTCGGCTTGCACCGCCAGCGTGAGGCAGCCGCGAACAATGCGCCCGTCCACCTCGACGGTGCAGGCGCCGCACACGCCGTGCTCGCAACCCAAGTGAGAGCCTTTGAGGCCGAGTTCGTCGCGCAGCAAGTCGATCAGGTGCAGTCGGGGTGCAATGGCGCAGCTGTGCGGCTGGCCGTTGACATGGAGTCGAATGGTGTGAAGGTCTGACATGGTGTGTGCCTTGTGGGGTGTCAAGCAGCCACGCTTTGTCGCGTGGCGTGGGCCTGGGTCAGCAAGCGGCGCGCCAACACGGTGGCGAGGTGTTTTTTGGTGGCGCCGGTGTTGGTGAGGTCGGCCAAGGGGTCGAGCTCTTCACGCAGCGAGGCCGCCACCATCTCCAATGTGGTGGCGTCCAGGGGTTTGCCCGCCAGCAGCTGCTCGGTTTTGTGGCTGCGCAAGGGCGTGCTGGCCAGTCCCAACCAACTCAAGCTGGCCGACTGCACCACGGGGCCCGCAAAACGCAGGTGCATGGCCAAGCCTGCGATGGCGTAGTCGCCGTGGCGGCGTGCCAGTTCTTGAAAACCAAACCAGTCGTCGCGTTGTGCCAGCGGCAATTCGCAGGCGGTCAACACCTCGTCGTCGGCCAGTTCGGTGGTGTAAAGGCCGGTGAAAAAATCCAATGCCGCGATGCGGCGTTCACCGCGTGGACTGTTTGCCACCACCTGGCCGTTGAGTGCCAACAAGCAACACGGCCATTCGGCGGCAGGGTCGGCGTTGGCGATGGAGCCGCCAAAGGTGCCTGCGTTGCGAATGGCCCGGTGGGCAATGTGTGGCACGGCCAGTTTCAAGAGCGGTGCGTGTTGGGCCACCAGGCTGGAGTTTTCAATGTCGGTGTGGGTGGTCAAGGCGCCAATGCGCAGGGCCGTGGGCGTGACCTGAATGCCGCGCAACTGTTGGAGCTCGCTGATGTCGATCAGCAGTGCAGGCTCGGACAGGCGCATGTTGAGTGCGGCCAACAGGCTTTGCCCACCGGCCAAGATGCGTGCCTCGTCACCGTGGCTGGCCAGCAGAGACAGGGCCTGTTCAAGCGAGCGGGCTTTGATGTAGTCGAATTCGGGGGATTTCATGGGGGTGCCTCAGCGCAACAAGCTGGCCAGCCACACGCCGAAACCGGTGGCTGCGCAGCCACAGGCAAACCACAGCACGCGGGTGCCCTCGCTCAGCAGGGACTGGGCCGGTGCGGGGGCAGTATGCGACGCGCTGGTGCGTGTGGGGTGCGTGGTGGTGCCTGAGGTGGGCTCTGCGACAGCGGCCAAGGCTGCGGGTGCCGTGGCCGCAGCATTGGCCGAAGCGGCCGCGGGGCCATCGCCCAACTCTTGGCTCAGGCGCTTGAAAAACTGATCGGCCATTTGTTTGGACGCTGCGTCGAGCATGCGTGCACCAATTTGCCCCAGCTTGCCGCCGACCGACGCGGTGGCGGTGTAATGCACCACGGTGGCGTCGCCGTCGTCGCGCAGTTGCACCGACGACTTGCCGGTGGCCATGCCGGCGGTGCCGCCTGAGCCTTCGAAATTCATCACGCAAGCGCTGCCGTCCACCACATCGCTCAAGGTGATCTTGCCGACAAAGCGTGCCCGCACCGGGCCGGCTTTGACCAGCAAGCGCACATGGCGTTCGGTGGGCGAGGAGATCTCAACTTCTTCGCAGCCCGGAATGCAAGCCATCAAGGTGCGTGCATCGTTGAGGGCATGCCAGACGCGCTCACGCGGGGCTGCGATTCGAACTTCTCCAGTCAATTCCATGGTGATCCTTGTGGGTGATTTCTGTGGGTCTATGCCCTGCGGTGGGCATGTCTCATGGGTACCATTCCTGAGGGTTTGCACCGATGATTGTTATTGACCAAACGTTCAACAATGCTAGCCATGGTTGACGCATTGGTAAATAGGTCTTTGCCTAGGAAAAACCCGAAAGGCAAGCCCGCAGCCCCTGAGGCGGCGCGCAAACGCATGTCGGTGCTTGACCGCGAGCGCCACATCGTCGACGGGGCCATCCAGTTTTTTGCCCGCCACGGTTTTGACGCGCAAATGCGTGATTTGGCCAAAAGCATTGGCGTGACCCATGCCTTGCTGTACCACTACTTTCCCACCAAGCAGGCCTTGGTGGACCGTGTGTACTTGGAGGTGTTCGAGGGCCGTTGGAAGCCGGAGTGGGAGCAGTGGTTGGACGATGACCATTTGTCCACCGAAGACAAGTTCACCTTGTTTTACATCGACTACGCCGAAACCGTGTTGACGCATGACTTTGTGCGGATCTTGATCTTTTCGGGCTTGACCGACCAAACCATCACCAACCGCTTTTTTGACTTGCTGCGCGAGCGTTTGTTTCCGCGCCTGATCCGCGAAACCCGTCGCTACCGTGATTTCAAAAGCCGCGCCCAAGCGTCGGTGATGGAGCGCGAATTGTTGATGGGCTTGCACGGCAGTATTTTTTACAGCGGCCTGCGCCGCTGGGTTTACAGCCAAGCGGTGCACGAAGGCAATCCGCCCGCGTATGACCGCGTGGTCATACGCAACCAAGTGCGCAGCTATTTGCAGGCCAGTTGCCTTGTGTTGCGTCAACCCCAGCCGCGCAAGGTCAAGACGGCGACACCTTTGCGCGCCACAAAGCGCTCCAATGCCCACTCTCGCACCGTACGACCCACCACCCTGAGGACTTGACATGGCACTCACCCTGAACCATTACTCGATTCGCACCACCGACATGGCCGCCACCGAGCGTTTTTATGTGGACGTGTTGGGCTTGACCGTGGGGCCGCGTCCCCCGTTTCCATTTCCGGGCTTGTGGCTGTACCGCGGCCCGCACAACGATGTGGCCAATGCCGTGGTGCATGTGATTGGCATCGACATGAATGACCCCGAGGGTCTGAAAAACTACCTGGGTGACCGCGACATCGGTTCCTTACATGGCAGCGGTGCGCTCGACCATGTAGCGTTTTTTGCCGATGGGCTGGAGCAGATGCTCGACCACTTGGCCCACATGAAGGTGGTGCCGCGCCAGCGCACGGTGCCCGAAATTCATCTGCACCAGTTGTTTTTTGATGACCCCAGCGGTGTGGTGGTGGAGTTGAACTACCCCACCGATGAGAAGTACGCGCTGGACAAAAAACTCGCAGCAGCCTCGGCCGCTTGAGACCTAGGTCAACACACATGGCACGGATACTGATTGTTGGTGGATCGCTCGGTGGCCTGATGGCTGCCAACATGTTGCTCAAAGACGGCCACGATGTGCGTGTGCTGGAGAAGGTGCGTGGCTCGATGGACGGGCGGGGTGCGGGCATCGTCACCCACGACGCCTTGACCGAAGGCTTAAAGCGTGCGGGTTTGGACGATTGCGAATCTTTGGGTGTGGCGATTGATGGGCGCATGTCGCTCAACCACGATGGGTCGGTGGGCATTGCAATTGACATGCCCCAGGTGCTCACCTCGTGGAGCCGTCTCTACCACTTGCTGCACCGCTTGGTGCCAGCCGAGCGCTACTTGCAAGGCGTGTCGGTGGAGCGTGTGGAGCAGTTGGTCGACCGTGTGGTGGTGCATGCCCTCGATGGTGAACAGCGCGTCACGTTTGAAGCCGACTTGGTGGTGGCCAGTGACGGCATTCGCTCGGCGGTGCGTCAGCAGTTTGCGCCGCAAATTCAACAGGTGTATGCGGGCTATGTGGCTTGGCGCGGTGTGTGCGAAGAATCGGTGTTGTCCAACCTCACCCTGAACACCGTGTTCGAGACGTTTGGTTTTTGTTTGCCGGTGGGCGAGCAAATCATTGGCTACCCAGTGGCCGGACCCGGCAACGACACCCGCCGTGGTCGTCGTGCCTACAACTTTGTCTGGTACCGCCCAGCACCCGCAGGCCCGGCGCTGGATGCCTTGCTGACGGACGCCGATGGTGTGCATCACCCAGGCGGCATTTCACCCAACAAAGTCTCTTGGAAAAACGTGTCGGACATGCGCCAAGACGCACGCCGCATCTTGGCACCGCAGTTTGCCGAGATGATCGAAAAAACCGCGCAACCGTTTTTGCAGCCCATCTACGACTTGGCCTCGACCCAGATTGCGTTTGACCGCGTGGCCTTGATGGGCGACGCCTCGTTTGTGGGCCGTCCCCACATTGGCATGGGCGTGACCAAAGCGGCCGAAGATGCGGCTGCTCTGGCTGACGCCATTCGCAGCCACGGCGCCACCGCCGAGGCCTTGCGCGTGTACGAGCAACAACGTTTGCCCCGGTGCCAGATGGCGGTGGACCGCGCACGCTGGCTGGGCGCCTACATGCAGTCGCAAGCCGCAGGCAACGACTCGCACACCACCGAGCGCAACGCCCGCGAGGTGGTGGCCGAAACCGCGATCGACTTGGGCCGTTATGGCCATGTCACCGCGTTCAGGCCCACCCCAGCCCCCACACAACAACACGCTGACGCCAAGCACGTCGAGCATTGATTTCATTCCAACCACCCGAGGAGACACACGCATGAACGACCATTCAAATTCCAAGCGACCCAGCCGCCGTCAGTTGCTGCAAATGGGCGCCGCTGCAGGCGCTGCTGGCAGCGCCCCGTTTTTGTTCAACATCGCCAGCGCCCAAACGGCACCGATCAAGATTGGCTTTTTGGTGCCTTTGACCGGGGCTTACTCCACCGAGGCGCAAGACCAAGTGCGTGCGGCTGAGTTGGCCATCAAAGAGTTCAACGACGCCGGTGGCTTCAACGGCCGCAAAGCCGAGTTGCTGGTGCGTGACGACAAGCTCAACCCTGGTGAAGCAGCTTCCCGCACGCTGGAGTTGATTGAAAAAGACAAGGTCGACTTCATGGCCGGCTCTTTGTCTGCCGCCACCCAGTTGTCGATGAACGCGGTCACACGCGAGCGCAAGATGATCTTCAACTCGATCAGCCAATCGGACGCCATCAACGAGGTCAAGGACTGGAGTCCTTACACCTTCCACGAAGCGCTCAACCCCCACATGACGGCGGGCGCGGTGGCGCGTTATGCGTTCCCTAAATTCGGCAAACGCGTGGTGTATCTGACAGCCGACTACGCCTATGGCCACGAGATGGTGCGCGGCTTTGAACGCGCCGGTCAATCCTTGGGTGCCACCACCTTGGCCGACATCCGCCACCCGATTGGTGCTTCGGACTTCTCGGCTTTCTTGCCACGCATCCAGGCGCTCAACCCCGACATCTTGGTGATGTGCAACTTTGGCCGCGACTTGCTCAACGCCACCAAACAAGCCACCGACTTTGGTTTGAAAGAAAAGACACGCATCATCACGCCCGTGCTGTTGTTCACCGCACGCCAAGCCGGTGGTGCCGAGGTGTTTGACGGTGTGGTGGGTGGCACGTCGTACTACTGGGGCATCGAAGACAAAGTGCCAGCGGCCAAGGCCTTCAACGACAAGTACCGCAAGGCTTACAACGGGGCCGTGCCCACCGACTACGGCGCATTGGGTTACGCCGGTATCCGCAGCATCTTGCAAGGTGTGTTGGATGCCAAGAGCACCGATTCCAACAAAGTCAGCGACGCGATGGGTCGCATGAAATACAACTGGTACAAGGGCGACCAGTACTACCGCAAGTGCGACCACCAATCGGTGCAGTCGGTCATCATTGTCGAGTCCAAGTCCAAGGGCATGAAAGACAAGAACGACGTGTTCAACGTGGTCAGCACCGACGCGCCCAACGAAGCCACGTTGCGCAGCTGCACCGAACTCGGCCACAAGGCTTAAGGTACTCAGGAGACAAGTCCCGTGACAGACATCACCCTCAATTTGTTCATGCTGCAGCTGGTGACTGGCGTGGCCTTGGGCGCAGTGTATGCGCTCTTGGCCATGGGGCTGTCGCTGATTTTTGGCATGTTGACCGTGGTGAATTTTGCCCACGGGGCTTTCTTCATGATGGGCTCCTTTTTAGGCGTCTATTTCTTGGGCCTGACTGGCAGCTTTGTGCTGGGGCTGTTGATTGCCCCGCTTGTGGTGGGCGCCTTGGGTTTGTTGGCGGAACGCTTTTTAGTCCGGCCCTTGTATGGGCGTGGCATCGATTACCCCTTGCTGCTGACCTTTGGTCTGTCGTATGTGTTGATTGATTTAGCGCGCGTGCTGTTTGGCATTGAAGGCTTGCCGTCTTCCACGCCAGCGGCGTTGCGCGGCGCAGTGAATTTAGGTTTTGGCCACTTTCCGCTGTACCGCTTGTTTTTGATTGGCGCGACGGCGGTGGTGAGTGTGGGGCTGTGGTTGTTTCTGGAGAAGACGCGCTATGGCTTGATCATTCGCGCGGGCTCACGCGACTCAGAGATCGTGCGTGTTCTGGGCGTGGACATCGCCAAGGTGTGGTTCTTGGTGTTTGGCCTGGGTACGGCGATTGCCGGTTTGTCGGGTGTGCTGGCTGCACCCACACGTGCGGTGAACCCTGAGATGGGCATACCGGTGTTGGCCGAGTCGTTTGTGGTCACGGTGGTGGGGGGCATGGGCTCGCTGCCTGGCGCTGTGGTGGCCGGGCTTTTGGTGGGCGTGGTTTTCAGCCTGACCTCACTGGTTGCACCTGAATTTGCCGAGTTGTCGATCTTTGTGTTGATGGCGCTGGTGTTGTTGGTTCGACCACAGGGCTTCTTTGGCAAAGCGGGGGCGTTGGGATGAGTGAAGTGTTCAAAGACAGCGTCAACTTTGTGGCGCGTCATCGGGTTGGCGCTGTGCTGGCCTTTTTGCTGGTGTTTCCGCTGCTCATGCCCTACGAGGCTTTGGCGGTCAACATTTTGATTTTTGGTCTGTATGCCGTGGGCTTTAACCTGGTGTTCGGTTACACCGGCATGCTGTCCTTTGGTCATGCGGCTTTTTTGGGCGTGGGGGGCTACCTCACCGGCATCTCCATGGTGTTCTTCAACCTGCACTGGCTGCCGGCCATTGTGGTGGGGGTGCTGGCGGCTTTGTTGGTGGGTTTGGTGATGGGCTACATCGCCATCCGCACGCGTGGCATTTACTTCTCGATGGTGACCTTGGCCTTGGGGCAAATCGTCTACTACACCTTCTACAAGGCCGAGAAGTGGACCGGCGGTGAAAACGGTTTTCGTGGCATCAAACCCGAAGCCATCGACATTGGGCCCGTGCACCTGGACTTTTTGAACCCCATCTCCAAGTACTACATCTTGCTGTTCTTTGTGGCCTTGGCCTTGTGGCTGGTGTCTCGGTTGTTGGCCTCGCCTTTTGGTTCGGTGATCGAAGCCATCCGTGAGAACGACAAGCGCACCGCAGCTTGTGGCTACGACGTAGACCGTGCGAAGTTGCTGGTGTTTGTCATCTCTGCCGGTATTTGCGGCTTGGCAGGCGCTTTGCGTGCCTTGCATCTGTCGGTGGTGCCTGTTGATTCGCTGCATTACTTGCAGTCGGGGCAGGCGGTGATGATGTGTTTGCTGGGAGGCATGGGCACGTTCTTCGGTCCGTTTGTCGGTGCAGGCGTGTTCTTGTATTTAGAGGATGTGGTGACCACGCTCACGCGTTATTGGATGGCGGTGGTGGGCATCTTGTTCATGGCCTTGGTGTTGTTTTTCCCGCGAGGCATTTGGGGCACTTGGATGCACACCTTGTCCAAGCGCGGCGTGTTGAAGGGAGCGCACGCATGACCGGCGCCGAATTTTTGGATGTCCGCAACGTCAGCCGCCACTTTGGTCACTTCAAGGCCTTGTCGGATGTGTCGGTGTCTTTTGCCCCCAACCAGTTGACCGCCATCATCGGCCCGAATGGCGCAGGCAAGAGCACCTTCTTCAATGTGCTCAGCGGTGCCTTGCCGCCGACCACCGGTGAGATCTTCTTTGAAGGTCACAACATCACGGGCTTGGCCCCGCACGAGTACGCCCGACGTGGCATTGCCAAGAGTTTTCAAATCACCAATGTGTTCAAGCAACTCAGCGTCCATGAGAACGTGCGGGTGGCCGCTCAAATGCGCTACAGCCGCTTCGACATCTTCACGCCGCGTCACCAATTGCGCGAAGCGATTGACGAGGCCAATGCGCTCCTTGAGCGGGTGGGCTTGATCGGTTTGCGCGACAAAACTGTGGCCGACCTGGCCCATGGCCAACAACGTTCGCTTGAAATCGCCATGGCGCTGGCGGCCTCGCCCAAACTGTTGTTGATGGACGAACCCACCGCCGGCATGTCACCCCAAGAGACCTCCGCCATGATGGACTTGATTGTCGAATTGGCCGAAGAGCGTACCGTGATTTTGGTGGAGCACAAAATGAAATTGGTGATGGGGATTTGCGAGCGTTTGATCGTGTTGCACCACGGTGAATTTTTGGCCCAGGGCACACCCGACGAGATTCGCCACAACGACGAAGTGCGTCGCGTTTATTTAGGTCAGGGTTGATGATGACGACACACACACCTTTGTTGGATGTGCGCGGATTGAACGCTTGGTACGACCGCAGTCATGTGGTGCAAGACGTGTCCTTTCATGTGAATGCGGGCGAGATCGTGACCCTCATGGGACGCAACGGCGCTGGCAAAACCACCACCTTGCGCACGCTGATGGGCTTGGTCACCAAATGTTCGGGCAGCGCCCTGTTTGCAGGCCAAGACCTGTTGACACAACTCGCCCATGCCCGCTTTCACGAAGGCTTTGCCTACGTGCCGGAGGACCGCCGCATCGTGCCTTCACTCACCGTGCGTGAGAACTTGCAGCTGGGGCTGTTGGCGAGTCGCCGCAAGGTGGACATCGATGCCCGCATCGAAGTGATTGCCGAAACCTTCCCTCGTTTGAAAGAGCGTTTGTCGCAGGAGGCCACGTCGATGTCGGGCGGCGAGCAGCAGATGCTGGCGATTGCCCGCGCCATGATGTCCGAGCCGCGCATGATTTTGTTGGACGAGCCGTCCGAGGGCATCATGCCCGTGCTAGTGGACGAGATGTTTGAGTTGTTTGCGCGCATGAAGGCGCAAGGCATCACCATTTTGTTGGTGGAGCAAAACGTGTCTCGCGCCTTGTCGGTGTCTGACCGGGCCTACATCTTGGACCAAGGCCTGATCGTGCACGAAGGCAGCGCCCAAGCCTTGCTGGCTGACGAAGCGATTCAAAACCAATACTGCGCCGTCTGAGTGTTGCGCGCAAGCGCTGCAGTTGAACCGGTTCAGTCGTAAACAGTGCGCCCGACGAGCCAAGGGCCCCTGCGGGCCATTGGCTTTTGTCAATGGGCTCAGATCGGGCGAATCAGCACCTTGCTGAACTTCACAATGCCGCTGCCGTACTGCAGCGCCAGATGGCCTTTGGCCAACTTGCTGTCGGTGGCGTCGGCCGTGACCACGCCATTGAGCTTGACGATCAAGCGGTTGCCTTTGGCGGAGATTTCCAACTTGTTCCATTGACCACCGGCTTTGGGCATGGGTGAGACTTTGGCCACATCCACAATCGCGCCCGTGCCATATGAGGGGTCAGGCCGGGTGTCCCAGATGTTGATTTCGTAGCAACTGTCGGCGCCAATTTTTTTCGGGTCTTGGCAGCGGATGAAGATGCCGCTGTTGGTCTGTGCGTCGACCCAGAACTCGGCATAAATTTCTTGGTCGGCAAAACTCTCTTTGGTCACCAGATAGCTGGGGCCTACTTTTTGAATCAGATCGGCTTGCAACAAGCCGTCTTGGATGCGCCAGTTGCCGTCGCCCACCACGGTGTAGCCGTTGAGGTTGCTGTGGCCGTCGAACAAAGTGGTCCAGCTCTTGTCGTGCAGGCTGAGGTTGGCACAGGCAGCCAAGCTCAGGGCGGCTGCAGCTGCGGTGATTCGTTTCCAAGTGAAAGTTTGCATGTGTGTCTCCTGTCGTCGTGGTTTAAATGAATTCAAGCTGCATCAAGGCCGACGGTGGCTGCGTTGTACTCAAACAGCCAGGTGTAGCGGGCATTGATTTTTTCCGTGGTCCATTCGCTGCTGACATAACTTTGTGCGCCTTGTGCATCGCTGAGCAATGGGTTGTGAAAACGTTTGGCATTCTCGGTCGAACCTACCACGATTTTCGAGGTGCGCTCCAAACGCACCGCTTCGTAGCGCGCCAAAGCGGTTTCGGGCTGGTCGGCGAAGCGCTCCAAGCAGCGGGCCAAGACGATCGCGTCTTCGAGGGCCATCATGGCGCCTTGTGCCAAAAAGGGCAGGGTGGGGTGGCAGGCGTCGCCCAGCAGGCTGATGCGACCTTGCTGCCATGTGGGCAGGGGCGGACGGCCCATCAAGGCCCATTTGTACGGCGTCTCGATGTGGGCAATCATTTCTTGCACATCGCTGTGCCAACCCGCAAAGTCTTGCGCGCATTCGGCTTGCGTGCCGCGTTGGTTCCACGACTCCTCTTGCCAGTCGTCGCGCTCGACAATGCCCACAAAGTTGACCAGCTCGCCGCGACGCACCGGGTAGTGCACCACATGGCGCCCTGGACCCACCCAGTTGATGCCGATCGGGCGTTGCAAATGCGCCGACAGTTGTTCGGCGGGGATCAGGCCACGCCACGCCATGCAGCCGGTGAACACGGGCTGGTCGGCACCAAACAGGCAACGGCGCACCACCGAGTGCACGCCGTCCGCGCCAATCAGCACGTCACCCACGGCCGCCGCACCGTGCTCAAAGTGCAGGGTGACGGTGTGGCCCTCTTGCTGGATGTTTTTGACTTTATGGTTCAGGTGCACGCAGCCAGGGCGCAGCTTGTTCAAGGCGTCGACCAACACGCGGTGCATGTCGGCGCGGTGCAGCATCAAGTAGGGGTGGCCGAAGCGCGCGATCGATTCGGCACCCAGGTCAAAGAGTTGCCAGGTTTGGCCAGTGCTCCACAGACGTATTTCTTTGCCCGTGGGGTGGCAGGCCACGGCGTTGAGCTCATCGCCAATCCCAAGTTCGGTAAACAGACGCGAGCCATTGGCGCTCATTTGCACCCCCGCACCCACTTCGCCCAACACGGCCGCTTGCTCGAACACAGCCACGTCAAAGCCTTTTTGGGCCAAAGCCAAAGCGGCCATCAGACCGCCAATGCCAGCCCCTGCAATCAGTATGCGCATCTGGATCTCACTCGGGTTTGATGTTGCGACGGGTGACGATGGTGCGCCACTTGTTGAGGTCTTGCTCAATGGCTTGACCTAAAAATTCTGCACTGGAGTTGACGGGCTCCAATCCTCCGGCCACGATTTGTGCCCGTGTGTTGGGCTCGGTCACCACCTTGAGCAAGGCTTTTTCCAGCACTGAGGTCACGCCCGCCGGTGTGTTGGCCGGTGCCACCAAGCCAAACCATGAATAGGCCTCCCAAGAGGCTTTGCCCACCAACTCGCCCATGGTGGGGATGTCGGGCAACCCGGGGTAACGCTTGGTACCGGCAACGGCATAGGTGTTGACTTTGCCCGCCTTGATCTGCGGCGTCATGAACTGTGCGGTTTCAAAAATCAAATCGACTTGACCGCCAAGCAAGTCGTTGAGGGCCGGGGCACCGCCACGGTAGGGAATGTGCACCAGGGCTACCCCCGTCATTTCTTGAAACAGCTCTCCCGCCAAATGGCCAATCGAGCCCGTACCTGCCGTGGCGTAAGTCAAGCGGTTGGTTTTGGCATAGGCCAGCAACTCGGTCATGGTTTTGGCGGGCAAGCCCGCACGACCCGCCAGCATCATCGGTCCGCGCACCACCATGCCAATCGGTTGAAATGATTTGACGGGGTCGTAGTTGAGGTTAGGGTAGAGCGCGGGGGCCACCACCAAGCTGCTGGTGCCGCCCCACAGCAAGGTGTAGCCGTCGGCCGGGGCGCGCGCGACAAAGGTTGAACCCACGGTGCCCCCGGCACCGGCGCGGTTGTCAATCACCACCGGTTGTCCCAGCACCTGAGACAGCTCTTTGCCGATCAAGCGGGCGTTGGCATCGGTGGGGCCGCCAGCCGGAAAGGGCACGACGATGGTGATGGCTTTGCTGGGAAAAGTGTCGGCCACGGCGGCACTGCTCAGGCACAGGCAGCCAGCCAAGACCAGCAGGGCGCGGCGAACCATGGACACAGGGGAAAGCAAGGCGGTGTGAAAGCAAGGCATGGGGAAAGACTCCAGCAATCAAAGTTGGACCAAGGATACAAAACTGCATTGGACGATGTTTCTTTTTCAGTCTGCGCAAAACTAATTTTCAGCCCAAGCGTTGACGCTAGGCGGGACTGCTTCTAGAGTCTGCGCCATTCAATCTAAAGGACCGGGTATGACACACGAGATGGAACAACAACTTCGAATTCGCCAACTGGTGGAGAACTGGGCCGTTTGGCGCGACGCTGGCCTGTGGGACCGTTTTCGCACCGTTTGGCATGACGACGGTGTGATGATGGCCACCTGGTTTCAGGGGCCGTTTGAGGAGTTCATCCGCGTCACCATCGAGGGCTGGAACAAAGGCGTGAGCATTTTGCACTTTTTGGGCGGCTCGTCCATCGACGTGCAGGGCACGCGTGCCATTGCACAAACCAAGATGACCATCTCCCAGCGCGGCTTGATCGAAGGCGTGTTGTGCGATGTGGTGTGTACCGGTCGTTTCTATGACTTTTTTGAAGAGCGCAACGGCCAATGGGGCTTGGTGCACCGTCAGCCGATTTATGAAAAAGACCGCGTGGACCCCGTCGACTCGGCGGCCACCTTGCACATCGACCAAGCTGCTTTGGCCAACTTCCCAGAAGGCTACCGCCACTTGGCCTACATCCAAACCCGCATTGGCTACACCGTGAAGATGGACATGCCCATGCTCAAAGGCGAGGGTGTGCAAGACCTGTACCGCCGTGGCGCCGATTGGTTGGCTGGCAAGCCGCTGGAGCGCTGAAGATGGCTCACCCTCGTCGCACGCAACTGAAACTCTTGGGCGCCCTTTTGGCGGGGGCCTCGCCCTTGAGCGGTTTGGCACAAGACGCTTACCCCAACCGCGCCATCCGCGTCATCGTGCCGCAGCCGCCCGGGGGCGGATTTGACTTTGTGGCCCGCGTGCTGGCCGACAAGTTGGGGCAAGTGTTCAAGCCAGGCGTGGTGGTGGAAAACCGCACGGGCTCAGGCACCTTGGTGGGCACCGATCTGGCGGCCAAAGCACCTGCAGATGGCTACACCCTGCTGATGGGCTCGGTCTCCAACCTGGTGCTCAACGCGGGCCTTTACAAAAACCTGAGTTACGACCCGGTGAAAGACTTTGAGCCGATTGGCTTGGCCGTCTCGTACAGCTACACCTTGGTGGCGCGCAAAGACCTGCCGTTTGGCAACCTGGCCGAGTTGGTGGCGTATGCCAAAGCCAACCCCAACAAAGTGAGCTACGCCTCGGCGGGCAATGGTTCAGGCCAGCACATCTTGGCGGCCGCTTTGTGGCATTTGGCGGGCGTGCAGCTCACCCATGTGCCTTACCGTGGCGCACAGCCGGCGTACACCGATTTGATCGGTGGGCGTGTGGATGTGTTTTTTGACCTTTCTCCCACGGCACGCACGCACGTGGATGCGGGCAGTCTCAAGGCCTTGGCGGTGTCGGGTGCCACCCGTTCACCCATGCACCCCATGGTGCCCACCCTGCGTGAAACCGGTGTGGCGCCGCTGGAACTGGAGTCGTGGTTTGGTTACTTCGCCCCCGCACGCACGCCCGCCGCTGAACTCAACCGCTTGCGCACCGAACTGCGCAAAGTCATCACCTCGTCCGATGTGATGGAGCGTCTAGAAAAGGCTGGTGGCAAACCCTTATCGCTGGTGGGTGAAGAGGCCAAGACCGTGTTGCGGCGCGATCTGGACCGATGGGTGCCCTTGATCAAGGCAGCGGGCATTCAGCCCGAGTGATCTGGGATTCACCGCGCCTCAAAAACCCTGATGCCCCGTCCACTTGCGCTCGTAGCCGTGGCGCTCAAACTCTTCCACCATGAAGTCGATGAAGCTGCGCACTTTGGCTGACAGGTGTTTGCGGCTGGGGTAGGCCAGGTTGATGTGCAGTCGTGGCAGGTCCCAGTCGTCCAAGATGGGCACCAAGCGCCCAGCTACGATGTCTTCGAACACGATGTAGGTGGGTTGTACCAAGATGCCCGTGCCCTCCAGCGCCGCAGCGCGCAAGATTTGCCCGTCGTTGGACTCCAGCAGTCCCAGGGCCGGCACCACCACCGAGGCATCGCCTTGTGTGAAGCGCAACTCGTTGGGGTTGTTGGCATGCAGGTACACCAGCAGTTGGTGGAAAGACAACTCGCTGGGGTGCTGGGGCGTGCCCATGCGGGTCAGGTATTTGGGTGACGCCACCAAAATCCGCCGCGTGGTGGCCAAGCGGCGGATGGTGATGTTGCTGTCGGGCTCCATCTCGCGCGTGCGCACGGCCACGTCAATGCCGTTGTCGATCAAGTCCAAATACCGGTTCGAAGCCTCGATGTGCACCTTGACCTTGGGGTAGCGCTGGGTGTAGTCGCCAATGCGTGGGGCAATGAGTTGCATGGCAAACGACAGCGAGGCGCTGATGCGCAGCGTGCCACTGGGGTCGAGCGTGGCCGAGTTGACCTCGGACTCGGCATCGGCCAAGTCGTTGAGGATGGAGCGGGCTCGGCTGAAAAAAGCCTGACCTTCGCCCGTGGGGTACAGGCGTCGGGTGTTGCGCTCCACCAAGCGCACGGCCAAGCGCGCTTCCAGCGAGGCCAGGTGACGGCTGGCAGCGGCGTTGGACAGGTCCAGGCTCAGTGCGGCTTTGCTCAGGCTGCCGGTTTCCACCACGCGGACAAACAGTTCTAGTTCTTTGAGGCGATCCATGTATCTTTCCGCTGGCCGGAACAATGATTTTCTATTTTGGGTCTTTCAATCGTCAGCTGCAAATCTTAAAGTCGCCGACACGTCATCACCCTAGGACAAACGACATGCGTAATTTGAACCAAGACACCATCACCCAAGCGGTGATCGCACGCTTTGCCAACACCCCAGACCCACGTTTGAAAGAAATCATCAACAGCTTGGTGCAACACCTGCATGCGTTCGCGCGCGAGGTGCGCCTGACCGAGAAAGAGTGGGAGCAGGGCATCGACTTTTTGACCCGCGTGGGCCAAAAATGCGATGACAAGCGCCAAGAGTTCATCTTGTTGTCCGACACCTTGGGGCTGTCCATGTTGACGGTTGCCATGAACAACGACAAGCCCGAGGGCTGCACCGAAGCCACGGTGGTGGGGCCTTTCCATGTGGAAGATGCGCCGCATTACGAACATGGCGACGACGTGGGCAATGGCGCCGTGGGTCAGCCTTGCTTGGTGCGCGGCACGGTGCGCGGTTTGGACGGAAAGACGATTGCCGGCGCCTCGATGGAGGTGTGGCAAGCCGATGCCAATGGCTTGTACGACGTGCAACTGCCTGACTACGCACATGCGTCTGCACGCGGCATTTTGAAATCGGGCCCCAACGGCGAGTTCCACTTCCGCTCCATCTTGGCCGAGTCGTATCCGATTCCCCACGACGGCCCGGTGGGTGAGATGCTGATTGCCACCAAGCGTCACCCCTGGCGCCCAGCGCATTTGCATTTCATGATTGTGGCCGAGGGCTACGAGACCTTGACCACCCATGTGTTTCGCAACGATGACCAATACCTTGATTCAGACGCCGTGTTTGGCGTGCGCCAATCCTTGGTGACGGACTGGACGCAGCAGCCAGACGGCAGCTGGCTGGTCGATTACGACTTCGTGTTGAACCCCGTGGCGGCTTGAGCTGCGCCATAAGCTGACATAGCACACATGATCTTCACCTTCTTCTTGATCGACAAGCCCGACAGTGCGGCCATGCGCACCGAGCTGCGCCCTGTGCACAAGGCGTATTTGGCACAAGTGGCCGATCGCATCGCGTTTGCGGGGCCACTCACCCATGACGACGGCCATACCATGTTGGGCAGTTTGTTGGCGATTGACTTTGAGTCGCGCGACCTGGCCCATGCTTGGTTGGCCCAAGAGCCCTTCACCCAGGCCGGTTTGTACGCGCGCACCGAGGTGCAAGCCTTTGTCAATTTGTGGCCGCAAAAAGCTGGTTTTGCGCCAGCCGCGCAGTGAGAGGGCAGGCCGTGATCAAACACATCGTGATGTGGAATGTCGAGGGCGATACGCCCGAGCGCAAACACACCAACCGCCAACTCATCAAGTCAGAGTTTGAGGCACTGAAGGGGCAAATTCCTGGGCTGTTGACGCTGGAGGTGGGTGTGGACCACAGCCACGTCGACTATGCTTGCGATGTGGTGCTCTACACTGAGTTCGACTCGCAAGAGTCGTTAGATGCCTACGCATCTCACCCGGCGCACTTGCGCGTGAAGCAAACCCTGGGGTCGGTGC
The DNA here is from genome assembly GCA_903892175.1 of uncultured Burkholderiales bacterium. Classification (GTDB taxonomy): domain Bacteria; phylum Pseudomonadota; class Gammaproteobacteria; order Burkholderiales; family Burkholderiaceae_C; genus Limnohabitans. The sequence goes on along the minus strand of CAITHK010000203.1, from coordinate 16,581 downwards.
GTATCGCCCGCCACCAAGTGGATTTTGTGAGCACAGTGGCTGCCTGAATTTTTTCTATCTTTCTTTTCTTGAGGCTTTCATGACCATTTCCAAAGACGCCATCGACCATCTGTTCACCAACGCACGCACCGCCAACGGCTTCATCGACAAGCCCGTGCCTTTGAGCCTGCTCAAAGAGGTGTACGAGATCGCCAAGATGGGCCCCACCTCGATGAACACCCAGCCCACCCGCTATGTGTTCTTGACCACGCCCGAAGCCAAGGCCCGTTTGTTGCCCGCCTTGTCGCCCGGCAACGTGGACAAAACCAGCCAGGCCCCCGTGACCGTGATCGTGGCCAACGACACCCAGTTTTTCGAACACATGCCGGTGGTGTTCCCCAACAAGCCCGACGCCAAGGAAATGTTTGCAGGCAACGCTGGCTTGGCCGCCGGCACCGCCACCCGCAACGCCACCTTGGGCAGCGCGTACTTCATGATTGCAGCCCGTGCGCTGGGCTTGGACTGTGGCGCCATGAGTGGTTTTGATGTGGCCAAAGTCAACGCCGAGTTCTTCCCTGACGGACGCTTGCAAGCCAACTACCTGATCAACCTGGGTTACATGGACACCACGAAGTTGTTCGGCCGCAACCCACGTTTGACCTTCGAGCAAGCCACGCAAGTTCTGTAAGTCACAGAACCATGACCACCTTGTCTTGTGCCACCTCCATCCCTCGCGCTTTGGCGCGTGGTGCCTCGGTTGTTGTGTTGGCGGGTATGGCGGTTGCCACAGCGCTGGCAGCAGACCCTGCTTATCCCAGCAAACCCATCCGCTTGTTGCTGGGGTTTTCGGCGGGCGGAGGCTCAGACATCGTGGCCCGTTTGGTGGCCAAGCCACTGGGGGAGCGCCTGGGGCAAAACGTGGTGGTCGACAACAAGCCCGGTGCCGGGGGCAACATCGCCTCCGACATGCTGGTGCGCGCTGCGCCAGACGGTTACACCCTCATCTTGTTGCCCAGCGGTCACGCCAGCAGTGCCGCCATGAAAAAGAGTCTGCCGTTTGACCCGGTGAAAGACTTTGCCTGGGTCAGCACCGTCACCACCTACCCCTTGGCGCTGACGGTGATGCCGGGCTCTGCGATTACCTCGTTTGCCGATTTCGTCAAACGTGCGAAAGCTGAACCCAACAAATACACCTACTCCTCCGCGGGCGTGGGCACGGCCATGCACTTGGTGGCCGAGTGGGCGTTCAGTGAAGCGGGTGTTCAGGTCACGCACATCCCCTTCAAAGGCGGCACGGCACCCATGACCGAGTTGTTGGCTGGACGCGTCGACCTGATGATTGACACCATGACACTCACCGCTTCGCTGCTCAAAGACCAGCGCGTGCGCGCGATTGCGGTCACGTCCCCTGTGGGCGGGAGTCCCTTGGCAGGTGTTCCCACCGTCGCTGACACCTTGCCTCGGGTGGTGTTTGAGTCGTGGTTGGGCATTGCCGCGCCGGTGGGCACACCGCCCGGCGTCATTGAGCGCTTGAACAAAGAACTCCGTGCTGTGTTGGCGCAAGACGATGTGCGCCAAAAACTGATCGACTTTGGTGGCAGCCCACGCGCCAGCAGCCCCGAGGAGTTTCGTCAGCGCGTTGAGCGCGACATCGGCAACCTCAAAAAAGTGGTGGTCGATCGCCGCATTGAGCTGGAGTAAAACCCGTCGCGTTCAAAACGCGCAAGGGCACTCCATGCGCCATGAGCCGGCATCCCCAATGATCAAGGGGTGCTGGTGCCCCGTCTGTGCAGAGCGGTTGGGCGTGGGCACTTCCATGCCGGCACGCTTGTAGTAGCGGCCATAGTCTTTCATCGGCAACCAATCTTGTTTGATGGGCGGCGCGGCTTGGGCCAAGCTCTCATAACTGCCCGCCCCGTACACCACGTTGCCCCCCACCATGGTCAGCACCGATTCGAGGTTCTTGATCTCATCGACGGGCATGTTGAAGTAGTCGCCCGACAAGAACACCAGGTCGGCGAACTTGCCGACTTCGAGCGTGCCCTTTTTGGTTTCTTCGTTCGACATCCAGGCGCCGCCAGAGGTATAAAGCCGCAAAGCTTCGGTGCGGTCCAGCAAGTTGTGGTCGCCTTGCAACTTGGCGCCCCCCAAGGTCTTGCCTGTGATCAACCAATGCACGCCCACCCACGGGTTGTAGCTGGTGGCACGGTTGCCGTCGGTGCCTGCGGCCAGTGGGATGCCCATTTCGCGAATGCGCTGGATCGGGGGCGCGTTGGCTGAGACTTGCGGGCCGTAGCGTTTGAGGAAGGCCTCGCCGTCCAAGGACATGCGGTTTTGGATGTTGATGCTGCCGCCCAGGGCCGCCACGCGCTCCAAGGTTTGGGGCGAGAGCGTTTCGCAGTGGTCCAAGCCCCAACGCAAACCTGTGAGGGGCACTTCGCGGTGCACTTGCTCCAGCACGCCCAGGATGCGCTGCGCCGTGGCATCAAAGCTGGCGTGCATGCGAAACGGCCAGCGTTGGCCTGCCAAGAACTTGCCCACGGCGGTGAGTTGGCTCTCCATCACCGCAGGAATGGTGGGCGGCGCCTTGTCAAAGTTGGTCACGTCACCGGCGGCCCAAACGATGTATTCACCCGCGCCCAGCATGCGGAAGTAGTCGTCGCCTTCGCCCACTTGAACCATCTTGCTCCAGGCCTGGTAGTTGTCAATTTCCTTGCCACCGGCTTGCGCAAACAACTCGTAGCCAATGCGCATGGTCATTTTTTTGTCGCGTGCCAGTTGGGCAATAGCGGCGTAGTTGTCGGGGTAGTTTTGGCCACCGCCGCCCGCGTCGATCACGCTGGTCAGACCCAGGCGGTTGTTCTCGCGCATGAAATGCTGGGTCGACAAAATTTGGTCATCGGGGGACAAACGTGGAATCTTCAGCCAGGTGTTGACCAACGCGGGCAGGCCGATGGTGGCCACCAGCAAGCCGGTGGGGTTGCCTGCGCCATCGCGCTCAATTTGGCCGCCAAAGGGGTTGGGCGTGTCTTTGTTCCAGCCCAGCACGCGCAGGCCCGCGCGGTTGATCCAGGCACGGTCGTACAAGTGCATGATCATGGCGGGCGTGTCGCCGGTGGCCGCGTTGATTTCGTCCAGCGTGGGGAAGCGCTTTTCGGCAAACTGTGCCCAGGTCCAGCCGCCAATCACTTGCACCCAATGCGGGGAGGGCGTGCGTTGCGCTTGGATGCGCAAGATTTCTAAGCCATGGCTGAGCGAGGACAAGCCGTCCCAGCGCACCTCCATCGAATAGGTCAAGCCGCCGCGAATGAAGTGGGTGTGGGCGTCGTTCAAGCCCGGCACGATGGTGCGTTTTTGGGCATCGATCACGCGGGTGTTGGGGCCCTTGTGGCGCATCACCTCGTCTTCGTTGCCGATGGCCAAAATTTTGCCGTCGGCCACAGCCATGGCGCTGGCCGAGGCTTGTTTGGGGTTGAGGGTGGCGATGCGGGCGTTGACGATGAGGGTCTGGGCCGTGGGGGCGGGCGCCAACAAGGTGGCGCAGCCACTGATCGACGACAAGCCGCCCACCGCCACGCCGCCACCAATCAAGTCGCGTAAAAACTGGCGTCGCCCGAAGTAACTTTGCGCGTTCTGCGAAGGGGTTTGGCAGGCGAGGTCGGTGCAGTCGGGTTGCAAGCAAATCATGAGGCGTCTCCAAGTTTTGCTGCGCATCTTGGCTGTGAGTGCGTCATGAGGCTGACACGTTGGTGACTGGTTTGGGGCTGTCACCTAGGTACATACCCAAAGGGAAAACGCTGAGGTGTTGGCGCGCATTCGTCATTAGCATGCGAACAGTTTTTGTAGAAACCTTTTTCCTTCCAGGAGACGCCATGCCCAATTACGCCCTCAACGTCGACGGAGCCTTGCACACGGTTCAAGCCGAGGCGGACGAACCTTTGCTGTATGCATTGACCGACAAACTCAAACTCAAAGGCCCCAAGTTCGGTTGTGGGTTGGCGCAGTGCGGCACCTGCACGGTGTTGGTGGATGGCAAACCCACGCGTTCGTGTGTCACCCCCGCCAGCGTGGCGGTGGGCAAGTCCATTCGCACTTTGGACGGTTTGTCGAAAAACGGCCAACTGCACCCCGTACAAGAAGCCTTTGTGCATGAACAAGCTGCACAGTGTGGCTACTGCTCGAACGGCTGGATCATGAACAGCGTGGCCTTGCTGGAGAAAACACCCAAGCCCACCCAGGCACAGATCAAGCAGGCCTTTGCCAACGTGCAATGCCGCTGCGGCACCCAAATTGCCATCCTGCGCGCGGTCAAACGCGCCAGCGACACCATGACACCCAACGCCAAAGCCTGAAGGAGCCACCATGAACACACCCAAGCTTTCTCGTCGTGAATTCATGCAGACCCAAGGCGCCCTGATTGTGGGTGCCAGTGGCTCTGTCTTTGTGGGCGATGCCTTGGCCCAAGCTGCTGCGCCAGTGGTGATTGGCCCACAACCCACGGCACTCGACACCTGGATTCGCATTGCCACCAACGGCCATGTGACGGCCAACTTTGGCAAGATGGATTGCGGCCAAGGCCTGGACACCGCCATCGCCCAAATCGTGGCCGAAGAGCTCGATGTCTCGATGGACTCGGTCACTGTGGTGATGGGCGACACCCGCCTCACGCCCAACCAAGGGGGCGGCAGCGGCAGCACCGGTTTGCGCATGGGCTCGAACCCGTTGCGCAATGCGGCCGCCGAAGCCCGTCGGCTGTTGGTCGAAGCCGCTTCGGCCCGTTTGGGCGTGGCCGCCAGCGAACTGGCCACCGAGAACGGCCGTGTGTTTGTCAAAGCCAACACTGCGCAAAGCGTGAGCTATGCCGACTTGATTGGCGGCAAAGATTTTGGCGCTTCCTTGAAATGGAACAACGCCATTGGCAACGGCATGAATGCCCAAGGCATGGCCAAGCCCAAAGACGTGTCGCAGTACAAGGTCGTAGGTCAAGGCATCAAGCGCAAAGACATTGCTGACAAGGTCGGCGCCAAAGAGCACTACACCGCACACATCCGGCCTGAGAACCTCTTGCACGCCCGTGCGGTACGTCCTCCCGTGGCGGGCGCTGTCCCTGTGTCGGTGGACGTTGCCTCGATTGCCGATATCCCCGGCGCCAAGCACTTTGTCAAAGGTGGCTTTGTGGCCGTGTTGGCCGAGACCGAGTGGAACGCGGTGCGTGCATCGCGCCAACTCAAGGTCACCTGGTCAGATGTGAAGGGTCCCTTGGGCGCTGGAGAAGCCAACGTGTTTGAGCACATCCGCTCGGCACCTGTGACCGCGTCCAATGCCATTCCCATTTTTGGTGGCAAAAAAGACTACGACCCTAAACCCACCCTGGCGGCCTTGGCGTCTTCCAAGCGCGTGATTGAGGCTGAGTACGAGTGCTCTTTCCAATCGCATGCACGTATTTCACCCTCCTGCGGGGTCGTCGATGTCAAGGGCGACCAAGTGCAAATTTGGGCCGATGTGCAAAAACCGCATTACTTGCGTGAAGGCATTGCCAAGTTCTTGGGCTTGCCTGAGGCCAATGTACAAGTCAAGTGGATGCACGGCGCAGGCTCCTATGGCCGCAGCGATGCCGATGAGGCGCCTTATGAGGCCGCGCTGTTGTCCAAAGAATTTGGCCGCCCAGTGCGCATGCAATGGTCGCGTGCCGAGGGCATGGCCTGGGACCCCAAGGCGCCAGCCGCTGTGGTCACCCTGAAAGCGGGTCTGGACGACGCCAACAACGTCACCGGCTGGTTGTTCAAAGTCAAGGGCTTCAACGGCTGGGACGTCAAGTTCAATGCCGAAAGCCCAGAGCACACCCTGGTGGGCATGCAAACCGGCCACAAAAAGTGGACGGCCTACAACTTCAACGTGCCCGAAGAAAGCTACAAGTTCAACAACCATGTGCACTGGTGGGAAACCATTCCACCTTACATGGAGCAGGCCTCACCCATGCGCACCGCCCACATGCGTGCGCCGCAAGAAATGCAAACCCGCTTTGGCCAAGAATGCTTCATGGACGAGGTGGCGCACGCCACAGGCATGGACCCGGTGGCGTTTCGCTTGAAGCACATGCAAGACCCGCGTGAAGCCGATGTGGTCAAAGCGGCCACCGACAAACTGGGCTGGGCACCGCGCACCCAGCCGCGTGGCAAGTCCAATGCCAAGGTCATGACCGGTCGTGGCATGGCTTTGCATGCCGGCTATGGCTCTTATGCAGCCGTCGCGTGCGAAGTGGAAGTGCACCGCGACACCGGGCGTGTCTGGGTCAAGCGTTTGGTGATTGCCAACGATTGCGGCTTGATCGTCAACCCGATTGGCGTGCGTGCAGCGATGGAAGGCCAAATCATGCAGGGCATCAGCCGTGCGTTGTACGAGGAAGTGCACTTTGACGCCCAGCGCGTCAACAGCGTGGACTGGAACAGCTACCGCATCGCCAACCTGGACGACATCCCCGGTCAGGTGGAAATCGTATTGCTCAACCGTCCCGATAAACCGATTGGCGGTGCCGGTGAGCCCGCCATCGTGTGCTTCCCAGCCGCCATTGCCAATGCGGTGTTTGACGCCACGGGCGTGCGCATTCGCCGCTACCCCTTGGCCCCTGCGCGCGTCAAGCAGGCACTGACCACCTGAGCGGCTTGGCCACCATGTTCACGTCCATGCACCGTCGCAGCTGGTGGTTGGCTTGCCTGAGCCTGGCGCTGTGCAGCCCCTGGGCGGCACAGGCTCAAGACAAGTACCCCAGCAAAACCGTGACCTTGGTGGTGCCACAAGCTGCGGGCGGCGCCAACGACGCCATTGCCCGCGTGTTGGCGCAAAAGCTCAGCGAGCAATGGGGCCAGCCCGTGGTGGTGGAAAACCGCCCAGGCGCGGGTGGCAACGTGGGCACGGCCTCGGTGGCCAAGGCCAAGAACGACGGCTACACCTTGCTGGTCAACGCCGACAGTGCGCAGGTCATCAACCCGTTTCTTTATCAGCGCACCGGCTTTGACCCGGTGAAAGACTTTGATCCCGTGGCCCCCTTGGCCAAGGCCGGCTATGTGTTGGTGGCCAACCCGGCATTGCCGGCCAACACCGTGGCCGAGTTGATTGCCCTGGCCAAGTCCAAGCCCGAGCCGCTGGCTATCGCGTCAGCGGGCAATGGCACTTTGAATCACCTGATTGGTGAGATGCTGCAAAAGGCCACCGGCGTTCAGTTGCAACACATTCCCTACAAAGGCGCGGCCATGGCCGCCACCGATGTAGTGGGCGGGCAAGTGCCCTTGTCGGTGCAAAGCATGCCGTCTTCCATTGCCTTCATCCGCTCGGGCAAGCTCAAGGTCTTGGGGGTGGTGAACGAAAAGCGCTTGGCCGCTCTGCCCGATGTGCCCACCATTGGTGAGACCGTCAAAGGCTTTGGCGCGACGCCTTGGTACGGCATGTTTGCCCCGGCGGGCACGCCCAAGCACATCCTGGCGCAAATTCAAGATGAGGTGGCCAAAGCGCTCGACACCAAAGAAACCCAAGACAAGTTGGCGACTCTGGGCTGCGAGCCATTCAAAGGTACGGCGGATCAACTGGCTATCATTGTGCGCGACGACTTGCAACGCTGGTCTCGCATCGTCAAAGATTCGGGTGCGAAGGTTGATTAGCCAGATTGAGAACACATGAACACACGACAGTTTTTAGCGGCACTTTTGGGTGCCGTTTTTTTTGGAGGGTGGTCTGCAGCACACGCTGCCGATCCCTTTCCCACACGTCCCCTCAAACTGCTGATTGGCTTTGCGCCGGGCGGCAGTTCCGACACCGTGGCGCGCATCATGGCACCGCGCATGGGCGAGTTGCTCAAGCAGTCGGTGGTGATTGAAAACCGTCCCGGCGCGGGTGGCAACATCGCTTCCGAGCAATTGGTCAAGGCGCCAGCGGATGGCTACACCATCATGCTGGGCACCATTGGCTCGCTGGCGGTGAACCAGCACATCAACAAACTCAGTTACAACCCCGTCACCGACATGCAGGCCTTGAGCATGGCTATCGTGTTTCCCAACGTCTTGGTGGTCAACGCCAACAGCGACATCCGTTCGCTGGACGACTATGTGCGCCAGGGCAAGGCCGAGCGTTCACGTGCATCGTTTGGCTCTTCGGGCATTGGCAGTGCAGGGCACTTGGCGGGTGAGTTGTTCAAGGCCACGGCCAACCTCAACAACCAGCACGTGGCCTACCGGGGTGGCGCGCCCGCCATGAACGACTTGTTGGGCGGCGTGCTGCCCTCCATCTTCTCCAGCCCCACAGATGCCATGCAGTTCATCCAAAACGGCAAATTGCGCCCGCTGGCCGTGACCAGCGCCAAACGCATGGAGGTGTTGTCCAACGTGCCCACCATCGCCGAGTTGGGCTACCCCGGTTTTGAGGCCGTCAACTGGTATGCCTTCACCGCACCGCTGCGCACCCCCCCCGAGGTGGTCAAGCGCTTGAACGAGGTGATCACCACCACCTTGAACGACCCCCATGTGGCCGCGCAACTGCGCAAACTGGGCTTGGCCCCCACACCCACCTCGCCCGAAGACACCGCGCGCTACATGCGCGCAGAGAGCGACAAGTGGGGCGCAATTGTGCGCAAAGCAGGCATTAGTGGAGATTGACATGAGCGCCACCATGGCTGAAAAAATACTGGCCCAACGTTCGGGCCAGACCCAGGTACACGCGGGCGACATCGTCGTGGCCAATGTGGATTACGCAATGGTGCATGACGCACGTGCCCCCAACGCCATTCGCATGGTTGAGAAGATGGACGCCAAGCTGCCCTTTGCCTCCAAGACCGCGTGGGTGCTCGACCATTACTCGCCCCCGCCCACGGTAGAGGCGGCACAAGGCCACAGTGCGATGCGCCGTTTTGCCAAGGAACACGCCAGCCAGCTCTACGACATTGGCGACGGCATTTGCCACCAAGTGCTGCCCGAAGGCGGTCACCTGACCTGCGGTGACTTGGTGGTGGGAACCGACACCCACTCAGTCACCTACGGCGCGTTCAACGCGTTTGGCACCGGCATTGAAGGCACCGACGTGAGTGCTGTCATGGCCACTGGTAAGGTATGGCTGCGTGTGCCCGAGTCGGTGCGCGTCAACCTCAACGGCCGTTTGCAAGCCGGTGTGTGGGCCAAAGACCTGACCTTGTACATGCTGGGTCGCTTTGGCGCGGAAGGCTTGAATTACCGTGCCATCGAGTACGTGGGCTCGGCCGTGAGCGCCATGGAAATTGACGACCGCATGACGCTGGCCAACCACGCTGCCGAGCTGGGCGCCAAGGCCGCGCTGCTCGAAGCCGATGACAAAACCTTTGCTTGGCTGGCGGCACATGGTGCGCGTGCACCCCAGCCCGTGTTTGCGGATGCCGACGCGGTGTATGCCGATCGACTGGACATCGACGCCTCGCAACTTGCGCCCCAAGTCGCGCGCAAGCACGCGGTGGACGATGTGGTGGCCGCCCACGAGGTGATCGGTCAAAAGATCAACTTCGCGCTGATTGGCACTTGCACCAATGGCCGCTTGGACGACATGCGCCAAGCCGCCGCGATTTTGAAAGGCCGTCGTTTGGCCTCGGGCGTGCGCATGATCATCACCCCGGCTTCGCGGCAAATTTATTTGGCGGCTTTGCGTGAGGGCCTGATTGAGACCTTGACCGAAGCCGGTGCCTCGGTGGAAGCCGCGGGATGCGGCACTTGTGTGGGCATCACCAACCATTTGATTCCTGGCGACCGCGAGGTGGTGATCTCTACCGCCAACCGCAATTTCCAAGGCCGTCTGGGCAACCACGAGGCCGAAATTTGGCTCGGCTCCGCAGCCACTGTGGCCGCATCGGCTCTGACCGGGCGCATCACCGACCCTCGCACCGTCGAAGGCGGTCAATGGGAGGCCAGCCATGTCTGACAACTTGATTCAAACCACCGCCTGGGTGCTGGGTGACGACGTCAACACCGACCTCAACTGCTCGGGCAAATACCTGCCCGGCAAAGACGAGGCCTACATCGCGGCCCACGCCTTTGAAGCCATCGATCCGAGTTTTGTGCAGCGCTTCAAGTCCGGCGACATCATCGTGGCGGGCACGCACTTTGGCATCAATTCCTCGCGTGAGCAGGCGGTGCACATCTTGCGCCGCATGGGCGTGGCCGCCATCGTGGCGCCCTCGTTCGGGCGGCAGTTTTTCCGCAACGCCATCAACAACGGGCTGCTGGTGTTGGAGTGCGACACCACCGGTTGGCCCAACGGCGCATCCGTGCGTCTGGACTTGCAGGCCCACACCTTTGAAGTGATGCCGACCGACGCCAGCCAAGCGGCCATCACGCGCAGTTTCAGGGCTTTGCCTGAGGCCATCCTGGCCATATTGCGCGAGGGGGGCTTGATTCCGTTCTTGAAAAAATACCCCAACTGGGAAGTGACCGCATGACCACCACCGTTCGCGTCCCGGGCCGCGTCACCCGCATCCGCCAAGCCTTCCAACAGCGCCTGAGCACGGTCAAAAGCCGTGCCTTGGTGGCACCTGGCATTTACGACGGCTACGGCGCTCGACTGGTGGCGCAAGCCGGTTTTGAAGCCGCTTACATGACGGGCAACGGCGTGTCGGCCTGTTTGTTGGGTCGCCCCGATGTGGGCTTGATCGATTTGACGCAGATGGCCAACCACGCGCGCAACGTGGCAGCCTGCATGGACTTGCCGCTGATTTGTGACGCCGACACCGGGTATGGCGGCATTGTGGCCTTGCAGCGCACGGTGGCCGAGTTTGAGGCCGCAGGTGTGGCCGCCATTCACATCGAAGACCAATGCTCGCCCAAGCGCTGCGCCCAGTTGCCTGGCGCGCGCACGGTGCTGCCCTTTGACGAGGCCGTGGCCAAAATTGCCGCCGCTGTGGCGGCGCGCAACGACCCCGACTTCATGGTGATTGGCCGCACAGACAGCGCGGCCTCGATGGGTTTGGACGAGGCCATCCGCCGCGCCCAAGCCTTTGCGCAGGCAGGCGCGGGGGCGGTGTTTGTGGAGCTCAAAGGTCATGCGGGCATCTTGGTCGACATCCGCCGCATTGCTGATGTGGTGCCGGTTCCCTGTGTGGTCAACATCGACGCCGGTGGCGCATTGGCCGAGGTGACGTCTGAGCAGTTGCACACCTACGGCATTGGCGTGGCGATTTACCCCGGCATGATCCGAAACGCTGTGGGCTTTGCCATGCGCGAAGCCTTGGGGCACCTCAAGCTTGAGGGCAGCACTGCCCAAGTGCGCCCACGCATGCTGTCTTCGCGCGAGTACAACGACGTGTTGGGTTTGCCTGAGGTGGAGGCGTGGGAGCAGCGCTTTGACCTCAAGCCCTGAGGGGGGCCTAGGGTTTTGAAGATGCGCTCCCATAGCCAAATTGAGGCCAACGTGATTGGCACAGATGCACAACCCTACTCAATTGTCTATAGGGAGGAGAAAAACGAAATTGTCATATTTGCCGTCGCGCACTTCAGGCGCAAACCCGGGTACTGGACAAGTCGTCGGCATGACACTTAGCTGGTCATTCCTTGCCTAAGGCAACGCGTACCGCTGAATTGCGTCTTTACACCTCAGTTCTCACCTTCTAGTCATCACTATGCAGGATCGTCACTGTTGAAGCATGCTGTCTTGGCGCGAGTACAACGTCGTGTTGGGCTTGCCTGAGCTGCAGGCGAGGGAGACGCGTTTCGACCTCCAAAGTAAAAGGTTGTCATGCGACTTCACTTGAAATTCACGTTCAAGCCCCACAATTGACCCTCCTGCAGCCTTGGGCTGTGTTGATATTGAGAGGGTCAATCCATGTTCCTGAATGTTCCTAGCTTCTTAAAGCCCGTTTTGATGGGGCTTTTGTTGACAGTCTCGGCCTTGGCCATGGCGCTGCCAACCCCCAAAGACATTGAAACGGCCGTCCGTGAGGGCCATATGGCGCAAGCTGAGTCGATGCTGCGCGAAGTGATCCAAGAAAAGCCCCAAAGCGCCAAAGCCCACTACGAGCTGGGACAGGTGCTGGCGCGCGAAGCCCGCTACCCAGAGGCCTTGACTGAACTCAAGCAAGCCAAAACCATCGACCCCACCTTGAAGTTTGCGGGCAGTGACGCCCAGTTCAATTCGGTCTTTGACAAGGTCAGCGCCGCTGCGACGCCAGCGGTGACGCACAGTGCACCGGCTGCCACCTCGGTGCAAACTGCCCCGGCGCCACAAGCCCCAGCAACCGGTGGTAGTTCGTCCTTGAGCTACATCTGGATTGCCATTGCCTTGGTGGTAGTGGTGGCTTGGCTGGCCCGCCGGTTCGTGTCGAACAACCCGCCCGCTGCCGCAACCATGCAGCCTGTGCCCGCCCGTGGCTTTGGTGCGCAGTTCACGCCCAACCAGCCGGGGTATGCCCCGCAAGCTTACGCACCCCAAGCGCCCAGTGGTGGCTCCACGATGACCGGTGCCGTGGTCGGCGGCTTGGCTGGTGTGGCCGCTGGTTATGCCTTATCCAAAGCCTTGGAAGGTGACCACTACACCAGCAACGTCCCCGCGGCGGACCACAACAATTCCAACGGGGGCTACGTGCCTTTCGATGCGCCGGCTCGCCCTGATTTGGGCAGTTTTGACGCCGGATCTGGCAGCGGTTGGGACGACAGCGGCAGCAGCGACTCTGGCGGTGGCGACGACAACTGGTGATGACTGCCAACGCTTTTGCCCGTGCCCGCCTGTTGTGCAGCACGCTGGTGCTGGTGTGGTTGACCGCATGTGCCAGCTCTGGCCCTGCGCGGCCAACTGCCATCCCCACTTCCGCCCAAACCTTGGGGCTGAAAGACAACGCCACCCCAGAGGTGGCCGCCGATTGGTGGCGCGCCATGGGCGACCCGGTGTTGAACCAGATCGTCGCTCAAGCCCTGCAAGGGCAACCCACCTTGGCCGTGGCGAGTGCACGGCTGGACCGCATGCTGGCCATGGCCGATGTGAGTCGCGCCAACGGCTGGCCGCAAACCACGGTTGCTGTCGACGTGACGCGTCAGCGCTTTACCGAGAACGGCCTCTACCCAAGCCCGATTGCAGGCGGTGTGTACAACACCGGCAACGTGCAGTTGGGGCTGGGGTGGACGCCGGATCTGTTTGGCCAAAACACGGCCGAGATCGCGTCGGCCCTGGGCCAAGTGCAAGCTGCCCGTGCCGACGCCGCGGCCGCTGCGCTTACCCTGGCCTCGCAGGTGAGCCGCAGCTACATCGCCCTGGCGCGTGTGGTGGCGCAGCGTGAGCTGGCGCAAGCCACACTCACCCAACGCAGCCAGCTGCAAGGCGTCACGCAAATGCGTGTGGCTGCCGGCATTGACTACCAACTGGAGCTGCATCAAAGCGATGTGGGCGTGCTGGAAGCGCGTGCCCAGGTGCAGGCGCTGGATGAGCAGGTGGTTTTGCTGCGCCACCAACTGGCGGCTTTGAGTGGGCAGGGTCCACAGGCTTATGACGGTTTGACGCCACCACTCAGTGCCTTGCAGCTGGAGAGCCTGCCTTTGGACATGGGCGCCGATCTGTTGGGCCGACGTGCCGATGTGGTGGCTGCGCGCTGGCGCGTGGAGGCCGCCACGCAAGACGTGGCCGTGGCCAAAACCCAGTTCTACCCGAACGTGAATTTGGGTGCCTTTGTGGGCGTCAACGCCATTGGCTTGGACAAGCTCTTTGACAACGGCAGTCGCCAAGTGGGCATCAGCCCGGCCTTGCGCTTGCCCTTGTTTGACGCTGGGCGTTTGCGTGCCCAACTGCGCGGGCGCGAGGGTGACCTGGATGTGGCCATTGCCATTTACAACGCCACCTTGTTAGATGCAGTGAAAGAAGCCAGCGACGCCATCAGCACCAGCCTGTCTTTGCGCTTGCAACTGCGTGACCAACAGCAGGCTTATGTGTCTGCCCAAGCAGCATTCGCCACCCACCGGGCGCGCTTTGCCGCGGGCTTGGTCAACCAAGGCTTGGTGTTGAACGCGCAAAGCCAGTTGCTGGCGCAACAGCGCGCACTCGCCGACGTGCAAGCGCGCGCCTTGGATAGCCAAGTGGCTTTGATGAAAGCCCTGGGCGGCGGTTGGCGCGAGTTGCAACAAGAACAAAAAAATTGAAAGAAATTGCATGACCCAACTGTCTGCCAATGAAAAAGCCAATGCCCGTCGCCAAGGCCTGCAAGCCATTGCGGCGGCCATTGCCGTGTCGGGGCTGGTGTGGGGGGGCTGGCACTGGGTGTCGGGCCGACACCATGTCAGCACCGACAACGCCTATGTGATGGGCCATGTGTTGCAAATCACCCCGCAAATCACCGGCACGGTGGTGGCCATCCAGGCCGAAGAAACCGACTTTGTGCGCGCAGGCCAGGTGCTGGTCAAGCTCGACGCGTCGGACGCGCGCGTGGCGCTGGAGCAAGCCCAAGCGCAATTGGCCCAGACGGTGCGTGAGGCCCGCGCCTTGTTTGCCAACACAGCGGCCTTGGGGGCCCAGGTCAAGCTGCGCGAGGCCGACGTACAACGCGCCCAAACCGATGTGCAACGGGCCCAGGACGATGTCAACCGCCGAGCGCCTTTGGTGCCCAGTGGTGCGGTGAGCCAGGAGGAGTTTCAGCACGTCAGTGCCCAGCTGAGCGCAGCCAAGAGCGGTCTCAACGTGGCCCAGTCGGCGCTCGATGCCGCCAAAGAGCAATTCAATGCCGGCCAGACCCAAACCGAAGGCACCCGCATCGAGAGCCACCCCAACGTGGCGCGAGCCGCTGCCAAGATGCGTGAGGCCTACTTAGGCCTGCAGCGCGTGAACCTCTTGGCACCCATTGATGGGCACATTGCCAAGCGCAGCGTGCAGGTGGGGCAGCGCGTGCAAGCCGGTGCGCCTTTGATGACCTTGGTGGCTTTGAACCAGTTGTGGGTCGATGCCAATTTCAAAGAGAGCCAGCTCAACGAACTGCACATAGGCCAAAGCGCCGAGCTGGAAGCCGATGTGTATGGCAACAAGGTGACTTTCCACGGCAAAGTGGCGGGCTTGGGCGCGGGCACCGGCTCGGCTTTCTCGCTGTTGCCAGCGCAAAACGCCACGGGCAACTGGATCAAGGTGGTGCAGCGGGTGCCGGTGCGCATTCTGTTGGACGCCCAGGAGCTGACCGAGCATCCGTTGCGGGTGGGCTTATCAATGGACGTGACGGTGGACACCGCAGATCAAAGTGGCAAAAACCTGGCCGACACCCGCCGTGAAGGTTCGGTGTCATCGACCCCGATTTACGACACGCTGCAAGCCGCTGCCGATGCACAAGTGCAACGCACGATTGCCGCCAACCTGGGGCCGCACAGCGCCAAACCATGAGCGACACACCTGCGGCTGACGCCGCACCCGCTGCACCGGCCTCAGCAACTGCCAGGCCAGAGCCGTTGCATGGCCTGCTGCTGCTGCTGGGCACGCTGTCTTTGTCCCTGGCGACGTTTATGAACGTGCTTGACTCCTCGATTGCCAATGTGTCCATCCCCGCCATCTCGGGCGATTTGGGTGTGAGCCCAGGGCAGGGCACGTGGGTCATCACCAGCTTTGGGGTGGCCAATGCCATTTCGGTGCCGCTGACGGGCTGGCTCACGCAGCGCTTTGGCGCGGTGCGTTTGATCACCATGAGCATCTTGTTGTTTGTGCTGACCAGTTGGCTGTGTGGTTTTGCACCGTCGCTGGAATGGCTGGTGGTGTTTCGCGTGCTGCAAGGTTTGGTGGCCGGGCCCATGATTCCGCTGTCGCAAACGCTGCTGCTCTCGAGCTACCCGAGCGCCAAGGCGGGCACGGCCCTGGCCTTGTGGGGCGTGACCACGCTGGTGGCACCCGTGGTGGGGCCTTTGCTGGGGGGCTGGATCACTGACAACGTGTCGTGGCCCTGGATTTTTTACATCAACGTGCCGGTAGGCCTGGCCTCGGCAGCGCTGACCTGGGGCATATACCGCAAGCGTGAAACGCCAACTCGCAAACTGCCCATCGACAGTGTGGGCCTGACCCTGCTGGTGCTGTGGGTGGGGGCCTTGCAGTTGATGCTCGACAAGGGCAAAGAGCTGGACTGGTTTGCCTCTACCGAAATCGTGGTGTTGGGCTTGGTGGCCTTGATAGGCTTTGCCATTTTTGTGGTCTGGGAGCTCACCGACGAACACCCGGTGGTGGACCTGCGTTTGTTCATGGGGCGCAACTTTGCGTTTGGGGCGCTGGCCTTGTCGGTTGCGTATGGGCTGTTCTTTGGCAATGTGGTGTTACTGCCTCTGTGGTTGCAGCAGTGGATGGGGTACACCGCCACCTCGGCGGGCATGGCGCTGGCACCGGTGGGCATTTTGGCCATCTGCTTCACGCCGCTGGTGGGCAAGAAGATCAACGCTTGGGACCCACGTTGGATGGCCACTTGCGCCTTCATCGTGTTTTCCATCTTGCTGGTGTTGCGCTCGCAATTCAACACGCAAACCGACTTTGCCCACATCTTGTGGCCCACCTTGATGCAGGGCGCGGCCATGGCGCTCTTCTTCATTCCGCTGACCACGCTCACCCTGTCGGGCCTGTCGCCACAGCGCATTCCGGCGGCGGCGGGCTTGAGCAACT
>CAITHK010000202.1 GCA_903892175.1 uncultured Burkholderiales bacterium | reverse complement strand
CAGCACACGGGCTAGGTCGCGCGCGTTTGGGTCGGACCCATATTGGTCGACCATCGTGCGCATTACGCCCTCGTACTCCCTTAGTGCGGCTTCACTTTCGTGTGTGAGCCAGTAGCGATGAAATTTACCCGGAGATGTCTGGACCACGATGTGCGGCTGCAGCGGTGGGATTGGGATTCCAAGCCTATCGGCCTCTTGGAATACAGCGCGCACATTGACAATATTAGCCTTGGTCCTGCCCTTGAGGTCTGTTTCGTTGACGGTCACGAAAATACCAGCACCCAACGCGTTGAGCCGACATAACTCGTCGAAGTGTTGATCTAAGGTCCCGTGAAGCAAGCGCGTCAGTGACACATCTTTGCGCTTCTTGTTGTCATCAAAGGTTTGGAAAGTGAACGCATCATCTCCCTCAGCGAGTAATGTCAAAAACTGTTCTGGGGCTTGCTTCGTGATTTTTTTACTTGAATCAGAACTCGTTGTTTTTGAAGTGTTGTGGGTCTCATGAGGCGCTATCGCGTTATCCGCTTCAATTGCTGGGTTGTGTGCGTTAAACATGGCACACCCCCAGACGCACCGCAAATGCATTCAATTCGACTAGGTCTTGGCGGTAGCGGGACTGACCGAATTTGCAGTCGGTGTAATCGTTACAAGGGCCACGGCGCGCAACATGTCCAGCAGGTGCAAACAGCGCAGTCGTAGTCGCTTTCTGTTTACACGGGCGGCTGCCTGTCGGATAATCCAAATTGATAACATTAGGCGTGTAAGTCTTGGCGGGTTGACTATGTGGTGTGGTCAGCCCGTTGCTTTTTGGGTTAATCACTTTTCAGCCCTCCACTTCTTGAGCCAGTGGAAGGGCGAAGGGCGGCAGCTAGCCGACGCATGAAAGTAAGGCGCGGCGTTCATGCTTGGTCTACTTTCGATTGCGTATTAAGCCAATCGCGAACCTCACCCACGCGCCAAGCTGTTACGCGCTGCGACAGCTTGACGGGTTTTGGGAATGATCCGGTCTTGCACTTCCGCCACAGCGTCGCCGGGCTGAATGGAATTACGTCCGGTGTGAGTTGCGCCTGTCTGACGTACCCTGATTCGGGTAGTCTGTCAAATGATGAGAGTGATTGCGTTGCCATAGTGTTTCCTCCTGTAATTGGCAGGGGAATTACGATGGCAGGGCAAAAAATTCCGGAATTGCCCAGCCGGGTCTCAGAGGGCAAACCCTGCTGGAAGAGTTGCGTTACCTTGCTGGAATGAAGGATTTACCCTGTTTGGTACAGCAATACTGATTTGACTATTCGCTCGGATTTTCGCGTGAATGAGCTCGATAAACGGCAGGGAAGTGTTGCTCAAGGAGCCGCCATCCATGTTGTACGGACAGAGTTCTGCCGACCCGATGATTTGGCTTATTGAGAAACTTCATGACCAAATACGGGCAAAAAAGCGGGGGGCGAGTGTGCCCTCTTTGAGGTCGTCCTTTTTCCTTCCTTGCCTTTTGTAAATCGGCTCGATCCGCGAGATTTTTGAACCATTTAAAGTTCATGCCAGTCGCTGGGCCAAATGCGGCAATCAGATCGTCTGGGGGGAAAATCATCGAATGGTCAACGTTGGCCGTTGGGATCGGACCCGCATTTGCTGGTGTTTCATGAAGTTGTCCAACCAAGATAAACGTATAGGCACTTTCTAGATCATTGACCTTGATCCATCTCTGTAGCTCTTCACGGGCGAATTTTTGCGCCTCAAACACAGTCTTGGATCTCGATAACCACACCTCAATTGTTGCGCCCTTTGGATCGACGTCAAGTAGCCGTATGCATTGCTGCAGTGCCACACTTTGCAGTGATGTATCAGGCGGCGAGTCACGCCAATTGTGCGATTCATCCAGTTGAGAAATTTTTCGGAAGTGCCCAAGCGCGACCTCATACGAACTTCTCATAAGCTCCAAAGTAACTCTATAACT
>CAITHK010000201.1 GCA_903892175.1 uncultured Burkholderiales bacterium | reverse complement strand
TCAGCAGAATTTGTAAAGCGCGTGCTTGCAGTTAGCAATTTATTGACGTTAGATCACTGTTTATATGATTTAAATCATATGAGATGTATGACAAATACCTGAAACTTATAAACGGTGATAAGAAGCAATTGACATTGCTTAGCCATGCAAAGCGCATGAACTGCGTCTGGTAGCAACGCTTTGAGCGGAGAACTGAACTTGGTTAGATTTTCAATCATATGATTTAAATCATATGTGATTAATGCAAAGCGACTGATACTTAAGCTAAATTAATCAGAGGATTGCGATGTCAAAAGCACTTTTTCAATTTGGAGAGCATATTCCAGGTTATAGCGTAGCCGTGCTCAATGAACGGGCAGTCAGGGCCGCAGCTGGCATTCTGTTTTTCTTTGCCATGATCACGTTCATGAACGCCATGCTGCTAGGAAACTTTCAGCCTACGCGTGTGTTTGTGGTCGCGTTTTTGATTGACTTTACGCTGCGAATTTTTGTGAATCCGAAGTTTTCTCCCAGTCTGATTCTTGGACAGTGGATGGTTCGCAAACAAGAGCCCGAATACGTGGGGGCACCGCAAAAACGATTTGCATGGGCGATTGGCTTTTCGTTGGCATTGCTGATGCTGTATTTGATCGTCATTAAGGGCGTGATAGGTCCTATCAACATGCTGGTGTGTGGCACATGCTTGCTGCTACTTTTCTTTGAGTCATCGTTCGGCATTTGCATTGGCTGCAAGTTGTATGACTTGTTTAGCAAGAACAAGGTTGAGCTTTGCCCTGGCAACGTGTGTAGTTTCAGTCCACCCCCTGGTGCTGGTGGCACATGGTTGCAGGGCGCAGTGTTGGTTTTATTCTTGGTGGCTGTGTTCAATGTGGTGGGCTGGGTGTATTCGCATCCCACATCACAGCAAGCCGCGCAGGATGTGAGCGCAACTACTGCGCCACAAGACCCCGCTGAAGCCGAGCGTTGCAAAGTGCCTGAATTTGCCAAAAAAATCGGCCACGAGCAGCAATGGAAATTACACAACGGATGTCAATAAAAGGAGTGTCTATGTCAGTCAATCAAATTCAAGTTCATGTCGAAAACATCAAGTGCGGTGGCTGTGAGAAGTCAATCATCAAAGGGCTGACCTCTATCGAAGGCGTGTCCAATATCGTTATTGACCGTGATCAGCAGTTAGTTAGTGTCATAGCAGATGCGTCCTTACGAGATGCTCTGGTCTTAAAGCTCAAGTCGATGGGCTATCCTGAACATGGCAGTGTTAGCGGGCTAGATGCAGGGCTTGCCAACGCCAAGTCATTTGTTAGTTGTGCGATTGGCCGCGTTTCCTGATTTTTAGATCACGTAGAAAGACAGGTAACTAGGTGAAATTTCCAAAAATAACGAAACAACGCATTGTTATTGCTGGGGCCAGCTTGGTTCTTGTTGGATTGCTTGCATTTGTATTTTTCAGAGCTGGGCCGCTGGCTGCTACATCAGTTACCGTGCACGCTGTGAAGAAGGGCGGGTTTACACCGGCTTTGTTTGGTGTGGGTACGGTCGAGGCCAGACGCAGTTGGATGATTGGTCCCACGGTTGCAGGGCGGGTTGCACAAGTCTATGTTGACGTGGGTGACGTCGTGAAGGCTGGTCAATTGTTGGCTGAAATGGATTCGGTTGATTTAGTCCAAAAAATCTCAGCGCAGGATGCATTGATTTCTCGCACCGCCAGTACACAAATGGCTGCACTAGCCCTGCAAACCGATGCACTTGCACGCTATGAATTGTCTAAGCTGAATTTCAGCCGCAACCAAGACCTTGCCAAACAAAACTTCATTAGCCCTAGTGCTCTTGAATTGCGCGCACAAGAGAAAATATCGGCTGAGGCCGCTTATGAAGCTGCCAGCGCTAATTTAAGTGGTGTCAAACAAGACGTGATTCGTTTGAAGGCTGAGCGTGCAGGTTTGCAGCAGCAACGCAACAACGTACGACTAATCGCTCCTGCCAACGGTGTGGTGACAACTCGTGATGCGGAATCAGGTACCACGGTTGTTGCTGGGCAGCCGGTGATTCGTTTGATCGATCCTCAAAGCATTTGGGTCAAATTGCGCTTGGATCAAGGGAGATCTGCTGGTTTGCAATCTGGTCTTGAGGCCCAAATCGTTGTTCGTTCTCAAGCGCAGAGCAGTTTTAAAGGACAGGTTGTTCGCGTTGAGGTGCTGAGTGACAGCGTGACCGAAGAGCGTGTAGCGCTGGTCTCGTTTGCGCAAATACCCAAAGATGTTTCTATTGGAGAGGTGGCAGAGGTCACCTTAGTGCTACCACCTGTTGAGAACGCGCTGCTCATTCCCAATGCCAGCGTTCAGCGGCAAGGCGACAGCATGGGGGTGTGGCGCTTGATCAATGGCAATCTTTTCTTTACAAAAATACGTGTCGGTGCATCCAGCCTTGACGGCGATATGGTTGTTTTGGAAGGTTTGCAACTCAATGACCAAGTAGTGGTTCACAGCCAAAAGGCCTTGACTGAAAACAGTCGCGTGCGTGTGGTTGAGGCCTTACGATGATTAGCCTCGCCGGACGCGACATTCTTCATTCATGGCAAAAGTTTGTGCTTACAGGCATTGGCTTGGGTTTACTAATTGGGGTCACGTTGACGATGGCGGGTGTTTATCGCGGCATGGTGGACGACGCTAAAGCACTGCTCAGCAACAGTAGGGCAGATGTTTGGGTGGTTCAAAAAGACACACAAGGTCCGTATGCAGAGCCATCGACTATCAAAGATGATGTGGTTCGCAGCCTATTGGGCATGCCTGGTGTCATGCGTGCTGCCAATGTGACTTACTTCACGATGCAAGTCAGCCATCGCGGTAATGACATACGAGCCATGGTGGTGGGTATGGAGTCAGGTCAACCTGGCGAACCTTCACACTTGGTGGCCGGTCGTTATTTGACGCGCAGTCATTACGAGGCCATCGCTGATGTTAAAACTGGTTTCTCGATTGGAGACCGCATTGGGATTCGACGACATGAATACACCGTGGTTGGTTTGACACAGCGAATGGTGTCCTCTGGCGGTGATCCGATGGTGTTTATCGCCATTAAGGATGCACAAGACGCTCAATTCATAAAAGACAACGATGCCATCTTGAATGATAGGGTTAGAACTGCTGCGAATCCCGCCATCAACAGGCCTGGTGTTCCTGGTGTTCTTGAGGCAGTGCAGGCCACTCAAACCAACAGCCACAACGTGAATGCGGTGTTGGTACAGGTCGAGGGTGGATTGACGTCAGAACAAGTGGCGCAATCAATCCGCCGCTGGAAACACTTAGAGGCTTTTACGCGCGAGGGCATGGAAGAAATTTTGGTCGTCAAATTGATCGCTACCTCTGCTAAGCAGATCGGAATGTTCCTTGTAATTTTGGCTATCGTGAGCGCTGCCATTGTCGCGTTCATCATCTACACCATGACGCTGGGCAAGATACGCGAAATTGCTGTGCTCAAACTCATCGGCACACGCAACAGCACCATTGCATGGATGATTCTTCAGCAAGCTCTTGGACTTGGTTTAATTGGCTTTGTCGTTGGAAAAGTTGCTGCAACATTTTGGGCACCTGTCTTTCCAAAGTTTGTTTTGCTAGAGCAGGGTGATGCGGTGACGGGGTTCATCGTAACTTTGTTGATTTGTGCTTTGTCTAGCACTTTGGCTATTCGCGTCGCGCTTGCGGTTGATCCTGGTGAGGCGATTTCGTGATGACGAACACACTTCTGACGCAACGTGCAGGCGGCATCGTGATCGAAGGATTGCGCAAGGTTTATGGTCACGGCGACACGGCTTTCGAAGCTCTTAAAAACGTCAATATCACTGTTGAGGCAGGTGAAGTTGTCGGCTTAGTGGGCCCATCTGGATCAGGCAAAAGCACATTACTGAAATGTCTAGGTGCCATCATTGAACCCACCTCAGGAAAAATGACCCTAGGTGGTGATGTGATTTACGACCAAGGTTGGAAAATTCCAGACCTGCGAACGTTGCGACGTGATCGCATTGGATTCATATTTCAAGCGCCTTATCTGATCCCATTTCTAGATGTCACTGATAACGTGGCCCTGTTACCTATGCTGGCTGGCGTGGGTAACCTCAAAGCACGTGAGAGGGCGCTGGAATTACTCAAAGCACTCGATGTTGCGCATCGAGCACAGGCTGAGCCTTCTCAGCTATCCGGGGGCGAGCAGCAGCGTGTGTCTATTGCACGCGCATTAGCCAATCGTCCTCCAGTCATATTGGCCGACGAGCCCACAGCCCCCTTAGACAGTGAGCGTGCCTTGGGTGTAATGCGTATCTTGAATCAAATGGCTAAGCAGTCGCAAACAGCCATCATCGTAGTGACGCATGATGAAAAAATCATTCCAACCTTTAAGCGCATTTACCAAATTCGAGATGGCGAAACAATTGAAGTGAAGGGTGAGGGCCGCTCGGTTGATTAATTTCGCATTTGTAGAGGCGAATTCATCTACCTGTTTTAGAGCTGCACCATTGGTCGATGATGCGTTGGTCGCGCGCCATTTCGGCTTCCAATGTGTCTTTGGGTAACTGTCGCAGGCACTCTTCCATGGCCTGAGCGTCAAGCTTAAGCGCTGTGGGGGCCGGCTGAGCTTTCACCTGCTCAGATTTTCCATCCCAAGCAAACGGATTTTTAAAAGCAGGTGTGTCTGGCAGGCAGTCGTCTTTGTAGGAAGGCCTGTCGTCCGACGCAAAGGGAGAAAACGAAATCGTTTTTTCAAAAATCAAAGGCTTGCCTGTAGGGGTAGGCGGCAAAGCTGGCATGTTTTGGATGGCTTTACGAGCCAGTTTTTCAGCATGTGCTGAGGTACTCCATAGCGTGTCGAGTTTTACCAAAGTGCCGTTTGGCGCTATCTCGATGCGAAAGCGTACTTCACCTTGATCAGGGCCCTCTATGGCTGTGCCCATCATGCTGCGAACTTGCTGGCCCCAGCTATGCCGATAGCCTTTGCTGTTTTTATTTGTGTACTTGGAGGCGAATGTCCATTCTTCAGCGGTGGGTGCAGAAGGTTCAGCCATAGTCGCGGGTAGCTTTTCTGAAATTGCTTGGGTGAGTGCTGCCTCCTGCTTTGTGATGGACCGATCACGCGAAGGTTCAATCTCGGGCTGTAGTTCTGTCTTGATGAAAAAGACCTCCGCCTCTTGATCAGGCGTTTTGGTTGGTTGCCGAAGTATCGATAAATGTTAGCTCGCGCTAATCGCGACCACTACGTGCAAAACGATGGCGATCGTCAGAAAGATCAGGCGCTGTTGGCCGCTTAATAAGCGTGTGAACACAGGTTTTAAATAAGTAATGTCTAATATTATTGTCCAAGGTAGTTTCTAAGAGGGAGTGGCGTCATGCAAGGATCTGATCACTGGGAAAACGTGTACCGCAACAAACAGTTTGATGCTGTCAGTTGGTATGCGCCTCACTTGAGCGAGTCTCTTAGGTTGATCCAAGAGTTGTGCCCCGACTCCACTGCATCCGTCATAGATATAGGAGGTGGTGAGTCAACGTTAGTTGATGATTTGCTGCGTTCCAACTATCTAGATGTGTCCGTATTGGACATCTCAGCTACTGCGATTGATTTCACACGTCAGCGGCTTGGCCCAAAAGCTCAAGACGTTAGCTGGCGTGTTGGTGACATAACTCAATATGACTTTGGTTCAAAACAATTTGATCTTTGGCACGACCGAGCGGTATTCCATTTCTTGACTGAACCCTCAGCCAGACGGGCTTACGCTGAGCTGGTTCGACGGTCTGTCAAACCTGGTGGACATGTACTTATGGCAACTTTTGGACCAGATGGTCCCTTGAAATGCAGTGGTTTAGATGTTGTGCGGTACGACGATCAAAGTTTGCACTATGAATTCGGCGAGGGCTTTCAGATGTTAGGTAGTGAAATAGCCGAGCACAACACTCCCATGGGAACTCGTCAACAGTTTTTGTATTGCTGGTGTAGGGCTTGAAAGATTAGATGCTCTTGGCTTTGCTTTAATGGCTCTTGGGCTAGCCTTGGATTTGGCCAAGGCATTTCCTGCCTGCTCATTAGTAAGTTGGTTTAATCATCTATAGAGTCTTCGCTAATGATTCATCCAATTGTTTGGCAACCATTGCAACAACACTTTCAATCTTGACTGGCCATTTGTCTTTTTCTGCTCCGGCCATGAAGTTCAATCTGCAACTACCGCAAGAGACTGCTACTGTTTCAGCCCCCGTAGCTTCAACTTGTTCACGCTTGATCTGCCAAGCTTGATGTCGAAGTCCCTCGGCTCGGTTAATGAGGAATGCGCCTGCACCCCCACCGCAGCACCAGTTCTGTTCAGCGGTAGGTGCCGTATCAACAAAATCGACCCCAAGCGCCTTTAGGGCCGATCTCGGCTCAGTCATTACGCCACCATGCCTCGCAAGTTTGCAAGCATCGTGATAGGTGACGCGGTGAGATGGGTCACCTGGAGTTAGTTTTAAATTACCTTTTTCGATTTGTTGGCCGACATATTCTGAAACGGCCATGACCTTAAATGGCAGTGGCTCTCCATCATCAAGTCTGGCATCCCAACGCATAGCTGGGTAGGCATGCCCGCATTCAGGGACGAGAACAATCTTTGCTCCGATCTGAAGCGCTTCATCGATCAACCGCTTACTTGCTAACTTTTGCAAATCCTCGCTGCCTGACAGAAGGCCAAAGTTCGCCCCCTCAAATCCTGCTGTGCGCAACGACCACTTGACTCCCAAATGGTTCAAGATCTTTGCACTACCGACAAATGCGTCTTGATATAACAAGATGTCAATGACTGAAGTGATCAGCATGACATCTGCTTGTCGAAGGTCCACTGGAATGGCTGTACCTTGTTCTTCGATTTGCTTAACAGCTGCCAATAGTTCATTTGAACCAACGCCAAAAACCGTCCCACGGCCAGCCTGCTCTTGTGCAACCGCTTGGAGCTCTAGTGGTGCTAATCCTGCTTCAAACAAAGCCTCACGCATGACGTTAACGCCGCGTGCTGTGTTGACGCCCATAGGGCAAATCATGCTGCACCGACCACACTCTGTGCATGAGTCATAAACTAACTCTTGCCATTCTTTTAGATCATCGATGGTGATGTCAGGGGTAAACAACCGCTTGACTGGTGCAAATGCCGAAGTTTCTCGTGCATGTACTTTTCGAAGCAGATCTAGCTTGCGACTTGGGCTGTATTTAGGATCATGTGTGCTTTGATAGAAGTGACAGGCCTCAGTGCAATATCCGCAACTCACGCACGCTTCTAAATCTAGGGCTAGTCCACGATCAATCTTGTTGATCATCACCTTTTTGGCAATCTTGACACGCTCGGGGTCAGTTAAATGATCTGGTTGTGCCATCTCTGGCAAATGATGAATGGCTTCTAAAAAGCCACGAAACACATCCATATTAATCATGAGCGTACTCCTCGACGGCCGAAAAAGGTGGCTAATTGCATACGAGCAGGCATGACTAAAAACGCATGCATTAACTTACCAAACGGAAACCAGATAAGCAGTAGTTCAAGCGAGAGCAAATGAATTGCCAGTGGGGAGGGATAGATCACATGATCGCGCACTAAAACCGCCGAGGACGGCTCGTTGAGCACCGCCATTCCTGTCAAAAAGGGAAGAAATGTGACAGTCCATGTGATGTAGTCATCCGCGCTTGAGATGCGCTTGAGGACAGGGTCGGTCAAACGAAATAGCAACGCCATTGTCAAGGACACGATAGTGGCACTGGCGGCAAAGTACATGACCATGTCTGGTAACGCTGGCCACCACAATCCGGTCAGCTTATGCATAAAGGCGATATGTGGCGCATAAGCAAAGACCACAACAGCGATGCCTATGTGAAAGACATAGGGGTTAATCGTGACTAGGGTTGCACTTGGGTGAAACCCACCTTTGGGTTGCATTCTTGACATTGCAGCTTTGAAAGCATCTTGTGTATCGAATGCAATGCGTTCATGTGCTTGCGGCTTATGGTTGACTGGGAGTCTCATAAGCGAAAACATTCTCCAGAAAATCCCGGTAAAGAAAATCGCAAGTGATAACCATAACAATGGTCCACGTACCCAAGTGAGTAAGTTCATCGTTGCTCCATTTCTGTATGTTAGGTTGGAGCCTAGTTGTGTGGGCGGCACTAAAGTTTGACGTGGCTCAATGATTTCTGATGTTGTTTGCGCGTAAGGCGTAAACACCTAAATATAAGT
>CAITHK010000200.1 GCA_903892175.1 uncultured Burkholderiales bacterium | reverse complement strand
GCGCTGCTTTTGGTCTTCATTTTGGGCATGTGAATGCTCCTTTTATTTGTGCTCGTGAGGCGCCTGCGCACCGATGCGCAGTCTTGTTAGCCCCGAGACACTAATTCACCGCCAATTTACGCAGTCTCTGCCGAAGCAGCTTCTGCGGCGGGTTTGGCGGCGCCACCCGATTTCCTCTTACCTGGCGCGATCATCATGATCATCTGACGCCCTTCGAGCTTGGGGAACTGTTCAACCACGATCAGGTCCGCCAACTCATCACGGATGCGCTGCAACAACGCCATGCCGATTTCTTGGTGCGTGATCTCGCGGCCCCGAAAGCGCAACGTGATCTTGCATTTGTCACCATCATCCAAGAAACGCTTGATGTTGCGCATCTTGATGTTGTAGTCACCATCATCGGTACCGGGGCGGAATTTGATTTCCTTGACCTCGATGACCTTTTGCTTGGACTTGGCTTCCGCCGCCTTCTTTTGCTCTTGGTACTTGAACTTACCGTAATCCATCAATCGGCAGACCGGTGGAACTGCTGTGGCAGCAATTTCAACCAAATCCACATCGATCTCACCGGCCATGCGCAAGGCTTCAGCCAAGCTCACAATGCCCAATGGCTCGTTGTCAGGACCGGAGAGACGGACTTCCGGGGCCATGATTTCCCGGTTAAGGCGGTGTTTGCGTTCCTCGCGCTGGCGGCGGTCGCGAAATTCTGTAGCGATGGTGACTATCCTTAAAAATCAAAAACAAGCCGACACACGTGTGCGACGCACAACTCTTGGCAATTTCTAGGAGAAATCAGCGTTTGAGAGCGATGTCAGAGACGATCTTTTCAGAGAACGCTTGAAGAGACATCACACCGAGGTCTTGGTTGCCTCGGGCGCGCACTGCGACGGCACCTGCTTCCTTCTCTTTGTCGCCTACGACCAAGATGTAGGGAAGCTTTTGCATCGAATGCTCACGTATTTTATACGTGATTTTCTCGTTGCGCAGGTCTAAATCGACCCTAAGCCCTTGATTTCGCAGCGTTTTCGCAACTTCTTGGGCATATTCAGCCTGCGAATCGGTGATATTGAGCACCGAAACTTGGACTGGCGCCAACCAAGTGGGCAAGGCACCCGCATGCTGTTCGATCAAAATCCCGATGAAACGCTCCAAGCTACCCACGATCGCTCGGTGCAGCATGATGGGGCGATGGCGCGTGCCATCTTCGCCCACAAACTCGGCATCCAAGCGCTCAGGCAAGTTGGGATCGACTTGGATCGTGCCGCATTGCCACTCACGACCAATTGCATCCTTCAGGGTGTATTCAATCTTGGGGCCATAAAAAGCGCCCTCGCCTGGCAAATAAGAGAACTCGCAACCAGATGCACGCAAACCGTCAGCCAGGGCGGCCTCAGCGCGGTCCCAGCTTTCTTCGGTGCCAATGCGCTTTTCAGGTCGCGTGGAAAGTTTGTAAATGATGTCGGTGAAGCCAAAGTCTCGGTAAACCTTTTGCAACAAGGTGGTGAAGGCCACAACTTCCGCTTGGATCTGATCCTCTGTGCAAAAAATATGGCCGTCATCTTGGGTGAAGGCCCGCACCCGCATGATACCGTGCAAGCCTCCGCTGGGCTCATTGCGGTGACATTGGCCAAACTCACCAAAACGCAATGGCAAATCGCGGTAGCTTTTGATGCCCTGCTTGAAGATGATGATATGCCCCGGACAATTCATGGGCTTGAGCGCGTAGTCACGCTTTTCAGACTCGGTCACAAACATGTTGTCGCGGTACTTGTCCCAATGCCCGGTCTTCTCCCACAAGCTTTGATCCAAAATTTGCGGGCCTTTGACCTCGAGGTAGCCGTTGTCGCGATACACACGACGCATGTACTGCTCGACCTCTTGCCACACGGTCCATCCCTTGGGATGCCAAAACACGGTGCCTGGAGAGTGTTCATCGATGTGGAACAAATCCAACTCGCGCCCAAGTTTTCGGTGGTCACGCTTTTCAGCCTCTTCCAACCGAACAAGGTATTGCTGCAAGTCATCTTTGCTGGCCCAGGCTGTGCCATAAATGCGTTGCAACATTTCATTGCGGTGGTCGCCGCGCCAATAGGCACCGGCAACCTTCATGAGCTTGAAATGTTTGAGTTTGCCCGTACTCGGAACATGGGGGCCACGGCAAAGGTCTTCGAAATTGCCCTCGCGGTACAAGCTCACATCCTCATTCGAAGGGATGCTCGCAATGATCTCGGCTTTGTAGTGTTCACCCAACCCCTTAAAGTACGCGACAGCCTCATCGCGAGGCAAGACACGACGTACAACGGGTTCGTCTTTGTTGGCCAATTCGGCCATGCGCTTTTCAATCGCGGCCAGGTCCTCAGGGG
Organism: uncultured Burkholderiales bacterium; assembly: GCA_903892175.1. Lineage (GTDB taxonomy): Bacteria > Pseudomonadota > Gammaproteobacteria > Burkholderiales > Burkholderiaceae_C > Limnohabitans. The sequence continues at coordinate 2,501 of CAITHK010000200.1, read as the reverse complement.
TAAAACTGCGGCTGTATGAGAAATCGTAGAAAAAGCCGTTCTCGATCACGGGCCCGATGGTGACTTGGGCTTGCGGAAACAACTCTTTGACCGCATAGGCCAGCAAGTGGGCCGTGGAGTGACGGATCACTTCCAAGCCTTCGGCATCTTTGGCGGTGATGATGGCCAAACTCGCATTGCCGTGCATGGTGTAGCTGGTGTCAACCACTTTGCCATCCACCTTGCCAGCCAGGGCGGCTTTGGCCAAGCCTGCGCCTATGGAAGCTGCTACGTCGGCCACGCTCACTGGGCCGGGAAATTCACGCTGCGAACCGTCGGGGAGAGTAATCTGAACCATGTGTCTTCAAGTAAAAAAGCGCGGCAATGGCCGCGCTTGAAAAGGTGTCTGAACGCTGAGAACGGATTTTACGCCGCCCTCGCACTCGGCATCTTGCTCAGTGAAACTGCTCTTCTTCAGTAGAACCTGTGAGGGCTTTCACAGAAGATGAACCGCCTTGAATCACGGTGGTCACATCGTCAAAGTAACCTGCGCCCACTTCTTGTTGGTGTGACACGAAGGTGTAACCCTTGTCACGTGCTGCAAACTCAGGTTCTTGCACCATGTTGACGTAATGCTTCATGCCTTCGCCGTTGGCGTATGCATTGGCGAACTGGAATGTGTTGTACCAATTGATGTGGATACCCGCCAAGGTGATGAACTGATACTTGTAGCCCAATGCAGACAAATCTTCTTGGAACGAAGCGATTTGGCTGTCGTTGAGGTTTTTCTTCCAGTTGAACGATGGTGAGCAGTTGTACGACAACAACTTGCCCGGACAAGCCGCATGCACTGCCTGAGCGAATTCACGCGCAAAACCGATATCGGGCACGCCTGTTTCGCACCACACCAAATCGGCATACGGTGCATAAGCCACACCGCGGCTGATGGCTTGTTCAACACCGTTCTTGACTCGGTAAAAACCTTCTTGGGTACGCTCGCCAGTCAGGAATGGTTTGTCATTGGCGTCATAGTCCGAAGTGATCAAGTTGGCCGCTTCGGCATCGGTACGGGCCAGCACGATGGTGGGCACGCCCATCACGTCTGCAGCGAAACGTGCAGAAATGAGTTTTTCACAAGCTTCTTGTGTCGGGACCAACACTTTGCCGCCCATGTGACCGCATTTCTTCACAGCAGCCAATTGGTCTTCGAAGTGAACGCCAGCTGCACCCGCTGAGATCATGTTTTTCATCAATTCAAACGCATTCAGCACGCCACCGAAACCGGCTTCAGCATCGGCGACGATGGGCAAGAAGTAGTCGATGAATTCTTTGTCGCCTGGGTTGATGCCGCGGCCCCATTGAATTTCGTCGGCGCGCTTGAAGGTGTTGTTGATGCGACGCACCATGGTGGGCACCGAGTCATAGGCATACAAGGATTGGTCGGGGTACATGGTTTCAGACGTGTTGCCGTCCGCTGCCACTTGCCAACCGGACAAGTACACCGCCTCCAAACCTGCTTTGGCTTGTTGCATGGCTTGGCCCGCAGAGATAGCGCCAAAGGAATTCACATAGCCCTTCTTCGCTTCGCCATTGACCAAGCGCCACAGTTTCTCGGCACCTCGACGGGCCAAGGTGTTTTCAATTTGCAAGCTGCCGCGCAAGCGCACCACATCGGCTGCGCTATAGCCCCGCTTGACGCCTTTCCAACGGGGGTTGGTGGCCCAGTCTTTTTCAAGCGCAGCGATTTGTTGTTCACGGCTGAGTTGTTCGTTCAGGGATTGAGGCATGGTTCACTCCAGAGGTTGATTGAGAAATTCACGATGACTTGACACGTCTTGTTCAAACACCGATGGGCTCATCCTAACTCTTATACAAGACATGCTCAATGTCTTGTGTCTTATATAAGAATTATTTTTTAACTATATAAATCAACATCTTAAATAATTAATTTCTCAATGCAAAAATCAATTTCTCATATCAAGAAAATATGGTGCGGTGCGTCAATCCTATATTTCGTAATGCAAAATATTATTTCATCGAAATAAATGGGCGCCCCATACGCCTGACAGTTGCGCGCGTGCCTGCACGCTCAACCATGACCCATCGACGCCGCATGAATCATGTCACTTGCACCCCTGGATGCAATTCTGCGAGCGAATATTCCCTCGGGAAAAAACAACATCTAAGAGTGAAAAAAGTACTTTCCCCCTTGGAAAGCGCGCACTTCTCAATTAGCATCCGAGATGCTCAACAGATTTCAATTTTTGATGGGCAATGACAAACACTTCTAGAAGGAAATCGACCATGGCAACTGCAAAAAAAGCTCCCGCTAAGAAAGCCCCAGCTATGAAAGCCGCTCCTGCTGCTAAAAAAGCTGCTCCCGCTAAAAAAGTAGCGGCGAAAAAAGCTGCGCCAGCCAAAAAGGCTGCGCCCGCTAAAAAAGCAGCTCCTGCTAAAAAAGCAGCGGCTAAGAAAGCACCTGCGAAAAAAGTAGCTGCAAAAAAAGCACCCGCTAAAAAGCG
>CAITHK010000199.1 GCA_903892175.1 uncultured Burkholderiales bacterium | reverse complement strand
ACGAGCGGGTGTATACCAAGACTGCGCTGGGGTAGGGTCTTTCGGGTCTGCCACAAGCCACGGTTTTGCATCACCATCAGAGGAATGCTGTGTTGTGGGATTCCATGTCTGCAGATAGCGGTTAGCTTTGAGCCATATATTTCCCTCTTCAAGGGTTAAGTGAGGAGCATTCACGCCCAGGACGTGAAATTTTTTGGAATCTCCGTCTAATGGATCGCCGTTTGCTTTCCGTACGGGCAGTTTTCCGTTGTAAATATCGAGCCAAAGCTTTTCTGCTAACTTGGTTTTCGCAATCGATTCCAACTTTTGTGATTCCAGCCACCACTCATTGCTGTTCTTATCTTCAATCGAATCTAAGTCTTTGAGCGCTGAATCTGGTTTCATGCCTTGCGCTATTGCTATGTCCCAAGGTAGGTCAGACCAGTGATAGACCTTTTCAATTTTCATGGCGTTACTCCCATGTACTCTACGCAGCCACTGCACGCAGCTTGCTTGTTTCTGACTGGGTCGCATCAAACACAATCCCCGCCTGCTCCAAAATCCAAGCCTCGATGCGTTTATGGTGCAGCGCTAGCAGTTCTAGAGGGCGAACAGTGTAGTGCTTTTCGGCGGTGGCAGATGGCTTGTGCCCTTGAATTTGAGCGACCACGCCGACGGGCACTTCCAGCCATTCGGTCAGGCTCTTGAATGAGCGGCGCAGCCCGTGCAGGGTAAGGCCCTCCAGCCCGGCTACCTTGCAGGCGCGCGCGTGTGGAGTATTGGGTACGGTCAGGCAGCCTGTACCGCTTGTTGGGCTTGAAAAAACCCATTCATTGCGTCGGGGCAGGGCTTCCAGTAGATGTGCTACATAGGGGGTCAAGGGTATGGTACGCTCACCTTCTACCTTGTCGCGGATGGTCATGCCATGCCATTGGAGGTTAACGTCTTTCCACTTGAGCGCCAGCACTTCACCGCGTCGTGCACCTGTGATCAGCAGTGTTTGAAGGTAGGCGGTAATTATGGAGTTTTGTAATTGGCCCACAGCGATAAACCATGCTGACAGCTGGCCTCGCTGAAGAACGTCGGACTTAACTGAAGCTTTGCCCAATGCCTCTCGGGTTTTTTTCGTCTTCGCTGGGTTTTGAGCAGGCAATAGTTCTGCGTATTCTTTTTGTTCACTGCACCACGTCAGGAAAACGGTCAGCAGTCTCCACGCCAGCCTTGCCGATGATGGACGGGTTTTACCCTCCAGTAAAGCCCAGTCTTGGATACGCTCGGGTGTAAGGTCTACCATTCGGCAGTCCAGCAGACTTGCCAGAGGGCCTGCTTGGGTTATTGTGCCCTTGCGTCCTCTTCTTTGGGATAACTCGCCTCCACGCTTGGATTTGTCCAGATGGTCGCGGTAGTGCAGTGCGCCCCAAAACGGTCGACGCTTTTTGATGTAGTCGTTCCAGACATCTGCAACAGTAATTAGCTGACGTTGTTCTTTATCGCTCTTTGCCTTAAAGGCCTCTTGCTCTAGAACATCTCGATCAGCTTTGATTGCAGCTTGTTGGCGCTCAAGCACCCTTGGGTCAAAGCCTTGCTCAGTTAGTCCACGAAGACGGTGAGCTTCGGCTTGTGCTTGGGCAATGCTAACTGCAGGCCATTCACCTAATGCTCGAGTGAACAATTTGCCTTTGATGCGGGTTTCAAACTGCCAGTGTTTGCCGAACGGAGTGATACGGACGCGCAAGCCTTTTTTGTCCGCATCTTTAAGAAGCACATACGACTTCTCTGGTGGGCAGTTTGCACGCTCGAGCAGGCCGTGTGTCAGATCATGCGCAGTGGTGAAATCAATTGCAGCGATCTT
>CAITHK010000198.1 GCA_903892175.1 uncultured Burkholderiales bacterium | reverse complement strand
TGAACGGATTTGCAATCCGGTGCATAACCGCTTTGCTATCGCGCCGTGTCTTTGACGAAAAAGGGAAGCGGTTGCTTCCCTTGTCGATTTGGAGCGGGACACGAGGCTCGAACTCGCGACCTCAACCTTGGCAAGGTTGCGCTCTACCAACTGAGCTATTCCCGCAGAGCCGCTATTGTAACTCGTTTTTCACGAAAAACGCAATCAGCAGCGTCCAATTATCAATGTTTGATCGCCTCGCTTTTGGTGGCATCCACAGGGGTTGCAGGTGTCAACGCAGGAACATCTTCTGACAATGGCGTTGGCAGACGCTCGAGTGCTATTTCCAAGACCTTATCGATCCACTTCACAGGAACAATTTCCAAGCCGTTCTTCACGTTCTCGGGTATTTCTTGCAAGTCTTTGATGTTCTCTTCTGGGATCAGCACAGTCTTGATGCCACCGCGCAATGCGGCCAAGAGTTTTTCTTTCAAACCGCCAATGGCAGTGACCTCTCCACGCAAGGTGATCTCGCCTGTCATCGCCACGTCGGCACGCACAGGGATGCCCGTCAAGGCAGACACCAAGGCCGTGGTCATGGCGGCACCCGCACTGGGACCGTCTTTGGGCGTAGCGCCGTCAGGCACGTGGATGTGGATGTCGCGTTTTTCTAACAAGTCATCGGTGATGCCGAGCATCCGCGCGCGACTACGCACCACGGTACGTGCAGCCTCGACGGACTCTTTCATCACGTCGCCCAAAGAGCCGGTTCGTGTGATGGTGCCTTTGCCCATCATGACGGCCGCCTCGATGGTCAGTAAATCACCGCCTACCTCGGTCCAGGCCAAGCCGACCACTTGTCCAACTTGGTTTTTCTGTTCGGCACGTCCGTAGGTGTATTTGCGAACACCCAAGAACTCTGGCAAGTTGTCAGCGTCGACACTGACTTGAGGCTTCATCTGTTTGAGCAACAGCGCCTTGACCACTTTGCGACAAATTTTGGACAACTCTCGCTCGAGCGAGCGCACACCTGCTTCGCGGGTGTAGTAACGAACAATGTCGCGAACGGCAGATTCGTCCACACGCAATTCTTCGTCTTTGACACCGTTGTTTTTCATCTGCTTGGGCAGAAGATATTTCATCGCGATGTGTGTTTTTTCATCTTCGGTGTAGCCAGACAATCGAATCACTTCCATTCGGTCCAGCAGGGCCGGGGGGATGTTCATCGAGTTGGAGGTGGCCACAAACATGACGTCGCTCAGGTCGTAATCGACCTCGACATAGTGGTCACCGAATTTGTTGTTTTGTTCGGGGTCGAGCACTTCAAGCAGCGCGCTGGATGGGTCTCCTCGAAAGTCAGTGCCGAGTTTGTCGATTTCATCGAGCAAGAACAATGGGTTGCGCGTGCCGACTTTGGTCAGGCTCTGCAACACCTTGCCGGGCATGGCGCCGATGTAAGTGCGGCGATGGCCTCGGATCTCGGCTTCATCACGCATTCCACCCAGAGCCATGCGCACGTATTTACGCCCAGTGGCTTTGGCGATGGATTGGCCCAACGAGGTTTTACCCACGCCAGGAGGCCCGACCAAACACAGGATGGGTGCTTTGACCTTGTCCACGCGCTGCTGCACCGCGAGGTATTCCAAGATGCGGTCTTTGACCTTGTCAAGCCCGTAGTGGTCTTCATTGAGCACGGTTTCGGCGTTGCCCAAGTCGTGCTTGATTTTGGTTTTCTTGCTCCAAGGCAAGCCCACCAACACATCGATGTAGTTGCGCACCACACTGGCTTCGGCTGACATGGGGGACATGAGCTTGAGCTTCTTGAGCTCAGCATCTGCCTTCTTGCGTGCTTCGACGGGCATGCGAGCCGCTTTGATCTTTTTCTCGATCTCTTCGATGTCCGCGCCCTCTTCGCCTTCGCCCAGCTCTTTTTGAATGGCTTTGACTTGTTCGTTGAGGTAGAAGTCGCGCTGGTTCTTTTCCATTTGACGCTTGACACGCCCACGGATTTTTTTATCCACGTTGAGGATATCGACTTCCCGTTCGAGTTGCTCGAACAGGTTTTCCAAACGGTCCCGCACCAAAGACAAATCGAGCACCATCTGCTTGTTTTCAAGCTTCAAGGGCAAGTGAGCGGCAATGGTGTCGGCCAAACGACCGGGGTCGTCAATGCTGGCGATGGAGGTCAAGATTTCGGGAGGAATTTTCTTGTTCAATTTGACGTACTGGTCAAACTGCTGCATCACGGCGCGGCGAAGGGCCTCGACTTCACTGTCGGTTTCAGCGGCCAACACTTCGACAGGAGTGAGGTTGGCGGTGAAATGTGACTCACCGTCTTCGATGCCATTGACGTGCGCACGCTGTTGACCTTCAACCAGCACCTTGACGGTGCCATCAGGCAGTTTGAGCATTTGCAAGATGGTCGAGACACAGCCCACCTCAAACATATCGGCCACTGAGGGCTCGTCTTTGGCGGCAGCTTTTTGCGCCACCAACATGATGCGGCGATCGCTGGACATGGCCGATTCAAGCGCTTTGATGCTCTTGGGACGCCCAACAAACAACGGGATCACCATGTGGGGAAACACCACCACGTCGCGCAAAGGCAGCAATGGCAGGTCGATCGGGGTAGCGGGCAGCGGGGGTTGTCCAGACATGGTCAGCCTTCCAATAAAAAGGGGACTCGCACCAGCGCAGTCCCCGAGATGAATCTGTTAAGCCTTTTTGGCGGCCTCTCGGTACACCAACAAAGGGGGTTTGTTTTCTTCAATGGTGGCTTCTTCCACCACCACTTTTTCGACATTGGTCGTATTGGGTAACTCGTACATGGTGTCAATCAGGGATTGTTCAAGGATGGAACGCAAACCACGTGCACCTGTTTTACGCGCCAATGCCTTTTTCGCAATGGCCCGCAAAGCGCTGGGGCGCACTTCAAGTTCAGCACCTTCCATGGCGAACAACTTGCCGTATTGCTTGACCAACGCGTTTTTAGGTTCGGTCAAAATTTGGACCAGCGCATCTTCGGTCAGCTCAGCCAATGTTGCGACCACCGGCATGCGGCCGACCAACTCAGGAATCAAACCAAACTTGATGATGTCTTGAGGTTCCACCTCGCCAAACACTTCGGTGATGCTGCGGCTTTCTTTGCTCTTGACCGTTGCACCAAATCCGATGCCTGAAGCTTCGGTGCGGCTCTCGATGACTTTTTCAAGCCCAGCAAACGCACCGCCACAAATGAACAAAATGTTGGTGGTGTCGATCTGCAAAAAGTCTTGATTGGGGTGCTTGCGCCCACCCTGAGGTGGAATGCTCGCCATCGTGCCTTCAATCAACTTGAGCAGGGCTTGTTGTACGCCCTCTCCCGACACATCGCGGGTGATGGAGGGGTTGTCTGACTTACGCGAAATTTTGTCGATCTCGTCGATGTACACAATGCCTCGTTGTGCTCGCTCGACTTCGTAATTACAACTTTGCAACAACTTTTGAATGATGTTTTCAACGTCTTCACCCACATACCCCGCCTCGGTCAAGGTGGTGGCGTCGGCCATGACGAACGGAACGTCCAACATGCGGGCCATGGTTTGCGCCAACAAGGTCTTGCCCGAGCCTGTGGGACCAATCAGCAAGATGTTGCTTTTGGACAGCTCAACATCTTCCTTTTTGGCGCCCTCTTTGTGCTTCAAGCGCTTGTAGTGGTTGTAAACCGCCACGGCCAAGGTCCGCTTGGCAGGCTCTTGACCAATCACATAGTTGTCAAGGTTGGCCTTGATTTCTGCCGGCGTGGGCAAGTCCCCTCGCGACTCAGTGGCCAAATCACCTGCAGGCAGTTCGTCGCGGATGATCTCGTTGCACAAGTCGATGCACTCATCGCAAATAAAGACCGAAGGTCCTGCAATGAGCTTTTTGACCTCGTGCTGGCTCTTTCCGCAGAAAGAACAGTAGAGGTTTTTTTCGCCAGAAGCGCCTTTTTTGTCGGCCATGAAATTGCTTTGAGAAGGAGCTAAAAGTTGTTGTGTCGATGATACCCAAATCAAAAGCGGCGCTTTTGAGCCCAAAGGCCCAAATCAGACGCCGCCTTCAAAAACAAACGCGGATCAAGCGCGCTTGTTGATCACTTGGTCGACCAAGCCGTAGTCTTTGGCTTCGTCGGCGCTCAGGTAATAGTCACGTTCGGTGTCACGCTCAATTTTCTCCAGCGGTTGGCCGGTTCGCTCTGCCAAGATGCGGTTGAGTTGTTCGCGTGTTTTCAAAATTTCACGGGCGTGAATTTCTATCTCTGTGGCTTGACCCTGTGTACCGCCCAAAGGCTGATGAATCATGACCTTGGAGTTAGGCAGTGAGAAGCGCTTGCCTTTCTCACCGGCAGCCAACAAGAAGGCGCCCATGCTGGCAGCCATGCCAATGCACAGGGTCGAGACCTGGGGTTTGACGAAATTCATGGTGTCGAAAATCGCCATGCCTGCGCTCACAGAACCGCCAGGCGAGTTGATGTAGAGCGAAATATCCTTGTCGGGATTTTCGCTTTCCAAGAACAACAACTGCGCCACCACCAAATTGGCAGTTTGGTCATTGACAGGGCCCACTAAAAAAATCACGCGCTCTTTGAGCAGGCGTGAGTAAATGTCGTAAGACCGCTCGCCGCGGCCCGACTGCTCGATCACCATGGGGATCATCCCCAGGGCTTGTGTGTCCAGTGCGCTCATAGTGTTTCCTTGGGGATTGACAAAGACCGATCAGGATTGACCCATCAATTCGTCGAATGACACAGCCTTGGCTGTGACCTTGGCCTTAGACAAGATGAAGTCGGTCACGTTGTTTTCAATGACGATGGCTTCCACTTCGCCCAAACGGCTCATATCGCTGTAGTACCACTTGACCACATCCGCTGGCTTTTCGTAGCTCGATGCCAGTTCTTCAATGTGCGCTTTGATCTGCTCAGCTGTTGCGTGCAACTCATGGTTGCGCACCAACTCAGCCACCACCAAGCCCATGCGCACGCGCTTTTCGGCTTGTGGGCGAAACACGTCATCAGGAATCGGGGCTTTGTCGGCGTCTTTGATGCCACGTGCTTTCAAGTCAGCGCGGGCACCTTCGATCATGCGATCCACTTCGGCCTGAACGCTGGACTTGGGCAAGTCCAGCTCGGCCACCGTGACCAACGCATCCAAGGCAGCTTGCTTGTTGCGTCCCAGCAAACGGAACTTGACTTCGCGCTCGAGGTTGTTTTTGATGTCAGCGCGCAAGCCCGCAACGGAGGCATCGGCCACACCCAAAGACTTGGCCAATTCATCGGTCACTTCAGGCATGTGGGCGGCTTCGACCTTTTTCAAGGTCACCAAGAAGTCGGCTTGCTTGCCCGCCACGTCTTTGCCGTGGTAATCGGCAGGGAAGTTCAACGGGAAGGTTTTGCTTTCGCCAGACTTCATGCCGCGCACCGCGTCTTCGAACTCTTTGAGCATCTGGCCTTCGCCCAGCAAGAACTGAAAGTCTTCGGCTTTACCGCCTTGGAAGGGCTCGCCATCGATCTTGCCTTCGAAATCAATGGTCACGCGGTCGCTGTCTTGGGCAGCGCCGGTCAAGCCACGCTGGGCAAAGGTGCGGCGCTGCTTGCGCAAAATTTCAATGGTTTTGTCGATGGCGGCATCGGTCACTTCAGCAGAAGCTTTTTCTACCTCAATGTTGGCCAGGTCGCCCATCTTGACTTCGGGGTACACCTCAAAGATGGCCTCAAATGCCATTTGGCCTTCAGGCGAGCCTTCTTTTTCGGAAATACGTGGTTGGCCAGCCACGCGCAATTTGGCTTCGTTGGTAGCAGCTGCAAAGGCTTGGCCCACTTTGTCGTTCATGACTTCATAGTGGGTGGAATAGCCATAGCGTTGTGCCACGATGTTCATGGGCACTTTGCCTGGGCGAAAGCCATCAATCTTGACTTGACGCGCCACGCGCTTGAGGCGCACATCCACTTCTTTGGCGATGACATCAACGGGCAAGGTCAAAGTGATCTTGCGTTCCAGTTTTTCCAAAGTTTCAACGGTCACAGCCATGCGGTTTCTCCTAAATTGGCATTGTCAGCAGCGACCCGTCAGGGGTCAGCCACCATGAATCATGTGGTGCGCGGGGCGGGACTCGAACCCGCACATCCTTGCGGACGTCAGGACCTAAACCTGGTGCGTCTACCAATTTCGCCACCCGCGCGGGTTTTTCAAAGAACAACGGGCGGTCTTTGTGCAAGGCCACCCGCTTGAAATCGGTCAACCGGTTATTTTATCTGTTTACGGTGCCGGTTTTGGTACCTCGACACGGAACCACGCCGCATACATGGCAGGCAAGGTCAACAAAGTCAGCACGGTGGCCAATGCCAACCCCCCCATGATGGCCACGGCCATCGGACCCCAAAAGACGCTTCTCGTCAAAGGAATCATGGCCAACACAGCGGCAGCAGCAGTCAACACAATCGGGCGCAAACGCCGCACAGCGGCTTCGACAATCGCCTCCCAAGCCACGACACCCTGGGCCCGGTCTTGTTCAATTTGGTCGATCAAAATCACCGAGTTGCGCTGAATCATGCCCATGAGTGCAATCACGCCCAGCAACGCCACGAAACCAAAGGGACGATCGAGCGCAAGCAAAGCGGCTGCCACCCCGGCCAAACCCAATGGGCCCGTCAAAAACACCAGCACGGAACGGCTGAAGCTTTGCAATTGCAGCATCAGCAAGGTGAAGGTGATGAACAGCATCAGCGGCATGCCTGCAGAAATCGAACTCGATCCTTTGGCGCTTTCCTCCACCGCGCCAGCCACCTCAATGCGGTAGCCCACGTCTTGGCTTTGTGACCATTGCGCTTCGAGCTTTTGCAAGTGAGGCAGCAACTGTTGCGTGACGGTCGCACCCTGCAAACCTTCAATGATGTCACTTTGCACGGTGATGGCGTATTCGCGACCTTCACGCCACATGACCCCGGGTTCCCATGAAAACACAGGCTTGGCAATTTCTGTCAAGGCAATCATTCCACCGCCCGACGAGGGCACGTAGGCATTGGTCAAATCACTGATGGCATCGCGCTCTTGCAGGGGTTGGCGCAACACGATGTCGATGAGCTTGTTGTCTTCACGGAATTGCTCCACCGTGGAGCCCACCAACAAAGTGCGCAAGGCTTGGGCCAGGGATTGACTGGTCACGCCCAAAGTTCGCGCTTTGGCTTGATCAACCTCCAAGCGAATGACCTTGATCGACTCATTCCAGTTGTCGTTCACGCCGAGGGTGGTCGGGTCGGCGCGCATCACGGCCTTGACCTCATCGGCATAACGACGCAAAACCGCAGGGTCAGGCCCCACCACCCTGAATTGAACGGGGTACGCCACGGGAGGGCCGCTGGGCAGCAGCTTCACACGGGCACGAACCTCCGGAAAATCTTGCGCCAACAGGGCGGGCAGCGCCAAGCGCAGAGACTCACGCCGCTTCATGCTTTCAGGCACCACGATCAGTTGTGACACATTGGTTTGAGGAAACACTTGATCCAAGGGCAAATAGAACCTTGGAACGCCCGAGCCGATCCACGTGCTCACGGTCTCGACACCCGCCTCTTTGAGCAAACGCTGCTCGACCGCCTGGGTCACCGACTCGTTGAGTTTGAAAGAGGTGCCCTCCGGAAACCACAAATCCACCAAAATTTCGGGGCGACTTGAGTCGGGGAAGAACTGCTGCTGCACTCGACCCATGCCGACCAGACCCAAGACAAACAACAGCACCGTGATGCCAATGGCCTTCCATCGATGCACCACGCACCAAGTAACCGCTTGGCGAAAGCGCGAGTAAAACGGGCCATCAAACAATTCATGCGATGCATCAGTGGCTTGGTGTGCTTTGACTTTCAGCAACAAAACACCCAAGTAAGGCACAAAGTAAACCGAAACCCACCAGCTCAACAGCAAGGCCATGACAGTCACTGCAAAAATTGCGTAGGTGTACTCACCCACGGTCGACTTGGCGGTCCCAATCGGTAAAAAACCAGCGGCAGTGATCAGGGTTCCCGTGAGCATCGGCATGGCGGTGACTTCATAGGCAAACGTCGCCGCGCGCACACGGTCATAACCCTCTTCCATTTTGCGAACCATCATCTCAACGGAAATGATGGCGTCATCCACCAACAAGCCCAAAGCAATGATCAATGAACCAAGAGATATCTTGTGCAACCCAATGCCAAAGTAATCCATGGCCAAAAAGGTCATGGCCAGCACCAAAGGAATGGTGATGGCCACCACCAAACCAGGACGTATGTCCACATACC
>CAITHK010000197.1 GCA_903892175.1 uncultured Burkholderiales bacterium | reverse complement strand
GCGGTTATGCACCGGATTGCAAATCCGTTCAGCCCAGTTCGACTCTGGGTCGCGCCTCCAGATTTCTTATTTGAAATCAACAATTTAGCCCCGCAAGGGGCTTTTTGTTTTGTGCTGTTGATGGTCTTGTCCTTCACCTGTCCTTAAAGGTGAACACATGGCGACTTTTCGTAAACGCGGTGACAAATGGCAAGCCCGAGTGCAGCGCTCTGGTCAAGGTCCAATTTCTAAATCTTTCAACACGAAACCCGACGCAGTGAAATGGGCGCGTAACGTCGAGTCTCAGTTAGACCTTGGTACGTTTGCGCCAAAGCAGACCATGCCGCGCCTTTTGCCCTTGATGGTGAGATATGTTGAAGAGGTCACGCCGACTAAAAAAGGTGATTCTCAAGAACGCTATAGGGCTGCACAGTGGAAGAAGACCAAGCTCGCTGAAATGCATCTAGACAAGATCACTGGTGAGGTGGTTGCTCAATACCGAGACACTCGTCTGAAAGAAGTCTCATCAAATACTGTGCGCCTTGAATTAGCGTTCTTGTCAGTAGTTTTTGAACAGTGTCGTAAAGAGTGGGGTTTTTCGGTCAGCAACCCAGTGAGGCAGATCAGGATGCCCAAGCCGGGCAAGCCACGACAACGTCGATTAGAAGCAGGTGAAGAGGATGCCCTGCTGGCGGCATGCAAAACCTCACGCGCGTTCTACCTGCACAGTTTTGTTGTGCTGGCTGTTGAGACAGGGATGCGCTCTGGTGAGTTACTCGGCATTTATTGGGAGCATGTGAACCTAACAAACCGAACTGTGTTCCTGCCAGATACAAAGAACGGTAGTCCAAGAACTGTGCCTCTGTCTACTAGAGCGTTGAACGCAATACAAGCGCTGCCTAGATCAATCAGTGGTCAGTTATTCAGTTCAGGTCATCACTCCATTCACAACGCATTCCAGCGTGGCTGGCCAGTAATCGCTGGCTTCCCATCTCCTGCAGCAGATCACACCCAAGAACTGATTGACCTAAACAAGCAACTTATCCGAAACAAAGAGGCTACTTACATCTTCCGAGTCAAGGGTAACCCCATGACTGGGGCCGGCATCTATGAGGGGAAGATTAAAACTTCGGGACCTGATTTGCTCGGTACACTTTTAATATGACAAGAATTCACGACATCAAATTCATTCCAAAAAGGTTAAAGAATGCAATAGCCCTTTCTCTATTTGGGCTTATTTTTTCAACTGCTAGTACAGAAGCTGACGCCCCCATCGATATACGCGTTGCTCTCGTAATTGGGAATGCCAGCTACAAGCATGTTCCAGAATTGGCTAACTCAGCTAACGATGCCAAATCTATGGGTTTGGTTTTACGCAAACTGGGATTCAGCGTTGTTGAGGTTGTAGATGGCAATAAAGATGTAATGAACAAAGCCGTAGATCAGATTCAGTCATTGCTCAAAGGCAAGCAAGCTGTTGGCATGTTGTATTACGCTGGCCATGGACTGCAGTTGGATTGGCACAACTTCATGGTCCCAGTGGATGCCAAACTTACAAAAGCCTCTGACGTCACCAAAGAAACGATAGATATCGACAAAGTCATCACTGCATTTAAACAATCCTCAACTCGATTGAACATCATCGTGCTGGATGCGTGTCGTGATAATCCCTTTACAGATAAAGCCAGTGGCAAAGGCTTAGCGCAACTTGATGCACCATCTGGAACCTACTTGGCATTTGCCACATCACCGGGAAATGTGGCGGAAGATGGTGATGAGTCTTCTGGCAACGGTTTGTTCACACATTATTTAATCAAAGAACTTCAAAAACCAGCACGTATTGAGGATGTTTTTAAGCGCGTTCGTTTACAAGTGCGTCAAAAAAGTGAAGGTCGTCAGATTCCCTGGGACTCTAGCAGCTTAGAAGATGACTTCGCGTTCAATGATGGCGTGAAGCACACATTTAACCCTGAAGATTTAATCAATGAAGCTAAACACACCATAGAGAAAGAAGCAAAGCTAAAGCTAGAGGTGCAAGCTGCGAAAGCCCAAGCGGAAACAGAAGCAAAACTTAGAAAACAATCCAAAGAGGAACAGTTTGCAATTCAAAAATCCGAATGGGACAAGATCAAAGACAGCAAAAACGTGAACGACTTTTATGCTTTTTTAGAAAAATATCCATCAGGCTTCATCACCGAGCAAGCAACATTTGCTCTTGAAAAATTCTCATCAGGAAAGGTTCTTCCCGCTCCTAACCAAAACGGTATCAAGATTGTTGAAAACAAAGTCCGATTCAGGGTTGGTGATTCACAGATAAACCAAATAACCGATCTCAACACTGGAACAGTTCTGTGGAAGGGTTCACTCACCGTGGAGCGCATAGCGAATAACCTCGCATATGTGAAAGTTAATCAGCGCTCTGAGGCAGAAATTTATACCCTAGACGGGGGCATAACTAAAGGTGGGGCGACAGAAGATGTCTACAGCTGGGACCCACCAAGGGTTGATCTACCTGGGGATGAGCTTGTTGTTGGAAAGAAGTGGACGGCAAGGACGATAGAAACAGTTGGAAAAACTGGCAACAAGTTGTTACGAGAAGATCAAACAACAATAGTTGCCTATGAAGATGTCACTGTTCCGGCTGGAACTTTCAAAGCTTTCAAAATCGTAATGAACAGCAGCTACAACAACGGCACTGTTAACAAACGGACCTACTGGGTCGAGTCAGGTTGGGGCTTCAATTTAAAAACTATCAGGGATATAAAACGCGCAAACGGGAACAACCAACATCAAGTCATTGAGATGGTATCGAGGGCAAAGGGCGAACGTTTGTGCCAACTCCTGTGTGGCGAACATACACACCTCTCTAAAAATTGACCTTGCGATGTGAGTGATAGGTAAACACTCCCCGGGGGGCTTGTAGTGTTGGTCCACCCCCGTACCCCCATACCCCACTGATGTCGCGTCAAAACCTGTAGTGAGCCCGCATTCACACCGTGCCGGCTATATGTATCACTAACAGGAGTAGCCCATGAGTCACTCTCTTTGATGAACTTCTCGAAGAGTTGTCAGATCAAGATTTGCACCGTACCGTTCTGTCACGCATGGGAGAGCGTTCACGCGCAATTGATGTTGACGGAGAACTTTTCACGTGATGCGCGAGATGAAGACAAATACAAGCTTGGGTGGTTAAATTTCCAAACAGGGAGGGATGTCATGCCTTCTTATGTAAAAAACCAAAATCAGCCAACCAACTAAGCCGCTGTACTCGGAGCTGAAGCACCCGAGGTTGCGCGGCAAAACTGCTCAACTCAATGGCGAACATGGATTACGTTCGCCATTGATAAAACTCACTTAAAAATTAGAAGCGTGTACCAATACAAGCGGGAAGACACTGCCGTATATCAATCCGCCATGGCCCGTTTGTCGCAACTGGTTTCCGAACTCCCGAAAGTCTCCCCCAAGCGCCATTGAAGCTCCGCGAGCAACAAAGATAGCGGCTGATGGCCTGCGCCACAACTCCAAGCCCTGATGGCCACCCTAATTCCCCCTTGATGACCTCTGCCCCCAAATCGGCCAACCACTGGCTGGCGTAAGGGCCCATCACCACCGAGCTGGCGTCCACCACGCGAAAGCCTTGAAGCGGCAACGGGTTCATGGGGCTGTCTCCATCCTTTGTCATCAACCTATGAAAAAAAAGTCGTCACTGATGTTTCAGCAACGACTTTTCAAGAAACACGCAGACCCAAAGGTCTGTGTGAATTGTGTTTTATTTAGGAAGTTTTCCGCCGCTCTTGATGCACTCATCCACTGTTTTGAACTCGGTGAATTTCTTCGTCCGCTCGTAGTGTGGACTGCTCTTGTCGTGGCAAATACCCGAGTCAGATTTTTTCACGGGATCTGCCGCAGCGGCGGTTGCGCCAGCTGGGGGCTTGCCGCCGCTTTTCACGCATTCATCCATCGATGCAAAAGCGGTGAACTTTTTGGTGTTGCCATAAGACGGGCTGGTCTTGTCATGGCAAATGCCCGCATCAGACTTTTTCACGGTGGGCTCTGCTGGTGCAGCTTCTTTTTTGTCAGCAGCAAGGGCGCAGTTCAGACCAGCGCCTAAGACAAGCAGGGCGAGGAGTTGAGAAATTTTGTATGTCATGGCAATGAAACCTTTACACATTTTTAAAGTTGGTTTTGATCTGGTCTTCGGACAGCAGCTCAATTTCATTGGCTCGGTCTTGCGAAATCCACTGACGTTTGACCATCAAGCGAAGAATGGCTTCGCGCGTTGCAGGCGTCTCGTCGGACTCGGTCAACTGTTCACCAAACAGCAGCACCATGATGGTTTTGCCCACAATGTTCAACAAAATACCAAACAGTACCAAGCCCATCAACATGGTGGCCGCTGCAATCACCCGACCCCAAAAGGTCAGTGGGAACATGTCGCCGTAGCCGGTGGTGGTGAGTGTCACCATGCACCACCACATGGCCGCAGGGATGGATGTGAAGAAACGCTTGTCTTCAGGAATCGGGTTGCCACTGACAGGGTCTGTGGGCATGAACTTGGCCGCCTCAGGGGGGGCATCAGCAGGCAATGGCGTGGCCTTGATGCTTTCATCCAACTTGGCTTGGCCGTGAGCAATGGCCTCAGCAGAGTAGAGGTCACCTTCAACGTAATACATCAAGGTGCTTGAAATCATGACCACCGAAAACAAGGCGATGAAATAGATTTTCAGGTTGGTCAGGATGGGGTTGCCGACTTCTGCCTTGTCGCTGAGTTGCTGCAAGGCGATGCGTGCCATCTTGAGCACCCGAAGGACTCGCACCACACGCAAAACTCTCAATACTTTGGTGCCTTGCAAGGCGGTGAGATTCATCAAGCTCAGGTAGGTGGGCAAGATGGAAATCAGGTCAACCAAACCCCAAAAACTGAAAAAGTATTTCACGCGGTTGGGCGCGAAATACAAGTTGCCCAGATAGTCGATGCTGAAAAAAATCACGGCGGCAATTTCTACCAAGTCAAACAGTTTGGCATGCACTGTGGCGTAGGGCTCAACAGTCTCACCTGCCAAAAAAACACACGATACAAAGATCCAAAAATTGATCACGGAGACCCATTTTTTAAAGGCACTTGACGCAGGATTGGTAAAGATATCGGCGAAAAGCCCTTGGCTTTGCACTGGATTGGTTGTGGCAGTCGTCATAAATGATTGGATTTTTGAAGCCAATGCGACATTGCATTGAACCCCTTACTTTACAGAGTTGCCATGTCTGTTTCCCTTATCACTAACGATTGGTAATTAAGCATTCTTTTTGTTTTTGCAAATAGGTCTAGTTTCTGTCAGGGGTAAAATGAGTTTCAAGGTAATTCAACAAACAAGACACTGCCCGAGTGGTGAAATAGGTAGACACAAGAGACTTAAAATCTCTCGCTTTCCGTAAGGGGCGTACCGGTTCGATTCCGGTCTCGGGCACCAATCAATAGGCAGCAAAGAAGGAGTTTCGTCATGGCACGTTACAACGCCGCGTATGAAATTCATGTGCACGGTCAGGTACCTTTGCGTGCCGATGTCAGCTTTGAACAGTTGCAAGATGCCCTGCGTCCACTGTGGCAGTACGCAGGGGCTTTGTCCCTAGAAGACGGCGCCACCAGCGCTTACCCCGAAGAGCCAGGGATCCGCTTTGACGCTCAGGAGCACTGGTTGCAGCTTTGCTGGACAGTGCCGGGTGACGACGATTTCCGTCAAAGCTTGGATGAAATGTGCATGACCTTGAACGAGCTCACCTCCGCAGGTGCTGCCATTGAAGTGACTTTTTACGACAACCAGTTTGACGACGAAGAAGACCCTTCAGGCGAAGACGCCAAAGATGATTTTGTGATGTTGTTTGTCGGCCCAACTCCGGCCGAGATCATGCAGGCCCAGCGCGACATGTTGGTCAACGACGTGATTCACCTGATGGAGCGTCACTTTGATGGCTCTGAGTTGGGTGGCGTGGTGCAAGAAATTGACAAGTTGTTTTCTGACCGTTTCGACAACTTGGTCAACTCGCTCGACCTGGGCAAACCCCCCCGTGGCAACGGGGGCGGTCATGGTGGCTCTGGCCACGGCGGGCGCAAGCCCCGTCATTTGCACTGATTGCCCACTGGTTCTATTCAATTAAGGCAAGGCGCTTTGAGCGCCATGTGGTCTCGCAAATCATCATAGTGTCATCTGGCTCTGACCAAATAGGCTTTTCACAAAGGAAGAGCACGATGACAGTTACCTCTCGACGAAATTTTCTGACCAAATCTGCCACTCTCGCAGCGGTCACAGGTTCAGCTACTTTGGTTGCTTGTGGCAGTTCAAGTTCAGACCTGCCTCCAGCTCAGTTTCTTTATGGTGTGGCCAGTGGAGATCCATTGACTGACCGCGTGATTTTATGGACACATGCCAAGCGTCCTAACTCTGAGGTCGATGTCAATTTGACTTGGCAAATTGCTTCGGACTATGGGTTCACGAGCATTGTCAACAGTGGAACGCTTGTCGCTACCAATTCTGCTGGCAACACGGCCAAGGTGGATGCAACGGGCCTTACAGCAGGTAACACCTACTACTATCGATTCACCGACGAGACCGGTGCAGTATCTCCCGTCGGCACGACAAGGACGTTGCCAGCAGCCACTGTGTCGTCCGTCAAATTTGCTGTGTTCTCTTGTACCTTGTATTCAGCCGGTTTCTTCAACGTGTATGAAAGTGCTTTGAGTTCAGGTGCGCAATATGCCGTTCACCTGGGTGACTACATTTATGAATACGGTTCGGACCCTAGCAAGTTCGGCAACACCGACGCGACAACCACACCATCAGGTACCGCTGTTTCTTTGGGGCGAGTTGTGGCACCGGCCAACGACATTGTGAGCTTGAGCGATTACAGAACACGCTACGCCTTGTATCGCTTAGACCCCAATTTGCAAGCCTTGCACGCCAAGATGCCATGGATCACGGTTTGGGATGACCATGAATTTGCTAACAATGCTTATATGACGGGTGCACAAAATCACGATCCGTTAACTCAAGGTGATTGGATCACTAGAAAAAACATTGCGGCTAAGGTCTATCACGAGTGGATGCCCATTCGCACGCCAGATTCAACCAACTTGCTCAAGATTTATCGCAAGTTTGATTTCGGTTCACTGTTCACACTTCACATGGTGGACACCCGCATAGAAGGTAGAACCAAGCAAGCTTACGCTTGGTATGGTGATCCATTTGATGCCAAAGTACAGCCTTATGCTTGGGCAGACTATTCTGCCGGCTTGACTCCCACTGGAGGTGTCTACCCGGATGCTGCCAATAAGATGATGAGCGATACGCAATTTGCTTGGCTCACCGGCAACATCAATTCGGCAACGACAACTTGGCAAATCATGGGCAACCAAGACATCATGGCCAAACTTTGGTACCCCGCTGCTGTGGTTGCCGCCAATGCACAAGGGGCGACCGCGTTTCAAACGGCTGTAGGCACTTATCTGACTCGCAAGGCGGGCAATCCAGCCAACACAGCCTCTGACGTGAAGCTGCCGATCAACATGGACTCGTGGGACGGTTATCCCATCCATCGAGAAACCCTTTTACAAACCATTCGTGCGGGTGGAAAAAAACTGGTTGTGCTGTCTGGCGACTCCCACAATGCCTGGTACAACGACTTGCGCACCATCGATGGCACCACCAAAGTGGGGGTTGAATTTGCCACCACCTCCGTGACCGCTCCCGGCTATGAAAGTGCTGGTTTGGGGGAGCTTGCCCCCTACATTGATGGCAGCGCTGTCGCTGGTGGTGTCAATGGGACAAGAGCGGGATTGATTGACGATGTCAATTACGTTGAAACCAAAAGGCGCGGCTATTTGCTCATGACAGTGACGGCCAGCAATGTCAAAGGCGAATACGTCTTTGTTGACACTGTTCGTTCTAAATCCTACGCAGCTTCGATTGGCAAAACAGTGACAGTATCGGCCGTCAACTTGACGGCCACTTACAGCTAAAACCAAGTGCGATCCATGTGATGTGTGAGTCCCACGCATCACATTTATGTTGGGAATTTGAGTGACTCATGCATTGAATGTTGTGTTGATCATTGGCAGCGCGCCGGATGCTGTCAATGCCAAAAATTGGGACCTGTCGGTTTTCTCAAGCTGTGTTGTCATCAACAATGCTTGGCAAATTACAGACCATTGGAACTACTTGATCTATCCGGAGGACTTCCCGCCTGAGCGTCTTCCCCCTATGGGTTTTCAGCCAACCAAGCAGCTGATTGAGGCGCGTGATTTTGTGCCCCAGCAAAATCGCTATGGCGGATTTGTCTATGCGGGCGGGACCATGGCCTTCACCGCCGGCTATTGGGCACTGGGGGCTTTAAAGCCGCGTGTGCTGGCCTTCTTAGGGTGTGACATGGTTTACGCATCTGCCCAAGGACAGCCCACGCATTTTTACGGTCAAGGCCGAGCTGATCCCTTGCGGGAAGACATCACTTTGCAATCCTTAGAGGCCAAGTCAGTTCGTTTGATGGCACTGGCACAGTCTCAGGCTTGTACAGTGGTTAATTTGTCATCATTGCCCCAGTCCAGGTTGTTGTTCCCGCGCGCATCGATCACTGATTTTTCATTGAAACAAGACCCTTTGCAGCTACTGGACCTTCCCACAAAACAATTGGATTCACAAGCCATTGAACGCGCATTGTTGGCTGAGGAAAAATTGGCCTACATAGTGCCTTCTGGGCGGTATTGGGAAAAAGCGCATGAGTTTGATCACACCAAGCTCAACGACATTGACGCCATGTGGCTTGAAGCCGCTGCGGCGACGCTGTGAAGGAGATAAGTCAGCCACTTGGTTGCCCATATTTTTACATGTCACCAAAGGTTCACCGTGTGCCTTCATCCTTGGGGGGCAGCAATCCGCTGCAAATTCAACGGAGCTTTTTCAATGACCCATGAACACAACCTTGAGCCTGAAGTCCACGATGATGAAGTGGAATATGAGTCCTTGGCGGACTACCACCGCATTGCAGCCTTGCATTATTCGCAAGCATCCAAGCACCATACTTTGGCAGCTGAGGCCGATGACCAAGGCCATGAGGAAGCCCGTGATTCCCATGTATTTTTGGCTTACCGCCACAAACTGGTGGCCAATCAATATGCAGAGATGGCCGTCATCGAAAGTGATGAGTTGAGCGACGAAGGTTCAGCAGAAGAAGTGTCTGCTGAACAATAGCAAAGGCCTCTTGAAAGGCCTTTGAAGAATCCAAGAGTTTGTTGCAGGGAAGATTCCGTTGGGATTCTTCCCTGCTTTTTATGCGGCAGTCACCCCAATGCCTTTGAACTCACCTGTTGCGATGCGCTTTTGCCATTCAGCAGGGCCGGTGATGTGGGCGCTGGTGCCCCCCGCATCCACGGCCACGGTGACGGGCATGTCCACCACGTCAAACTCGTAAATCGCTTCCATGCCGAGGTCGGCAAAGCCCACCACCTCTGCGTGCTTGATGGCCTTGGACACCAAGTAGGCCGCGCCGCCCACAGCCATCAGGTAGGCCGATTTGTGCTTCTTGATGGCTTCAATGGCGGTTGGGCCGCGCTCGGCCTTGCCCACCATCGAGATCAAGCCAGTTTGCGCCAGCATCATCTCGGTGAACTTGTCCATGCGGGTGGCGGTGGTGGGGCCTGCAGGGCCCACGGCTTCGTCGCCCACGGGGTCGACCGGGCCCACGTAATAAATCACTCGGTTGGTGAAGTCGACAGGCAACTTCTCGCCCTTGGCCAACATGTCTTGGATGCGCTTGTGCGCGGCATCGCGACCGGTCAGCATCTTGCCGTTGAGCAGCAAGGTTTGCCCTGGTTTCCAGCTGGCTACTTCGTCTTTGGTCAAGGTGTTGAGGTCCACGCGCTTGCTCTTTTGGGTGTCGGGCATCCAGTTCACGTTGGGCCACAGGTCGAGCGAAGGCGGCGTCAAATACACCGGGCCAGAACCGTCCATCACAAAGTGAGCGTGGCGCGTGGCCGCACAGTTGGGGATCATGGCAATCGGTTTGCTGGCTGCGTGGGTGGGATACATCTTGATCTTCACGTCCAGCACGGTGGTCAAGCCACCCAAGCCCTGGGCCCCAATGCCCAGTGCGTTGACCTTGTGATAAAGCTCCAAACGCAACTCTTCGACTTGGCTGATTTTTTCGCCTTTGCTCGATTTGTCGAGCAACTGATACATGTCCAAATCGTCCATCAGGCTTTCTTTGGCCATCAGCACGGCTTTTTCGGCGGTGCCACCAATGCCAATGCCCAGCATGCCGGGGGGGCACCAACCCGCACCCATGGTGGGCACGGTTTTGAGCACCCAGTCGACCACGCTGTCGCTGGGGTTGAGCATGTACATCTTGGACTTGTTTTCGCTGCCGCCGCCTTTGGCTGCCACCGTCACGTCGATTTTGTTGCCAGGCACGAGCTCGGTGAAGATCACCGCCGGTGTGTTGTCCTTGGTGTTTTTGCGGGCGAACTGCGGATCAGCCACGACCGACGCACGCAGCATGTTGTCGGGGTGGTTGTAGCCACGACGCACGCCTTCGTTGATGGCGTCATCCACGCTGCCACTGAAACCTTCCCAGCGCACATCCATGCCGATTTTCAAGAACACGTTGACGATGCCGGTGTCTTGGCAAATCGGGCGGTGCCCCGTGGCGCTCATCTTGCTGTTGGTCAAGATTTGCGCGATGGCATCTTTGGCGGCTGGGCTTTGCTCACGCTCATAGGCGCGCGCCAAGTGGGCAATGTAATCAGCGGGGTGGTAGTAACTGATGTACTGCAGTGCGGCAGCAACCGACTCAATCAGGTCTTCTTGGCGAATCGTGGTCATGGCTAAAAATCCTCTGGGCTTATTTGACGGTCAACACCCAAGCGGCCAATTTGTGGGCCTCAGCGTCGTTGACTTGCGTGTTGGCAGGCATGGGTACAGGGCCCCAAGTTCCTGCGCCGCCTTTTTGGATCTTGCCGGCCAGTTTCTCGACCGCTGACTTGTCGTTGGCATATTTAACCGCCACGTCTTTGTAGGCCGGTCCCACCAACTTGCGATCGAGTGCATGGCAAGCCATGCAGTTTTTAGAGGTGGCCAAGGCTTGGTCGGCCATCACGGGGGCTGACAAGGTGGTAGCACAGAGGAGTGCAAACAGAGCGCGTTTCATAGCGTGTCCTTTGAGTTCAGGTGGCATCGGTTCAGTAGTCGTCCAGCACAGCGCCTTTGCTGGCGCTGGAGGCGTTGAAGGCAAATTTGGCTTGCACGCCACGGGTGTAGCGCGGTGCGGGGGGCGTCCAGCCCACTTTGCGTTGGGCCAAGGTGGCGTCGTCGATGTTGAGTTGCAACAACAACTGGCGTGCGTCAATGGTGATGGAGTCACCCTCGTGCACAAAGGCGATGTTGCCGCCGGCAGCGGCTTCAGGGGCCACGTGGCCCACCACCATGCCCCAAGTGCCGCCCGAGAAACGGCCATCGGTGATCAGGCCCACGCTCTCGCCCAAACCTGCGCCAATCAAGGCGCCTGTGGGTGCCAGCATTTCGGGCATGCCAGGGCCGCCTTTGGGGCCGAGGTAGCGCAAGACCATCACGTCGCCCGCTGTGATCTTGCCGTCCAAGATGGCTTTGAGGGCCGACTGCTCGTCGTCAAACACGCGGGCTGGACCAGTGATGACGGGGTTCTTCAGGCCGGTGATCTTGGCCACTGCGCCTTCGGGCGACAAGTTGCCTTTGAGCACGGCCAAGTGGCCTTCGGCGTACATGGGGTTGGTGATGGGGCGAATCACGTCTTGGTCTGCGCGCGGCACTTCGGGAATGTCTTGCAGCGTTTCGGCAATGGTCTTGCCAGTGATGGTGAGGCAGTCGCCATGCAGCAAACCGGCGGCCAGCAAGGTCTTCATGACTTGCGGAATGCCGCCCGCGTTGTGCAAGTCCACCGCCAAGTACTTGCCACTGGGCTTCAAATCGCACAGAACTGGCACTTTGCGACGCACGCGCTCAAAGTCGTCAATGGTCCATTCCACGCCTGCGGCATGGGCAATGGCCAAGAAGTGCAGCACCGCGTTGGTGGAGCCTCCGGTGGCCATGATCACGGCGACGGCGTTTTCCAAGGATTTCTTGGTGACGATGTCGCGCGGCTTGATGTCTTTTTTAACCGCTTCGATCAGCACCTTGGCAGACTCTTGGGCCGAGTTCATCTTCTCGTCATGGGGGTTGGCCATGGTGGACGAGTAGGGCAGCGACATGCCCAGCGCTTCGAACGCCGACGACATGGTGTTGGCGGTGTACATGCCACCGCACGAACCGGTGCCAGGAATGGCGCGTTGCTCAATCTGGTGCAAGTCTTCGTCGCTCAACTTGCCAGCAGCGTTTTCGCCCACGGCTTCGAACACGCTCACGATGTTGAGGTCTTGGCCTTTGTAGCGACCGGGCAAGATGGTGCCGCCATACACATAGATGGCGGGCACGTTGGCGCGCAACATGCCCATCATGCCGCCGGGCATGTTCTTGTCGCAACCACCAACCACCAGCACGCCGTCCATCCACTGGCCTTGTACGCAGGTTTCGATGCAGTCAGAAATCACCTCGCGGCTGACCAGCGAATACTTCATGCCCTCGGTGCCCATGGCCATGCCGTCCGAGATGGTGGGCGTGCCAAAAATTTGCGCGTTGCCACCTGCGGCTTCAATAGCTGCCACCGCAGCATCGGCCAATTTTTGCAAACCGCTGTTGCACGGGGTGATGGTGCTGTGACCGTTGGCCACACCAATCATGGGTTTGCCAAAGTCGCCCTCTTCGTAGCCCATGCCGTAGTACATGGAGCGGTTGGGCGCGCGAGATTTGCCTTCGGTGATGTTGGCTGAACGACGGTTGATTTTGATGGTTTTGGTGTCCATGGTGGCTATGTGTAGGTCGTGAGACTCCAAGTTTACCCGGCACCCGATGCGTCCGGCCAGCGGGCACAATCACCCCATGCTCATGCACCCCTCCATCAATCCTGTGGCCCTGCAACTCGGCCCTTTGGCTGTTCATTGGTACGGGCTGACTTACCTGGCCGCCTTTGGTCTGTTCATGTGGTTGGCGCATTTGCGACTGCGTCACGCCCCTTATGCCGACTTGGTGGCCCAAGGCGCATGGTCTAAGCAAGACATTGAGGACTTGTTGTTTTACGGCGTGGTCGGTGTCATTGTGGGCGGGCGCTTGGGTTACTGCCTGTTTTACAAAGCGGGCTATTACGCCGAACACCCCTTGGAGGTATTGGCCTTGTGGCAAGGTGGCATGAGTTTTCACGGTGGCATGTTGGGCGTCATTTCGGCCATGGCCGTTTTTGCCTGGCAGCGCCAACGCCCTTGGCTGTTGGTGACCGACTTCATTGCGCCTTGCGTGCCCACCGGACTGGCAGCCGGTCGGGTGGGCAACTTCATCAATGGTGAGTTGTGGGGCAGGGCGGCAGACCCTGCCTTGCCTTGGGCCATGGTGTTTCCACAAAGTGGCAGCTGGATGGCACGCCATCCCTCGCAGGTCTACCAATTTTTGGGCGAGGGCATCATGCTGTTTGTGTTGTTGTGGTTGTACGCGCGCAAACCGCATCCTGTGGGCGCTGTGTCAGGTGCCTTCTTGTTGGGATACGGCAGTTTTCGTTTCATGGCCGAGTATTTCCGTGAACCTGATGCCCACTTGGGACTTTTGGCGCTCAACATGAGCATGGGTCAATGGCTGTGCGTGCCGATGGTGCTCGCAGGCGCGTGGCTGTGGAACAGAGCGCTTCACCATACTTTCAACGACCACTCCGAACCCTAACGCATGAACGCAACCACTTGGCTCAGCAGCAAATTGAACCTCTTGCGCAACGCTGCGAGCGTGAGCGAGGCGCCAAACACCCAAGACCGTTCCACCCGAGAGCGTTTGGACGCAACCTTGCGTCAACACAAAGAGGCGCTGTCGCCGCGCTCGCTGCGCCGCACCTTGAGCTTGTTGCAAGGCGTCGTCGACCCCCAAGTCAGTGAGGTCGAAGGCGGACGACGCGCCAAAGCCTTGGCCGAATGGTATGTGGGCGCCGTTGAGAACGAACGCCATGATTTGTGGTTGTTGATCAGCGAGCAGTTTGGCCCGGATGCGGTCAAGGTTCGCGCGGCGCGAGACGACTACGACGCGGCCTTGGGCACCGCAGACGAAGGCAGCGCCGAAATTCGTTTGCGCAAGGCCTTGGTGTCGCCACGCACGCGCTTGTTACAGCGCTTTGCGGCTTACCCAGGCGGCATGCGTTTTTTGGTGGATTTGCGTGCCGAGTTGCTGCCTCATTTGAAAAGCAACAAGCGTCTGTTGGCCCTTGATGCCGAATTGGAAAACCTGTTTTCCACGTGGTTCGATGTGGCGTTTCTAGAGCTGCGTACCATCAGCTGGGATTCGCCGGCATCCTTGATTGAAAAGCTCATCAAGTACGAAGCCGTGCACGACATCCGCAGCTGGGCCGACCTGAAAAACCGCCTCGACAGCGACCGGCGATGCTATGGTTTTTTTCACCCCAGTTTGCCCAATGAACCCTTAATTTTTGTCGAGGTCGCCTTGTTGCATGAGATGGCCGACAGCATCATGCCTTTGCTGGATGAAAGCGCTGCACCCGAGGATTTGCAAAAATCAACGGTGGCTATTTTTTATTCGATCAGCAACACGCAAAGCGGTTTGCGCGGTGTGAGCTTTGGCGACTCATTGATCAAGCGGGTGGTTGAAACTCTGCGCGGCGAATTTCCTAAGCTCAAGACCTTTGCCACCTTGTCGCCCATTCCTGGTTTTCGTCCGTGGTTGTCCAAGAACGTCGAGGGCCTGCTGTCACAACTCAGCGAGAAAGAACTTTTGGCGTTGGGCCGAGAGCTCAGTTTTGAGCCTCCCAGCTTCACCCATGTGCTGACAGCCATCGAACAACCTTTGGTGTTGGGGGCTTTGTCGCTCAAGTCGCCCCTGAGATTGTTCATCACCCGTTGCGCCGCACACTACCTTGGGCAAGCCAAGCAGGGCGACCAGGTGCTCGACCCTGTGGCACGCTTTCACCTGGGCAATGGGGCACGCATTGAACGCTTGAACTGGTTTGCCGATCCTTCGCCCAAAGGGCTCAAGCAGTCGCATGGTCTGATGGTCAATTACCTTTACGATCTCAAGCGCATCGACAAGCACCGCCAGCAAGTGGCCAAGGGCCAGGCGCCTGCATCGGGTGAGATCGAAGCTTTCTATTTTTCATGACAACAACGACAAACACAGACGGAGACATGAACATGGAACAAACCCAAAAAGGTGGCCAGAGTTCCCCAGCCTTGCGACGCGATGTGCTGCGCTGGGGCGCTGCAGGCGTGGCGGCGGCCTGGTGTGTGGGCGCCGCGCAAGCCGATTCCAATTGGCCCAGCAAGCCCGTGACCATGATCGTGCCGTTTCCAGCGGGTGGGGGCACCGATGCTTTTGCCAGACCTTTCTCGGCCCAGTTTGCCAAGCAATCGGGCAAGACCTTGGTGATTGACAACCGTGGTGGCGCGGGCGGTAATTTGGGCGCCGGCTTGGCGGCCAAAGCTGCCCCCGATGGCTACACCTTGTTCATGGGGGCGGTACATCATTCCATCGCGCCGTCGATGTACCCCAAGCTGGATTACGACCTGGAGCGTGACTTCGTGCCCTTGGCTTTGATGGCCCTGGTGCCCCAAGTGCTGGTGGTCAACCCCAAAAAAGTACCGGGTGACTTCAAGGCTTTCATGGCCCAGTTGCGCAGCAACCCCGGCCGTGTGAATTTTGGCTCCGCCGGGGGCGGAACCTCGCACCATTTGGCGGGAGAGTTGTTCAAACTTCAAACCAAAACCTTCATCACCCACATTCCCTACCGAGGTGCCGGGCCTGCCTTGCAAGACTTGATTGCTGGCAATGTGGACATGATGTTTGATGGTTTGGGGTCTTCTGCCCAACACATCAAAGGCGGGCGTGTGAAAGCCCTGATGGTGTCTGGCAATAAGCGCAACGCTGCATTTCCTGATGTCCCGTGCGCTGCTGAATTGGGCTTGCCCGACTATACCGTGACCACTTGGTATGGTTTGTGGGCGCCCAAGGGAACACCCACCGACATCCAAGTGCATGCCATTGACGAAGTGCGTAAGGCCTCCTCCGCCGATGAGATCAAATTGGCATGGGCTCAAAATGGCGCGGAGTTCCCCAACATCACAGGGCCACAATTTGGCGCCTTCGTGAGCAACGAAATCAAACGCTGGGCTGGGGTGGTGAAAGCCTCTGGTGCCAAGCTCGATTAACCCTTCAACTCTTTTTATCTCTGACTTTTCGGAACACGTGATGAACCACAACCTGTTCGCGGCCCTGCGCGCTGCATTTCCCTCTGACCTGAACGCCACCGCTGTGGAGACCGAAGATGGGCTGTGTTACAGCTGGCGCGACCTGGACCGTGCCAGCGCCATGATCGCCAATTTGTTGACTTCCCTGAACTTGCCTCGCGGCGCACGCGTGGCGGTTCAGGTCGAAAAGTCGGTCGA
Source organism: uncultured Burkholderiales bacterium (assembly GCA_903892175.1). GTDB lineage: Bacteria > Pseudomonadota > Gammaproteobacteria > Burkholderiales > Burkholderiaceae_C > Limnohabitans. The sequence continues at coordinate 4,620 of CAITHK010000197.1, read as the reverse complement.
AGCCATGATGCTGTATCTGGCCACTTTGCGCGCAGGCCTGGTGTTTTTACCGCTCAACACGGCGTACCAAAGCGCCGAGATCGAATACTTCGTGGGCAATGCAGAGCCTTTGGTGGTGGTGTGCAGTGGGGCCAACTTTGGCTGGGTCAGTAAGATCGCTTTCAAAGCCGGCACCGCCCATGTGTTCACTTTGAACGACGACCGCACCGGCACCTTGCTGGACCGCGCGGCGCACTGCTCTGACCAACACACTGTGGTACACAACAAGGCCGACGATTTGGCCGCCATTTTGTACACCAGCGGCACCACTGGACGCAGCAAAGGGGCCATGCTGTCGCACCACAACCTGCTCAGTAACGCCAAGACCCTCAAGACCTATTGGGGTTGGAAAAAAGGCGACGTGTTGATCCATGCCCTGCCGATCTTTCACGTGCACGGCTTGTTTGTGGCCATCCACGGCGCGCTGCTCAATGGCAGCAAGATGTTCTGGATGTCCAAGTTCGACCCCAAGTTGGTGATCGCCAAGATGCCCGAGGCCACCGTGTTCATGGGCGTGCCCACGCTGTACGTGCGCATGCTGGCCGAGCCCTCGCTCACCCAGGCCCAGGCCGCTCACATGCGTTTGTTCGTGGCGGGCTCTGCGCCCTTGTTGATTGAAACCTTCCATGAGTGGCAGCAACGCACAGGCCACACGATTTTGGAACGCTACGGCATGAGCGAGACCGCCATGCTCACCTCCAACCCTTACCAAGCCGACGCGCGCTACCCCGGTCAAACCGAGCGCCGGGGTGGCACGGTGGGCTTCCCCTTGCCGGGCGTGAGCTTGCGGGTGCAAGACGACCAAGGCCACAACTTGCCCGTGGGCGAAATTGGCGGCATCCAGGTCAAAGGCCCGAACGTGTTTGCGGGCTACTGGCGCATGCCTGAAAAAACCAAAGAAGAGTTCACCTCCGACGGTTACTTCAAGACCGGTGACGTGGGCAAGGTGGACGAGCGTGGTTATGTGGTGATCGTGGGCCGCAGCAAAGACTTGATCATCAGTGGCGGCTACAACGTTTACCCGGCCGAGATTGAGGGCTACATCAACGAGATGCCGGGCGTGGCCGAGAGCGCGTTGGTGGGCGTGCCACACCCCGACTTTGGCGAAGTGGGCGTGGCGGTGGTGATTGTCAAACCTGGCGCAAAGGTGTCAGCCGATGCGGTGATTGCAGGCTTGAAGTCGCAGTTGGCGAATTTCAAAATTCCGAAGAAGTGTTTTGTGGTGGATGCCTTGCCGCGCAATACCATGGGCAAGGTGCAAAAGAATTTGCTGCGGGATCAGTACAAGGCCCTGTTCTAATTTTTGGCGTTCTGCTGGTTGACTTCAGTCGCTTCGCCAAGTCGATCAGCCAGTACCCGCTGCGACGCCTTGCTACGCTCTTGATGTCGTCGCATCGGGCACTGACTGCTCGCCTTGGCTACGAGGGTAGGTTGGCGTGCTGTGGTGGCGTGCGAAGAGCGAGTGGCAGAGGGCTTCATATGGGGGCATTAAGAGCGAAGCGAGGAGCCATGTGAAGCCCTCTGCCACTCGCTACCCACGGGAAGTAAAAAAGCGAACAGCAATGAGATGCCCACCACAACTCGCTTTGCCAGACTGAAAAACTAAACCGAAGCCGCGTTCACCAGCTGCGTGATGTGCGCCAACGCCTCTTCCACTTGGTCAATCAAGATCAAGCACAAATCGCCTTTGTTCAAACGCTCCATCGCCCGGTCAATCGCCAAGAACTCGCCGTGAATCTCGTCAATGTGGGTGGTGCGCTTGGCACCTTCCAAGCCTTGACGCAACAAGCCCAACACCTCGCCATCGATGCGGCCACGCTGGCAGGCGTCTTGGTACAGCACCACGTCGTCAAACACCTCGCCAATGATGCGGGTCTGCTCGCGGATGTCTTCGTCGCGGCGGTCACCCGCGCCGCTGATCACCACGCTGCGGCGCTGCGCAGGCAGGTTGGTCACGGCTTGCACCAGCGCCTTGATGGCGTCTGGGTTGTGGCCGTAGTCGGCAATCACGGTGGCACCCTTGTAGTCGAACACGTTGAAGCGCCCTGGCACGGCGTGGCTGTCGCTCACAAAGGTGGCCAGACCGGTGCAGATGGTTTGCCACGGCACGCCCACGGCCCACGCCGCAGCGATGGACGCCATGGCGTTTTCAATCTGAAAGCCAATCGCGCCGCTGCGCGTGACCGGTATTTCTGACAGCGGAATGCGCACCGAGTGGTTGCCTTGCATGCACACAATCTGGTCGTCTTCCACAAACAGCACGCGCTTGCCTTGGGCGCGGTGGGTGGCGATGACGGGGTGGTGCGAGTCCAAGCCAAAGAAGGTCACTTGGCCTGGGCAGTTGCCGGCCATGGCGGCGACGATGGGGTCGGTGGCGTTGAGCACGGCCACGCCTGACGGTGACACGTTTTGCACGATGACGCGTTTCAACACCGCCAGGTCTTCCACGGTGGAGATGTAGTTCAGCCCCAAGTGGTCGCCCATGCCAATGTTGGTTACCACGGCCACTTGGCAGCGGTCAAAGGCCAAGCCTTCGCGCAGCATGCCACCCCGCGCGGTTTCGAGCACCGCTGCGTCGACGTCAGGGTGCATCAACACATTGCGTGCGCTGCGCGGACCGCTGCAGTCACCGCTGTCGGTTTGGCGGCCATTGACGTAGACGCCGTCGGTGTTGGTCATGCCCACGCGCAAACCGTGTGCGCGCAACAGGTGCGAGGTCAGGCGCACGGTGGTGGTTTTACCGTTGGTGCCGGTGACGGCAATGACCGGGATGCGGCCATCGTCCCCATCGGGAAACATGGTCGAGATGACGGCTTCGCCCACGTCGCGGCCTTTGCCAAACGAGGGGTTCAAGTGCATGCGCAAACCTGGTGCAGCGTTGACTTCGACCACGCCACCGCTTTGTTCTTCCAAGGGGCGCAACACCGACTCGCACACCACGTCCACACCGCAAATGTCCAAGCCCACCATTTGTGCGGCGGCCACGGCGCGCAGGGCAACTTCAGGGTGCACATCGTCGGTCACATCGGTCGCGGTTCCGCCGGTTGACAAGTTGGCGTTGTTGCGCAGGATCACGCGCGCGCCTTTGGCCGGCACCGAGTCGGCGTCAAAGCCTTGTTCTTTCATGCGTGCCAAGGCGATGTCGTCAAAGCGAATTTTTGTCAAAGAGGTGGCGTGGCCTTCGCCACGGCGCGGGTCTGCATTGACGATGTCGACCAACTCGCGCACGGTGTTTTTGCCATTGCCCACCACCAGCGGCGGTTCACGGCGTGCAGCGGCCACCAATTTGTTGCCGACCACCAGCAAGCGGTAATCGCTGCCAGGCAAGAAGCGCTCAACCAGGACTTCTTCGCGGAATGAAGCCGCTGTGGTGAAGGCCTCCATCACGCCTTCACGCGTGCTGATGTTGACTGCCACGCCTTTGCCTTGGTTGCCGTCGCGCGGTTTGACCACCACGGGCAAACCAATTTCTTGGGCAGCCGCCCAAGCGTCCTCGGCGTTTTTGACCGGGCGGCCCAAAGGTACGGGAACGCCTGCGGCATGTAAGAGTTTTTTGGTCAGCTCTTTGTCTTGCGCAATCGATTCCGCGATGGCGCTGGTGGCGTCAATTTCAGCGGCTTGGAAGCGACGCTGTTTGCTGCCCCAGCCCAGCTGTACCAGGCTGCCTTCGGTCAGGCGGCGGTAGGGAATGCCGCGCACCAGCGCTGCGTCCACGATCGAGCCCGTCGATGGCCCAAGACGAATGTCTTCGTCCAAACCGTGCAGTTGATCGATGGCAGCATCCACGTCGAATGCGGTGTTGTGAAGGGCCGCCATGCACAACTCACGGGCCAGCTTCATGGCCAAGCAGCCCACTTCTTCTTGGGTGTACTCCACCACGACCTGAAACAAACCGTGGTCGGGGGTGGCGGTGGTGCGGCTGAACGTCACCGGGCAACCGGCTTCGATTTGCAAATGCAAGGTCGCCGCTTCCAAAGCGTGTGCCATGCTGAGCTTGACCTTGCGGTCGGTGGGGCGCAAGCTGCCCACACCGGGGAACAGGTGGCGCAATTGATTTTCAAAATCGGGATGCTGACTCAGATCGGTTTGATCGTCGTCGCAACGCACCATGGCTTCAACCGCCGTGTGACGTGTCCAGAGGTTGGGACCGCGCAGCGCGCGGATACGAGAAACTTCCATCAGCCATTCATCCTTGCAACGTCTTTGGCAACTTGGTGGGGCTTTTGCCCATAATTTTTGAGTCCAGCACGAATCAACAGCGGCGCGATGTCGAGCGACCAGGCGGTGGCCACTGCGGCCAGCAAAGTGGCAATGTGCAAGCCGTCTTTGAGCAAGCGAGCGATCAATTCAAGGTCGAGGTGAAACAGCAGTGTTTCTTGGTCGCCACGGGCCAAGGCCACATGGCCTTCTTTGCAATACACCGCGCGGCCACCTTGTTGGCGATGAGCCAGCAAGAGGGGGTTGTCGTTGTCTTTGCTGTAAAAAACCACTTCACCATCGCTCAATTCGGCCAAGCCTGCCACGGCGGCATCGTCGGCATTGAGCACGGCAGCACCGGTGGGCAGCACCAGGTCGACCTGG
>CAITHK010000196.1 GCA_903892175.1 uncultured Burkholderiales bacterium | reverse complement strand
TAGCCTGTTCCGGAGGTTTGTATCTGGAAGTTAGTCCTGCCGGATCAAAGCGCTGGTTTTACAAATATCGCAAAGACGGCAAAGAAGGCCGTATGGCGCTGGGTAGTTATCCAGAGGTAGGTGCTAAAGATGCTCGCAAAGCCCGTGATGCAGCTAAGCTAAAAAAATCTACCGGAGTTGATCCTGTGCAGGTACGTAAGCTCGAAAAGCTGAAAGCGACCACGACTGAGGGAGAGACCTTCAAGGCAACTGCATTGGAGTGGTACGCAATGAAGCTAGATAGTTGGAGTAGTCATTACGCAATTCGAGAAAAGCGCAATCTTGAAAAAGATTTATTTCCGTATTTGGGCTCAAGGCGTATCGGCGACATCGAAGCCATAGAAGTACTTGCAGCCGTCCGAATGGTTGAGGCGCGTGGCGCTTTGGACGTGGCACACAGGGTTTTAACGACGGCAGGGCAAGTCTGGCGATATGCGGTGGCAACTGGCCGCACAAAACGGGACATTACAGTCGATATTCGTGGCGCATTGAAGCCACACCACGGAAAGCACTTTGCAGCCATCACAGACCCGTTAAAGCTCGGCGAACTCATCCGGGTGATTCGAGGCTATCAAGGCGGGCCAATAGTGCGTGCGGCGTTGCAATTGGCTCCTATGCTCTTTCAGAGACCCGGTGAGTTAAGGGCTGCTGAATGGGCGGAGTTCGATCTTGAAGATGCAATGTGGACTATCCCCGCGGCGCGTATGAAGCGCAGTGTTGAAGGAAAGCGCAATGGTCTCCCTCACCAAGTCCCATTACCTATACAGGCTGTTGAAATACTTAGGAAGCTACACCCATTAACGGGGCATAGCGTCCTGGTGTTTCACGGTGAGCGCAGTCACGAGAGGCCCATAAGTGACAACACCCTAAGAGCAGCACTTTTAACGTTGGGCTATGGACCAGAGTTGCAGAGCGTGCATGGTTTTAGAGCTACGGCTCGCACACTGCTTGCGGAGGAATTGAATATAGACCCACTTGTGATTGAGGCTCAGTTAGCGCATGCCGTTAAAGATGCTAACGGTACTGCTTACAACAGGACAAAGTATCTGAAACACCGAACACTCATGATGCAGCAATGGGCTGATTACTTGGACAGGCTGGCAAACGGCGCAGATGTAATTGCGTTTAAAGCTGCATAGAGCATTATTTAGTTACGCCCATTTATCGAACATTTCCTACCTTAGCAAAGCAGCATCTAACCGCAGGTTAAGAAATTTTTTCACTCGGCGTCTAACCTTCTGAAGTGGTACGCATGTCACCAATATTTGGGCGGACCATTCACCCTGATCGCTAGCACCCGCTAGAGACACCTAAGGGGGACGAGGAATGTTGATTTTGAGATTGCCTGAAGTTAAACGGGTATTGGGTCATCGGGCGGACGCAAGTATTTACAACGCGATTCGAGTCGGGTTATTTACCACCGGTGTTGCAATAGGCCAGCGAGCCAAAGGCTGGCCAGATTATGAGGCGCAAGCAATTGCAGCGGCACGTGTGGCTGGCAAATCCGACGCGGAAATTCGTGAACTTGTGAAGGTGTTGCACGCAAAGCGCACCGAACCTTCAAATGTGTGAAAGGTGGCCACAATGATCCAGCAAACTGACGGTTATCAGCACACCAAAACCTACTTGCAAGCGCTTCAGGCGGTGGCTCATTTAAAGTCCAAAAACCATGTCTAAGAGGCTCCGCATTGACGACAGTCGGGAGCCAGGCGGGTACTGCGCATTGCCGTGGAGCGTGATCGACTCGCAGGCTTTTCAAAGCCTCAGTTACCCAGCAGTGGCGCTGCTTATCGAACTGGCGCGGCAATATGTGCGTAACAACAATGGGCGGTTATTGCTGTCAGCAAACTATCTCAGGTCACGCCAATGGCGCAGTAAAGACGTGATCGAGAGGGCACGTCGTGATTTGCTAGACGCAAAACTGATCTACCAGACCGTTCAAGGGCATCGACCTAACAAGGCCAGTTGGTACGCAATAACTTGGTACACGCTGGACAAATTTCCAAACTATGACGCTGGCGCAGTGGAGGGCTTCAGGCGGGGCATGTACGCTAGCTTTCAGATCCCAAAAACCGCCCCAACACGACAAGCATTGTTTGACAAGTGGCGAGGTCACGGTAAAACTGAAGCACCAAAAATTGATTTAAATCCCCCTTCTAGCGGGGTAAAGACAGCCGCTATAAACCCGGATGACGGGGTAGAGAGTTTGTCAACTACACCTGCTGACGGGGCTATCCGGACACTTTTGTATCCCTTGCCTACCCCGTCAAACGGACACCATCTAGATAAACCATTCTGTACTGGTGAATCTGTTCAGCGTGCAACTTTGCAGGTAGTGACCTTATCCGCCGAAGAGGAGCCGGAAAAGGAAACTAGCCAATTTGAACGGGTGCGCGAATGCGAACTTGATTCGAGTCAATTCGATCCTGTAACAGGTGAGTTCATCCCACCTAAGAAAGCTCGAGAACGGCATCAAAAGCAAGAGGCTGAAGGCTGGGTGAACGCTGCATTGGCGGAGGTTCGGTCTCAGAACCATAAGTGATTAAAGGTTAATTTGCCTTTTGATTTCGGTGATTTTTTGAGGAGTGCGTGCTATGGACGGATTTCGCAGTGGCCGGCACGGTGGCAAAAGAACCACCGGTGATATGTGGGC
>CAITHK010000195.1 GCA_903892175.1 uncultured Burkholderiales bacterium | reverse complement strand
GGGCAGCGGCAGCGTATGGCGCTCTAAAAACGTTTTAAGCGTCTCGTCGACGGGCAGATTCAGCAGGATGTCTGCGTAGTTCTGTGGTTTGCTCACGGTTGTCTCCTTTTGTTGTTGTTTCTTTCTACGATGAGGCGTCGCACCTTCCCATCCATGAATTGATAGTTTTGGCGATTTACCCAAGAATACTGGATAAATTCACAGCCATGCAGAGTTTTGTCAAAAACGTTACAGCACGACATTTGGTTGCTATCTGATCGCTTCAGTAGCCCGTGTTTATGCGGTCTTGAAAAGAGTTGTCCCCCTTTGGACCGCTAAAACACGTTACTTTTTAAGGCTTGGTTTTTACGATTCATGGACAGTTTTTGAAAAAAGTGCCTATCCATGACCCAACCTCAAACCCCCTCCACAAAGCCCCTCGGCAAGCGGTGCGAGAAAAGTGGCTACCTCTCCCTTCACCAGATCGGGGATCTGGTGGCTCATGGCGTTGTCAGTCAACACAAATTACTGGCTCAAGCGAATAACAGTCAGTTTTACGCCACTAACAGAGATGAGTTTGTGGACTTCCATGCCTGGCAGAGCGTCAATACGAACCCGTCTACAGAACAAGGAGTTCGCCAATGAAGCCACGATCCATCACCCCGCGCGAGCAGCGCAGCATCGACCAACTCAACGCCATTCAGAGCGAGGTCACAGCCTTGCATGAGATGAAGATGCCTGAACTTTGGAAACTGTGGGATCACCATTTCCCGCGCAGGCCAATTCACCCCAATCGCAAATTCATGACATCACGGCTGGCATACCGGTTGCAGGAGTTGACCTTCGGTAGCTTGCCTCAGTCCACCCGTGACATGTTGGCCAACTACGGTCAACAGTTCTCATCGATCAAGAGCAAAACCCCAGCCAAAGCCGTGGCCATGCCCGGTGCCATGCTGGTGCGAGAGTTTGATGGCCAGGAGTACCGGGTGCAGGTACTGGCCGATGGCCGCTATGAGTACAACGGCCAGATTTATCGCAGCCTGTCTGCCATTGCCAAAACCATCACCGGAACCCAGTGGTCCGGCCCGGCCTTTTTTGGCCTCAAATCCAAGGGGGCTGTATGACCATGGCGTCATTTAAACGATGTGCGGTGTACTGCCGCGTCTCCTCCGATGAACGGCTGGACCAGTCTTTCAACTCCATTGATGCGCAGCGCGAGTCAGGTCTGTCCTTTGTCATGAGCCAACGCGCTGAAGGCTGGGTTGCGGTTCAAGACACCTACGAAGATCCCGGCTTCTCAGGCGGCAACATGGAGCGCCCCGGCTTGAAGCGGCTGCTGGCCGACATTAAGGCAGGCAAGGTGGACATGATCGTGGTCTACAAAATTGACCGCCTGTCTCGCTCGCTTGCCGACTTTGCCAAGATGGTGGAGGTCTTTGACAAGCACCAGGTCAGCTTTAGCTCGGTCACCCAGCAGATCAACTCAGCCACCTCTACCGGTCGGCTGATGCTCAACATGCTGCTGTCATTTGCTCAGTTCGAACGTGAAGTGACCGGCGAGCGGATCCGCGACAAGATCGCCGCATCCAAGCGCAAAGGCATCTGGATGGGTGGACCGGTGCCTCTAGGCTACCGAGTTGAAAACCGCTTGCTGCTAGTTGATCCGCAAGAAGCTGCGACCGTGAAGTGGATTTTTGACACGTACAGACGCACCCACTCCACAACACTGATGGTCAAAGACATGAAGGACCAGAAAATCCTGACCAAGACGGGACGCCATTTTTGCAAGCAGGCGCTATACAAGGTCCTGCATAACCGGGTGTATCTGGGCCAACTGCAGCACAAGGGTCAATTCTTTATGGGTGCACATGAACCTTTGATCGAACAAGCTGCTTGGGAGCATGTTCAAAAACTGATGACAAAAGATGGCGAAGAAAATATCAGGGCGGCCTGGTCGCAGAAAGCCCAAACTGAATTCTTGCTACGAGGTCTGGTGTACAGCCCAGATGGAGATCTGTACCTGCCAGTGGCAACGCAGAAGAAATCCGGGAAGGTTTACCGTTACTACGTGCACAACAAAAAGGTGAATTCTGGTGCATGTCACAGCGACATTCCAAACCAACCCGCCGATTTGGTGGAGAACGCGGTGACTGAACAGGTTCTTGATTTTTTGCGATCGGGAACGATGCTCAACAATTACTGGCACCAGATCCAAGCACTCAACCCCGGGATTGCGGAGCCTCAAGCTGTGTTGCTTATCTTGCAGCGAACTGCAAATATCTGGGACACCTTCTTTGATCCGATCAAACGCAACATCATTCGCAGCCTAGTTGAGCGGGTCACCTTGGAAGACGATTCGATTTCGATCAACTGGCGCACCAAAGGATGGTTGCCATTGCTCGAAACGATGAAGCCCAAGACGGTGGGTGCTGAGCGGCTGGAAATGGAGATGTTGGCATGAGCGAAATGACTCCCACGGCCGAAGCACCTTTGCGCATCACAACGCGTATTCCACTCAAGCTCAAACGTCGGCCTGGTCGAAAAACCATTCTGGAAGACCTTGAATTCACTGAAGTAAGTGCTCCTGACAACGCTGTCGACTCTTGCATCAATGTTCCTTTACTGCAAGGGCTGGCACGGGCGTTTTACTGGCAGCGGTTGTTAGATGCTGGTGAAGTAAAGAGTGGCACTGAGATCGCCCAACTGGAGGGGCTAGATCCAAGCACGGTAAATGAGCTACTGCGCATCACGCTTTTGGACCCATTGCTTATTCAACGCATTTTAGAAGGTAAGCATTCACAAAGAATGAGCATGATGTGGTTTACACGAAACCCATTGCCTGATTGTTGGCACAAACAATTCAACTAAGTGGCTAATTGAGTCCCACCCCATAAGACCGATCGGTCGCAAGTACCGATGCGGTGATGCACGAAGTCAAGGCTTGTCCGCCTCGCCCCACGGTGCGCTGTATCCAATCGTTTATCTGGACTGCACCCGCGTCCAACCATAGGATGCGGGCGCGGACAAAGTCAAAGGCGTGTATGAGGCGCTGGGTATCGATTTGACGGGCAATAAGCAGCTGTTGGGCTTGTGGTTCGCGCAGACTGAAGGTGCCAAGTTCTGGTTGCAGGTGGTTACTGAGCTGAAGAACCGCGGCGTGCAAGACAACTTCAATCGCCTGCGTGAATGGGTTGAATGGAATTCTATTGGT
>CAITHK010000194.1 GCA_903892175.1 uncultured Burkholderiales bacterium | reverse complement strand
TATCCGATCCACCGCCAGCCGCTACAGCGAGCTCACGCCGCTGCTGCGCTTGATCGACAAGGTGGAAGGCACCGAGCCCGCGCTCAGCCTGGCCTATCCCAAGCTCACCCCGCGTTCTGGCGGCGCTGCCTGAGCATGGCGCGCTTTCATTGCCCCATGCCGCTGGCCAGCGGCACCACCATCGATTTACCAGCGACTGCGGCGCGCCATGTGCAAGTGTTGCGCATGCAGCCAGGACATGCGTTGACCCTCTTCAATGGGGACGGCGGTGAATACGCCGCCGAGGTCGAACACATGGGCCGCAGTGATGTGCGCGTGCGTGTGGGTAAGCACCACCCCATCGAGCGCGAAGCCACGCGCCGTGTTCACCTGGTGGTGGGCATGCCCGCCAACGAACGCATGGACTGGCTGGTGGAAAAAGCCACCGAACTGGGCGTGGTCCGCATCACCCCGGTGATGACCGAGCGCAGTGTGGTGAGGTTGACGGGTGAGCGCGCCGACAAAAAGCTCGCCCACTGGCAAGCCGTGGCGGCCAGCGCCTGTGAACAATGCGGGCGCAACCGCTTGCCCTTGATCGATGCGCCCGAGCGCCTAGACACCTGGTTGGCACGGCTGGCCCAAACCCCGTCAATGCAGGGCGCTTCAGTGGTGCAGGCGGTGTTGTCCTTGCATCCCAGCAGCCAGCCTTTGGCCGTCTTGCTGGCACAGCCCAGCAGCGCTGACGACAGCCTCACCTGGGTGCTGCTCAATGGTCCGGAGGGCGGCTTGAGTGACGTCGAAGATGCCGCCGCTCGCGCTCAGGGTTTTGTGGCCTTGAGCTTGGGGGAGCGTGTGTTGCGCGCCGAGACCGCCGCCTTGGGGGCGTTGGCGCGGCTCACGCTGGCATAGCGGCGATCACCTGCGCCACCGCCGCAGTGAGTTTTTTCGCATACGGCACGTGCAAAAACTCATTCGGGCCGTGCGCGTTGCTCTTGGGGCCCAGCACGCCGCACACCATCATTTGCGCCTTGGGGAAACCGCGACTGAGCATGTTCATCAGCGGAATCGTGCCGCCTTGGCCGATGTAGCCGCACGGTGCGCCGAAGTTCGCCTGGCTGGCCGTGTTCAAGGCCTGCTCAAACCACAGCGCGGTGTCAGGCGCATTCCAGCCATTGGCTGAGCCTTCGGCGTGGAAGGTCACGCGCGCTTGGTAGGGCGCGTTGTCTTCCAGCAGGGCTTTGAGTTCTTGCACCGCTTGCGCAGCATCCACCAGGGGCGGCAAACGCAGGCTGAGCTTGAAAGCGGTGGACGGGCGCAGCACATTGCCGGCGTCTTTGAAGGCGGGCAGGCCCTCGGCTCCGGTCACGCTGAGGGTGGGTACCCAGGTGCGTTGCAACAGCGCTTGCAGCGGGTCTTGGGTCATGGGCAGGGTGACCAGCGTGGCACCGCCACAGTCGTGGTGGGCCCAGGGGAAGCGTTGGTACAACGCGTCGCCCAGCAGCGCGGCTGTGGCGCGTGCTTGGGCCAAGCGCTCGGGCGGCACCTCCACATGAAAGCTGGCGGGCAGCAAACGCCCGGTGGCGCTGTCTTCTAACCGGTCCAGCACCTGGCGCATGATGCGAAAACTCGAAGGCACCACGCCGGATGCGTCGCCCGAGTGCACGCCTTCGCTCAGCACCTCCACCTTCAACACGCCGCTGGCCATGCCGCGCAAACTGGTGGTGAGCCACAGCTGGTCGTAGTTGCCCGCGCCACTGTCGAGGCACATCACCAAACCGACGTTGCCCATCCGAGTGCGCAGTGCGTCCACATAGGGCAACAAGTCTGCCGAGCCACTTTCTTCGCAGGTTTCAATCAGGCCCACGATGCGTGGGTGAGCGGCACCTTGCGCCTTGAGCGCTTGAATGGCGGCGATGCTGGCATACACCGCATAGCCGTCGTCGGCTCCCCCGCGACCGTAGAGCTTGCCGTCTTCGTACTTGGGCGTCCAAGGGCCCAGGTCGGATCGCCAGCCACTGAACTCGGGTTGTTTGTCCAAGTGGCCGTACATCAGCACCGTCTCGCTCTGGCTGTGGCTGGCGCGCGTGGCCGCCACCTCAAAAAACAGCACGGGCGTGCGTCCGGGCAAGCGCACGATCTCCAGCGTCAGGCCGCCCACTTGTTGTGCCAGCACCCAGTCTGCGGCACGTTGCACCACGCTCTCCAGGTGGCCGTGTTGTGCCCAGTCGGCATCGAACGCGGGTGACTTGGCGGGGATGGCGATGTAGTCGCTGAGTTGGGACACGATGTCGCGGTCCCAGGCCTGGGTCACGGATTGCAAGACTTGCGCGCTGTCGAGCACGGCATGGGGGATTCGGGCATTCATACAAACACTCCTCGCGTGGCAACACGCATCAACAAACGGTTGCGGGGAACGCGCGCGCGTTAACCCCGTTGAAACTTGAACATGGCCGTACCGGCCCGCAAGTTGGGCCACACCGCCACGCGCGCGCCGTTCTGCAGACCAAACGCGTCCAGCAGGTGCAAGCCGTTTTTGGTGGCCAGCACTTCAAAGTCGGCAAAGGTGCCGACGCGGATGTTGGGCGTGTCGTACCACTGGTAAGGCAGACGCTTGGTCACAGGCATGCGTCCTTGCAACACGCTCAAGCGGTTGGGCCAGTGGCCAAAGTTGGGGAAGGCCACGATACCCAGTCGTCCCACACGGGCGGTCTCGCGCAACATGGTTTCGGCGTTGCGCAGGTGCTGCAAGGTGTCGATTTGCAGCACCACATCGAACGACTGGTCGCCAAACAAAGTCAGGCCTTGGTCGAGGTTGAGTTGCAACACATTGACACCGCGTTGCACGCAGGCGTGCACATTCGTGTCGTTGAGCTCAACGCCATAGCCGGTGCATCCTCTGTGTTGCTGCAAATGCGCCAGCAAGGCACCATCGCCGCAGCCCAGGTCGAGCACCCGGCTGCCGTGCGGCACCAGTTCGGCAATCGCTTGCAGGGTGCGTTGTTGGGTGTCGTGCGTCATGCAGCACCTCCTGCAGGCGGTGTTTCTTGGGCAATGCGCTCAAAGTAGGAGCGCACCACGCGCATGTAGCGCGCGTCGTTCAGCAAAAAGGCATCGTGGCCATGGGGTGCGTCAATCTCGGCGTAGCTCACATCGCGCTGGTTGTCGAGCAGGGCACGCACCATCTCGCGGCTGCGGGCGGGCGAGAAGCGCCAGTCGGTGGTGAAGCTCACCAGTAAAAATTTTGCAGCGGTGCGGGCCAAGGCGGCCGACAAATCACCCCCGTAGCTGCGTGCGGGGTCAAAGTAGTCGAGGGCGCGTGTGATCAGCAAGTAGGTGTTGGCGTCAAAGTACTCGCTGAACTTGTCGCCTTGGTAGCGCAGGTAGCTTTCAATCTGAAACTCGACGTCTTGCGTCGAGTAACGGTAGCCAGTGGCGCTGCCTGCCAGGGCGTCGCGCAGCTCCCGGCCAAACTTCTCGTTCATCACATCGTCGCTCAGGTAGGTGATGTGGCCCACCATGCGTGCAATGCGCAGGCCGCGTTTGGGCACCACGCCATGCTGGTAAAAATGCCCGCCATGAAAGTCTGGGTCGGTCACGATGGCGCGTCGCGCCACCTCGTTGAAGGCGATGTTTTCTGCCGTCAAGTTAGGCGCACTGGCCACCACCACAGCGTGACGCACCCGTTCGGGGTGTTGCAGTGTCCAACTCAGCGCCTGCATGCCGCCCAAGCTGCCACCCATCACGGCAGCCAGTTGGGTGATGCCCAAAGCGTCCAACAGCAGCGCTTGGGCGTTGACCCAGTCTTCCACCGTCACCACCGGAAAGTCGGCACCGTACACCTGGCCGGTGTCGGGGTGGGTGTGCATGGGACCGGTCGAACCAAAGCAGGAGCCCAGGTTGTTGACGCCAATCACAAAGAAGCGTTCGGTGTCCACCGGCTTGCCGGGGCCAATCATGTTGTCCCACCAGCCTTCGCTGTGGGCTTGGTTGGCGTAAACGCCGGCCACATGGTGTGAGGCATTCAGGGCGTGGCAGACCAGAACCGCATTGGACTTGTCGGCGTTCAGCGTGCCGTAGGTTTCATAGGCCAGCGTGTAGTCGCGCAAGCTGGCACCGCTTTGCAGGCCCAAGGGCGCTGCAAAGTGCATGCTTTGCGGCGTGGCGATCAGGGGGGCGTGGGTCTTGGTGGACATGGCGTTTCGACGTGTTGGGTCAACCCTTATTCGCCCACAGGACGCAGGTGTTTGCCCACGATGCCCGCCAGCTCAAACATGGTGACCTGGTCTTTGCCAAACACCGCCTTGAGTTTTGCGTCGGCGTTGATGGCGCGTTTGTTGGTGGCGTCTTGCATGCCGTTGGCTTTGATGTAGTCCCACAACTTCTTGATCACTTCCGTGCGTGCCACGGCATCGGTGCCAATCACCGCGGCCAACTCAGTGCTCGGCAAGTAGCCTGCCGTCACTTTGCGCGGGGCTTTGGGCTTGGCCACTTTGTCGGCCTTGGTTGCCTTGGCCCCTTTGGTGGTTTTGGCTGGCGCTTTCTTGCCAGCGGCTTTGATCAAGGCGTTGGTGGTGGGTGTTTTGCCGCCACGTGGTGGGTATTTGCTGGTGCGCGGTTCGAAGGCGAAGTTCACCTTGCCGGCTTCGGGGTCCCACTGCAAAAACGCTTTGAAAGCGCGGCGCGTGCGCATCGACACAAATTTGTCGAGCAAGTCGGTTTTACCCTCCGCCAACAGCTTGGTCATTTGTTCGCGTGCCACGGGTTGTTGCAAGATGATCTTGCCGCTCTTGAAGTCACAGCTGGGCGTGGCTTGTGCATGGGTCGGCACCGACTTGCTGCACACATAGTTGCTGCCGTGTTCATAGACGGGGCTGCCGCATTTGTGGCAATTGCCCAAGGACTCGCTGTCACCAAACTCCACAATTTCACCGGACTCGGCGTTTTTGTCGTCGCCAAAGTCGAACTCGAGTTTCCAGTTTTGGTCTTCTTCGCTGTACTTGAGCGCAATTTCGGCGGTGAAAGGCCAACCCGCTTTGGAGCGGAAACCGTCCAGCGGGCCAATCTTTTTGTCGCGGATGAACTGCTCGGCTTCGGCGGCCTCAAATGTGCGCCCACCCGGTATTTTGCTGATCGAAAAGCCGCAACCTTCCGATGCGCCGTCTTTGCCCACGCAACCATAGCGGCGGTAGTTTTCTTTCACCACACCGCCGCACTTGGGGCAGGGGGTGTGCAAGGTGGCGTAGTCGCCGGGGATGGTGTCGCGGTCGAACTCTTTGGCCTTCTTGACGATGTGCTCGGTCATGGCCGCGATTTCGCGCATGAAGGCTTCGCGGCTGAGCTCGCCGTGCTCCATCAGCGCCAGTTTGTGCTCCCAGCCACCGGTCAACTCGGGCTTGGAGAGTTCTTCCACCCCCAAGCCGCGCAGCAGGGTGAACAGCTGAAACGCCTTGGCGGTGGGAATCATTTCTCGGCCATCACGGATCAGGTATTTCTCGTTGATCAAGCCTTCGATGATGGCCGCGCGCGTGGCGGGTGTGCCCAAGCCTTTTTCTTGCATGGCCTCGCGGAATTCATCGTCTTCCACCAGCTTGCCAGCGCCCTCCATCGCACCCAACAAGGTGGCTTCACTGTATCGGGCGGGCGGGCGTGTCTTCAGGCCTTTGGCCTCTGCTTGCTCATTCTTGGCCGACTCACCTGCGGCTAAGGCGACCAAGGTTTTGCCGTCTTCTTCGTTGTCAGAGGCTTCCTGTGCGGCGTCTTTGCCGTACACCGCCATCCAGCCGGCGTTCACCAACACCTTGCCTTCGGTGCGGAAGTGGTGGTCACGGCCGGCAGCTTTGACCGTGCTGATGCGCGTGGTCACCATGTATTCGGCGCTGGGAAAGAACACCGCCATGAAGCGACGCACCACCATGTCGTAGAGTTTTTGTTCGGCTTCAGATAGGCCGCTGGGGGCTTGCAAGGTGGGGATGATGGCAAAGTGATCGCTGACCTTTTTGTTGTCAAACACCCGTGGCAGTTTGCGCACGTAGTTGTTGTTCAGGGCCACCAAGGCGTGTGGCTCCAGGTGCTTCATGCCGCTGTCGGCCAGCATCTCAAAGGTTTGCTTCACCACGGGCACATAGTCTTCGGGTAGGTGACGCGAGTCTGTCCGTGGGTAGGTCAAGGCCTTGTGGCGCTCGTACAGGCTTTGTGCCAGCGCCAGCGTGGTCTTGGCCGAGAAGCCAAAGCGGCCATTGGCCTCACGTTGCAGCGAGGTCAAGTCAAACAAGCCCGGGCTGGCCTTGGTGGTCGGTTTGCTTTCTTCGCTGACCGTGGCTTGCTGGTGGCGCACGGCATCGGCAATCGCCAAGGCTTCGGCTTCGCTCCACACGCGGTCGTGCTTTTTCTCGGCATCCTCGGCGTCTTTTTTGTGATCTGGGTTGAACCATTTGCCGGGGTAGCTGCCGGCGGCCACTTGGAAGCTGCCGTGAATTTCCCAGTAGTCACGGCTGACGAACTTACGGATTTGTTCTTCACGCTCCACCACCACGCTCAGCGTGGGCGTTTGAACGCGTCCCACGGTGGTCAAGAAAAAGCCGCCTTCGCGCGAGTTGAAGGCGGTCAAGGCGCGGGTGCCGTTGATGCCCACCAGCCAGTCGGCCTCCGAGCGGCTGCGCGCAGCGTCGGCCAAGCCTTGCATTTGTTTTTCTGAGCGCAGCGAATCAAATCCATCGCGGATGGCTTGTGGCGTCATCGACTGCAACCACAGGCGCTTGACGGGTTTGTCCAACGGCTTTTTTCCACCGGCGTATTGCTCGATCAAGCGAAAGATCAATTCGCCTTCGCGGCCAGCGTCGCAGGCGTTGATCAATGCGGTCACGTCTTTGCGTTTGGCCAGCTTGACCACCGCGTTCAAGCGGCTCTTGGTTTTCTCGACTGGCTTCAAATCAAAGTACGGCGGAATCACGGGCAGGTGGGCAAAGCTCCACTTGCCGCGTTTGACGTCAAATTCTTCGGGCGCTTGGATTTCGACCAAGTGGCCCACAGCGCTCGAGACCACATAGGTGTCGCTCTCAAAGTGATCGTCGTGCTTTTCGAACTTCCCCGCCACAGGCGTGAGTGCGCGCACGATGTCTTGCGCGACCGAAGGTTTTTCGGCGATCACGAGGGTTTTGCTCATTTCAAAGTTCCTTAGAAAACTCACCACTACAATTTGCGCTTCTCGCGCGTGCGCGCATGCACACGCGCCTGTGCGCACATGTGTGCGTACGTAATTAAGTTAACAGAGTTTTGACCGTGTCCAAAAATACCCCCGCTCCGATCACTGGCCGACGCATTCAAACCCGACGTTCCGGCGTGCACGGCAAAGGGGTGTTTGCCCTGGCCGACATCGCCGAAGGCGAAACCATCATCGAGTATGTGGGCGAGATCATCACTTGGAAAGAGGCGCTGCGTCGCCACCCACACGACCCCAAAGACCCCAATCACACCTTTTACTTCCACCTCGACGACAAGCACGTGATTGACGCCTTGTACGGCGGCAACTCCTCGCGTTGGATCAACCACGCGTGCAAACCCAATTGCGAACCTGACGAAGTTGACGGTCGCGTGTTCATCAAGGCTTTGCGCAATATCTCGGCGGGTGAAGAGCTGAACTATGACTACGGCCTGGTGATCGACGCGCCGCTGACCGACAAGCTCAAGGCCGAGTACCCCTGCTGGTGTGGCGCGAAGAAATGCCGTGGCACCTTGTTGGCATCAAGCCAGCCCAACAAGCGCGAGCGCCGTGCCCAGAAAAAAGCCAAGCGGGCCGACAAAAAGCATTGACCTATGATCTGGCCCTCTGAAGACCTGTGGCAAGCCTTGGTGGCTTGGCAGTCTGGCCTGACGGTGGAGGTGCTGACCCAGATTGACTCCACCAACACCGAGTTGATGCGCCGTGCGCGAGTCGGACACACCGACCCGGTGCTGTTGGTGGCCGAAGCACAAACGGCGGGCCGGGGTCGCTTAGGGCGACCTTGGCACGGCCAGACCGGTGACGCGCTCACTTTTTCTTTGGGTTTGCCCCTGATGCCTCGCGATTGGTCGGGTTTGTCGCTGGCGGTGGGCTTGTCTCTGGCGCAGAGTCTCGACCCCGAGGGTGCGCTGGGTGTTGGCTTGAAGTGGCCCAATGATTTGTGGGTGGCCCAACCTGACATGCCGGGCGGTTGGGGCAAGCTGGCTGGCGTGCTGATAGAAACCGCGCTGACGGCGGGTGCTGCCCCAGATCAACCCCGCTACTGCGTGGTGGGTGTGGGTATCAACATCGCGCCCCCTCAAGAGCCAGGGCTGTCTACTGCACCTTTGGGCTGGCAACAGCTGTCACCACAGGCCACGGCCCCCAGCACTTTGGCGCAAGTGGCCTTGCCCTTGTTGAAAACCCTTTTGGCGTTTGAACGCGAGGGTTTTGCCCCTTTTCAAGCACAGTTCAATGCCCGGGATGTCTTGCACGACAGGTCTGTCAGCTTGAGCGATGGACGTGTGGGCACGGCACAGGGTGTCGACGCTTCTGGCGCATTGCGGGTCGAGACCGCTCAGGGCAGCGAGCGCATCACCAGTGCAGAGGTGAGCGTGCGGCCTCAGTGAGGTCTGCAACAGCGCCTATTCGTCATTCACTCACCAGAAGGTACAGCAACCTATGAACTTCTCCTCCGTTTGGCGCAATGTGGCCCTCGTGTTGGTGCTGGTCAATGTGCTGTTTGCACTTTGGTCAGGCGGGTACTTTGGATTTCTTGGCCTAGACCCCTCGGCGCATCATGAGGCCGCGCGTTTGGATGACCAAGTCGCACCTGAGGCCTTGCAGCTGCGTGAGGCAGGTACGGCGGCCGCACCTGCTTCAGCGGCGGCCTCGCAGTGATCAGGCGAGCGTGGCGGCTGGCGTGCTGACGGCCACGGGTTGGCGAATCAAGTAATCGAAAGCGCTCAAAGCGGCTTTGGAGCCTTCACCTGCAGCAATCACAATTTGTTTGTAAGGCACGGTGGTCACGTCGCCCGCTGCAAACACGCCGGGCAGGCTGGTGTGGCACTTGGCATCCACCACGATTTCACCGAACTTGCTCAACTCGAGGGTGCCTTTCAAGAATTCGGTGTTGGGCACCAAACCGATTTGCACAAACACACCGGCGAGTTCGATGTGGTGTAGCGCTTCGCTGGCGCGGTCTTTGTAGGTCAAGCCGTTGACTTTTTGGCCGTCGCCGGTGATCTCGGTGGTTTGCGCGTTGACGTGAATGCTCACATTGGGCAGGCTCTTGAGCTTGTTGACCAACACCGCATCGGCTTTCAGAGCATCGGCAAACTCGACCAAGCTCACGTGTTCAACTAAGCCCGCCAAATCGATGGCGGCTTCCACGCCCGAGTTGCCCCCGCCAATCACCGCCACCCGCTTGCCCTTGAACAAGGGGCCGTCGCAATGCGGGCAATAGGCCACCCCTTTGTTTTTGTATTGCGCTTCGCCGGGCACGTTGACATTGCGCCAGCGCGCACCGGTGGACAAGATCACGCTGCGCGCGCGGAGAACCCCACCGTTGGCCATGTGCACCTGCGTCAAGCCGCCAGGTGTGGCGGCAGGCACCACTTTGTCGGCACGCTGCAAGTTCATGATGTCCACCTCGTAGTGGCGCACTTGGGCTTCCATCGCGGCGGCCATCTTGGGCCCATCGGTTTCCAACACCGAGATGTAGTTTTCAATCGCCATGGTGTCGTTGACCTGACCGCCAAAGCGTTCTGCGGCCACGCCCACACGGATGCCTTTGCGTGCGGCATACACCGCCGCAGCGGCACCAGCTGGGCCACCGCCCACGATCAGCACATCAAAGGGCTCTTTCTCATTGAGCTTGGCGGCTTCACGTGCATCGGAATTGCTGTCAAGTTTGCCCACGATTTCTTCCAGGGTCATGCGACCCGAACCGAATAAGGCGTCGTTCATGAACACCATGGGCACCGCCATGACTTGTCGTGTGTCGACTTCCGCTTGGTACATGCCGCCGTCGATCACGGTGGTGTGAATCTTGGGGTTGTAGATGGCCATCAATGCTGCCGCCTGGACCACATCTGGACAGTTGTGGCAGGACAAGGACATGTACACCTCAAAGTTCATCTCGGCGTCGAGCGCTTGGATCTGTTCAATCACTTGCGGCTCTACTTTGGGTGGGTGACCGCCGGTCCACAACAACGCTAGCACCAAGGACGTGAACTCATGGCCCAAGGGGATGGCGGCAAAGCGCACACCGCGTGTCTCACCTTGTTTGGCAATCACGAACGAAGGCGTGCGCGCGTCGGTGCCGGACGCATCAAAGCTCACCTTGTCGGACAGGCTGGCGATCTGCTGCAACAACTCGCGCAGCTCCGTACTCTTGGCGCTGTCATCAAGGGATGCGATCAAGCGGATGGGCGTGCGCAGGTTTTGCAAATAGGTTTGCAATTGGGTTTGCATCTGTGTGTCGAGCATGTGGTGTCCTTTCGGCGTCTGAGCGCCTAGCAAAAAAATGAAATGGGTGAGGCAGCCCAGAACGGGCGGCTCAAAGCAATGGCGCTGTGAGATGGGGCGCAACCCCGGGTCACCCCGGGTGCGCACCCCAACAAGCAGCGTGACTGCTTAGATCTTGCCGACCAGGTCCAAAGAAGGCGTCAGGGTCTTGGCGCCTTCGTTCCACTTGGCGGGGCAGACTTGACCAGGGTTGGCAGCCGTGAACTGAGCCGCTTTGAGCTTGCGCACCGTCTCTTTAACGTCACGGGCGATTTCGTTGGAATGAACTTCCATGGTTTTGATCACGCCATCGGGGTTGATCACGAAGGTGCCGCGCAAGGCCAGGCCTTCTTCTTCGATGTGCACGCCAAAAGCGCGTGTCAGTTGATGGGTGGGGTCACCCACCAGTGGGAACTTGGCTTTGCCCACAGCAGGCGATGTCTCGTGCCACACTTTGTGCGAGAAGTGGGTGTCGGTGGTGACGATGTACACCTCGGTGCCTGCTTTTTGGAACTCGGCGTAGTTGTCGGCGGCGTCTTCAATTTCTGTGGGGCAGTTGAAGGTGAACGCTGCTGGCATGAAAATCAATACAGACCATTTGCCCTTAAGGCTGGCTTCGGTGACTTCGATGAATTTGCCGTTGTGGAAGGCGTTGGCTTTGAAGGGTTGAACTTGGGTATTGATCAGGGACATGTGGATTCCTTTGGTTGGTTGCTAAAAACTATCGAATGAGCAGGACTCATTGAGGCTGATGTTAGCCAAGAATGATCCAGCGGGTGATTGTTTGTCTCAATGAGGTCGATTGAGATTGCCTCAAAGCGAATCCACCTGAGCCGTCACCTGAAACCCGCGGCCCAACATTTGTTGCACGTTGAATTGGTTCATACCCACCGCACTGATGGGCACCAGCTCACTTTTGAAGATGCCCCCGGTCATGGCATTGAGGGCCGGGTTGTCGAGCTTCAAGCCTTTGACCACCGACCACTCGTTGTTGCCGTTGGCGAAATGGTTTTGCGCGGAAGGGCTGACCAGGTATTCCAAAAACTTCACCGCGTTGGGGGTGTTCTTCGAATGGCGGGCCACGGCACCGCCCTCCACGTTGACGTGCTTGCCCCAGCTTTGCTGGTTGGGAAACACCACGCCCACCCGCTCGGCGACCGCTTTGTCGACCGGGTTGCTGGAACGCATCAAACGCGCTAGGTAATACGTGTTGGTCAAGGCCACGCCGCATTCACCGCTGGCCACAGCTTTGATTTGGTCGGTGTCGCCACCTTGGGGCGCACGTGCCATGTTGGTGACCAAGCCCTTGAGCCTTGCCAGTGCACACAGCCACAAGGTGGTGCCAAGGTAATCGGGCAGCACGGTACGGGCCATTTCCCCCAAGATGGACGACGACTCCGGGGTGAACTGCAGCCAAGACGAGAGCACAGTGAGCACTTGTAAAGCCAGCAACACCTCCACCGACAGAGTGAACACGCGAACAAGAGGCTGGGCACGAAACGACATGCGGCATTGTGGGGAGGGGCATGTGCGCTCTTTACAATGAAACGATGTTTTTAGATGTTGCCCAACTTCAAGTGGGTTATCCAGACCGCGCACGGCCTTTGGTCGATGCCGTGAGCTTTGGCTTGCATGCCGGTGAAGTGGGCGTGCTGATTGGCCCCTGGGGATGCGGCAAAAGCACGTTGCTGCGTGCGGTGGCCGGTTTGGAGCGAGTCACGGCGGGTGTGTGCGATGTCTTGTTGCGTGCCGATGACATCGTGCATGACGACGATGCGCCCGTGAAGGCAGAGATTTTGCGCAAGTCGTTTCGGGGATCAGAGATTTTGTACACCTTGCGGCTCAAAACGGGGGAGACCGTGATGGCCCATGTCCCCAGCCACCACGACCACAAGGTGGGTGAGTGGATTGGGATTCGTGCCGGGGTGGACCATGTGGTGACCTTCAACCGCGCGTGTCCGGTGAACCACCATGAGTTGTGCAGCATGCCGTGCGCGGCCCACGCCACAAGTGCTGCGCAAGAACATCTTCTTCAACAACAGGAAAAACCATGAGTCTTGTTTTGTACTTTGCCCCCGGCGCGTGTTCGTTTGTGCCCCATTGCTTGCTTGAGGCCAGTGGCGCTGCCTATGAGCCTCAGATGGTCAAGCTCCACAAAGGTGAGCAATACGAGCCAGCCTACCAAAGCATCAACCCACGCGGGCAAGTGCCGGTGCTGGTGGATGACGGTCAAGTCATCACACAAATCGTGGCGATCAGCTTGTACTTGGCAGAGAAGTTCCCGCAAGCCCACTTTTTGCCTACCGCTGGTGTGGCCCGTGCCAAGGTGCTGGAGACTTTGATGTGGATGAACAACACGGTGCACACCACGTTCACCCATGTGTTCATGCCCAACAAGTACAGCAACGCACCCGAGGTGCAAGCTGACATCAAGGTGCATGCCGTGGGCACTTACCGCAGTTTGTTGGCCGAAATGCAATACTTGCTGGAGGCCGCTTTGACGAACGGCCAGCCCTGGTTCGGTGGCACCCACTTTGGCCCCTTGGATGCTTATGCCTTGACCCTCACGCGTTGGGGCACGATCGCTGGCATCCATCCCGAAGATTACCCACAGCTGTGGGCTTTTGTGCAGCGTGTGGCGCAGCACCCGCCGGTTCAACGCGCGATCGAGCGCGAGCGCTTGCAGCTCAACGTGCTCCCGCGCTAAAGCGCACCGTGAAGCGCGCTCCTGGCATGGGCTTGCCGGGGGTGGCCTCTTCCAGGGTCACCGTCGCGCTGTGTTGTTGGGCAATTTCTATCACGATGGGCAAGCCCAAACCTGAGCCATCGGCCTCGGTGCCCAAGGCACGGTAAAACGGTTGAAACACCAACTCGCGTTCGGCTTCAGGGATGCCGGGCCCAGAGTCCTCCACTTGCAGCAAAACCACCTTGCCAAACCGGTCCGCCAATATGCGCACGGTCACCACGCCGGGGGCTTCATCGCTCGAGGGGGTGTAGTTGATGGCGTTGTCCACCAAGTTGCGAATGAGCTCTTTGAGCAAGGTGGCGTTGCCAAAGATGCGGACATCGGGGCTGCCAGGCGCCACACCTTCATAGCCCAGGTCAATGCAGCGGTCCATGGCGCGCGGCAGCGAGTCTTGAATCACGTCACTGGCCAGCGCCACCAGGTCGCAAGGCGCGCGCGCTGTGTGGGTGCCGCCGCTTTCGGCGCGCGCGAGAGACAGCAGTTGATTGACCGTGTGGGTGGCGCGAATGCTGGCGCGGCCAATGAGCTTGAGTGACTGCTTGAGTTCGTCTGCGCTGGCGCTTTCGCGCTGCGCCAAGTCCGCTTGCATGCGCAATCCAGCCAACGGGGTTTTGAGTTGGTGTGCCGCATCGGCCAAGAAGCGTTTTTGGGTGGCGATCGATTCTTTCAAGCGGGTGAGCAAGTCGTTGATCGCAGCCACCAAGGGGGCGACTTCCATGGGCACGCTGTGCTCGTCCAAAGGGCTGAGGTCGTCGGGTTTGCGCAGTCGAATCCGCTCTTCCAGCGAGTTCAAAGGTTTGATCCCTCGCGCCAAAGCCAGCCAGACCAACAAAACCGCCAACGGCAAGATGACAAACTGCGGCAGCATCACGCCTTTGATGATCTCTGTGGCCAGCACCGAACGCTTTTCCAAGGTCTCACCGACTTGCACCAACACAGGCTTGGCGCCGGGCAGGCCTGTGTTGACCCAGGTGTAGGCCACCCGCACATCGTTGCCGCGCATCTCATCATCGCGCAGATGCACCTCACCTATCTGTGTCGTGTCTTCTTCGTGAGGCAGGGGAAAGTCGCGCTCCCCGCTGACGAACTCGCCGCGCGTTCCCAGCACTTGGTAATAAATCAGATCGGCATCGTCCGCCCGCAAAATTTCACGCGCAGGCAGCGGCAGGTGAAACGCCATGCGTTGTTGCTCCACCTTGACCAATTGCGCCAAAGCCTGGACGTTGTATTCCAGACCACGGTCAAACGGACGCCCGGCAATGTTTTGTGCCACCAACCACGTCAGCGCCAAGCTCACAGGCCACAGCAAGAGCAATGGGGTGAGCATCCAGTCCAGGATCTCGCCAAACAGCGAGCTTTGCTCGCGCTGAAAGAGTTTGACCATGGACGCGTGGGCTCGGGGATCAGCCCGGTATTTTTTCTAAGCAGTAGCCCAAGCCGCGCACGGTGGCAATGCGGATCGGGCCTTTTTCTATCTTTTTGCGCAGGCGGTGGATGTACACCTCGATGGCGTTGTTGCTGACTTCTTCGCCCCACTCGCACAAGCGTTCTACCAGCTGGTCTTTGCTGACCAAGCGGCCTGTGCGTTGCAAAAGCACCTCCAGCAAACCAAGCTCACGTGCGGACAACTCGACCATCTTGCCGTCTATGGTGGCGACACGACCGGTTTGGTCGTACACCAAGGGCCCATGTTTGATGGACGAGGTCGCGCCGCCCATGCCGCGGCGGGTCAAGGCGCGTACACGCGCTTCGAGTTCTTGCAGGCTGAAGGGCTTGGCCATGTAGTCGTCGGCACCGTAGTCCAGGCCTTTGACGCGCTCTTCCACGCTGTCAGCCGCCGTCAAGATCAACACCGGCATCGAGGAGCCGCGTGAACGCAGGCGCTTGAGGACTTCCAGGCCGTGCATTTTCGGCAGGCCCAAATCAAGAATGAGCAAATCAAACTCATCGGTGGTCATCAAGGCAGCATCGGCCTCGCTGCCACTGGCCACGTGGTCCGCGGCAGCGCCTGACGCACGCAATGTGCGCAACAGGCCATCGGCCAACACCAAGTCATCTTCGGCAATCAGAATGCGCATCGTTGTCTCCTGCGTGGTGGTTCTTCTTCGAAAATTTATGGGTTCGATTCTAGGTCCGGGTATGCGCCTGCATAGGCTTCTAACCCTAGGCTCACAACCGTGGCCACCTCCATGCCGACTTCTTGGCGAAACTCGCTTTCGGCTTGTGCCACGGCGCGCTCAAATGCACGCAGCCAAGACAAACCGGTGTCGGTGAACACAATGCGTCGCGCGCGTCCATCGCTGGGGTCTGCTGTGCGTGTGACCAAGCCCCAGGCTTCGCATTGCGTGACCAAGTCCCCCATGGCTTGCTTGGTCATGCCCGCCGCTTGTGCCAGGTCACTCAAGCGTGAGCCGTGCAGGCCCAAGTGCCGTGTGATGTGGATGTGGGCCGCGCTGACTTGCGCCCGTGCAGCCAAGTTCGACAAGGCCAAGGGCACCTCCTCGTTGTGCGCCATCAAATGCAGCACACGGGCGTCAAAGCGGCGCATGGCGTGCCCCAGCAAACGCCCCAAATGCAACTGCCGCCAGTCCTGGGCAGGGCTTGCATGAGCGGGTGGTTTGGCCATCCCCAAATGATAAGGCAAACTGACTAAAAAAACTGTTTACTTGTTTTGACTTTCGGGTAAAGTACTGGTCAAGCATCCAGCTGTTGATCAACACAGTGGTTGGAAAATCCGGTAAGTCCTTGAATTGATGGAGATTTTTATGAACGCCAAAAACCCAGTCGCTGACAGCGAAAAAGCCAAAGCCCTCCAAGTCGCTTTGGCACAGATTGAAAAACAATTTGGCAAAGGCACCATCATGCGCCTGGGCGAAGGCGAAGTGATCGACGACATCCAAGTGGTGTCCACGGGCTCTTTGGGTTTGGATATTGCGTTGGGTGTGGGCGGCTTGCCGCGTGGTCGGGTGATTGAAATCTACGGCCCAGAGTCATCGGGCAAAACCACCTTGACGTTGCAAGTGATCGCCGAAATGCAAAAGCAAGCTGGCACCTGTGCCTTTGTGGACGCCGAGCACGCTTTGGATGTGCAGTACGCGCAAAAACTGGGCGTGAACTTGCAAGAGTTGTTGATCAGCCAGCCTGACACGGGCGAACAAGCGCTGGAAATTGTCGACAGCCTGGTGCGTTCGGGCGCCGTGGACTTGGTGGTGATTGACTCAGTGGCGGCCCTCACCCCGAAAGCTGAGCTCGAAGGCGACATGGGCGACTCGTTGCCCGGCCTGCAAGCACGTTTGATGAGCCAAGCCTTGCGCAAGCTCACCGCCTCGATCAAGAAAACCAATTGCACCGTGATCTTCATCAACCAAATCCGCATGAAGATCGGTGTGATGTTTGGCTCGCCTGAAACCACGACCGGTGGCAACGCGCTTAAGTTCTACGCCTCTGTGCGTTTGGACATTCGCCGGACCGGCACCATCAAAAAGGGTGAAGAGGCCATCGGCAACGAGACCAAGGTCAAAGTGGTGAAGAACAAGGTGGCCCCCCCCTTCAGAACCGCAGCGTTTGATATCTTGTTTGGTGAGGGCATCAGCCGTCACGGCGAAATCATCGACATGGGCGTCGAGGCCAAGATCATTGACAAATCGGGCGCTTGGTACGCTTACCAAGGCGAAAAAATTGGCCAAGGCCGCGACAACGCACGCGAGTTTTTGCGTGAAAACCCAGCCTTGTCTTACGAAATTGAAAACAAAGTGCGCGACTCTTTGGGCATTCCGTTGTTGGCCGAAGCCATTGACGGCAAAGAAGTTGCAGCCTGAGGCAAGAGGTGTCGCCAGTGAATGCTGAGGTCGACTCGACCAAAGACCGCAAGGTCGGCGGCTTTCAGCCGTCGCTCAAGGGCCGAGCGCTGCGCCTCTTGTCGCAGCGCGAGCATTCACGCCAAGAACTGGAGCGCAAGCTCAAAGCGTTTGAAGAAACGCCTGGTGAATTGGCCCAGGCCTTGGACTTTTTACAAGCCAAAGGCTTCATCAATGAGCAGCGTGTGGTGGAGTCGGTGGTGAATCGGCGTTCGAGCAAGCTCGGTGCATCCCGGGTGCGCCAAGAATTGCAAGCCAAAGGATTGCCTGCAGAGGCGATTGCTGAGGCGGTGCAAGACTTGCGCAGCACCGAGCTTGAGCGGGCGCGTGAGGTGTGGCGTAAAAAGTTTGGCCAAGCGCCAGTTGATCAAGCTGCGCGAGCTAAGCAAATACGGTTTTTGGTGAGTCGGGGCTTTGCCTCGGACGTCGTCCAGCGTGTGGTGGCTGGCGCTGAAGACGAGTGAGACGTCGAAGGCCTGCGGGCCTCGTCAAACCCCCAGCATCAATTGCAGGTTTTGCACCGCTGCGCCGCTGGCACCTTTGCCCAAATTGTCCAAGCGAGCGATCAGCACCGCGTGCCGATGGGCCTCGTTGGCAAATACCCGAATCTCTAACTGGTTGGTGTCGTTGAGGGCCGTGGCATCGAGCTTGCCGTTGTCGGTGGCCGCATGCACGCTGACCCAACTGTCCGCACGGGTGCCATAGTGCTGGACCAGGGCCTCGTGCAGGTCGCCCGCTTGCGGCTTGCCGGGCAGCAGGTCTAAATGCAGTGGCACTTGCACCAGCATGCCTTGACGGAAGTTGCCAACCGAAGGAACAAAGATAGGTCGACGCGTCAGTCCGGCATAAGCCATGATTTCAGGCAAGTGCTTGTGCTCCAGCCCGAGGGCATAGGCCTCAAACAGAGGGGCGCGGCCTGCTTCGTAATCTTCGATCATGGCTCGGCCACCCCCCGAGTAGCCACTGACAGAAGGCAAGGCCAAGGGAAAGTCTGCGGGCACCAAGCCAGCATCCACCAAGGGACGTAACACGGCAATGGCGCCGGTGGCGTAGCAACCCGGGTTGGCCACGCGGCTGGCTTGGGTCACTGCGTCACGTTGGCCTGCGGCCAATTCAGGAAAGCCATACACCCAGCCGGGTGCGACGCGATGCGCGGTGGATGCGTCAATGATTTTGGGACGGTGCCCGCTCAGGCTGTCGATCATGGCCACGGAGTCGCGGGCCGCGTCATCGTGCAAACACAAAATGACCAAATCAACCTGTGCCATCAGGGCGCGCTTGGCCTCGGGGTCTTTGCGCAGTCCAGGGGCAATGCTCACCAGCTCAATCTGAGGCATCAGAGCCAATCGCTCGCGAATTTGAAGCCCGGTGGTGCCGGCTTCGCCGTCGATGAAAACTTTGGCCATGATGTGAATTACGCGAATGATTGCAAAAAATGAATGCCTTTGACGAGGCGTAAGCCAAATCTAAGGTTGACGCAAAGCAGCATGATACATTTGTGAGTGCTATATCTGTAACCCAAATCTACCGATTCCGAAGAGAGATCTCATGAAGATTCACGAGTACCAAGGCAAGGAAATCTTGCGTCAATTTGGCGTGCCTGTGCCCCGCGGCATTCCAGCATTCACGGTTCAAGAGGCGGTGGAAGCCGCTCAAAAACTGGGCGGCCCCGTATGGGTGGTGAAAGCGCAAATTCACGCAGGCGGCCGCGGCAAAGGCGGCGGTGTGAAAGTGGCTAAAACCATCGACGACGTCAAGCGTTTGGCTGGCGAGATCTTGGGCATGCAGCTCAAAACCCACCAAACAGGCCCCGAAGGCCAAAAGGTGCGACGCCTCTACATCGAAGACGGCGCCGACATCAACAAAGAATATTACGTGTCGGTGGTGACCGACCGCGCCACGCAAAAAATTGCTTTCATCGCGTCGAGCGAAGGCGGTATGGACATCGAGGAAGTGGCCCACAGCACACCAGAAAAAATCATCACCGAGTTCATCGACCCGCTGACCGGTTTGGGCGACGCACAAGCCAAGAAAATTGCTGACGCCATTGGTATGCCTGCTGACTCCACCGCACAAGCCGTGGACATCTTCAAAAAGCTCTTTCAGTGCTACATGGAGACCGACGCGTCCTTGGTTGAAAT
Source organism: uncultured Burkholderiales bacterium (assembly GCA_903892175.1). Lineage (GTDB taxonomy): Bacteria > Pseudomonadota > Gammaproteobacteria > Burkholderiales > Burkholderiaceae_C > Limnohabitans. Next base: position 15,026 of record CAITHK010000194.1, on the reverse strand, counting down.
CAACCCCTTGAACCGCGACAGCAAAGGCCAGGTGATGGCTTTGGACGCGAAGTTCAACTTTGACGCCAACGCCTTGTTCCGCCATCCCGAAATCGTGGCTTACCGCGATTTGGACGAAGAAGATCCTGCCGAAGTCGAAGCTTCTAAGTTTGACTTGGCCTACATCTCTTTGGACGGCAACATTGGTTGCTTGGTCAATGGTGCGGGCTTGGCCATGGCCACCATGGACACCATCAAATTGTTTGGCGGCGAGCCTGCCAACTTCCTCGACGTGGGCGGAGGCGCTACTGCCGAGAAGGTCACCGAAGCCTTCAAGATCATGTTGAAAAACCCGCATGTCAAAGGCATCTTGGTCAACATCTTTGGCGGCATCATGAAATGCGACACCATCGCCAGCGGCGTGATCACCGCTTGCAAGGCGGTCAATTTGTCCGTGCCATTGGTGGTGCGCATGAAGGGCACCAACGATGCCTTGGGCAAGCAAATGCTTGCGGACTCTGGTTTGCCCATCATTTCTGCAGACACCATGGCCGAAGCCGCGACGCAAATCGTCGCCGCCGTTAAATAATGACTTTGTGAGGCGACGCTTCGCGCACCGTCTCCAACTGACCAGGACAAATACATGTCAATCTATATCAACAAAGACACCAAAGTCATCACCCAAGGCATCACCGGCAAAACCGGTCAGTTCCACACTGAAAAATGCATTGAATACGCCAACGGAAAAAATTGTTTCGTGGCAGGTGTGAATCCCAAAAAAGCCGGCGAAAAGATTTTCGACGTGCCAATTTTTGCTTCCGTCAAAGAAGCCGCACACAACACCGGCGCCACGGTGTCGGTGATTTATGTGCCGCCAGCAGGAGCTGCCGCTGCCATTTGGGAAGCCGTCGAGGCCGACCTGGACTTGGCCATCTGCATCACCGAAGGCATTCCAGTTCGCGACATGCTCGAAGTGCGCAACAAGATGAAAGCCAAAGAGGCGGCCGGTGGCAAGAAGACCTTGCTGTTGGGCCCCAACTGCCCCGGTTTGATCACCCCCGACGAAATCAAGATTGGCATCATGCCCGGTCACATTCACCGCAAAGGCCGCATTGGCGTGGTGTCACGTTCTGGCACCTTGACCTACGAAGCCGTGGCGATGCTCACCGAAGTGGGCCTGGGCCAGTCCAGCGCCGTGGGCATTGGTGGCGACCCCATCAATGGCCTGAAGCATATCGACGTGATGAAGGCGTTCAACGATGATCCTGACACCGATGCCGTCATCATGATCGGTGAAATCGGCGGTCCCGACGAGGCCGACGCTGCCCGCTGGTGCAAAGCCAACATGAAAAAGCCGATCGTCGGTTTCATCGCCGGTGTGACCGCGCCTCCCGGCAAGCGCATGGGCCACGCAGGGGCTTTGATCTCTGGTGGGGCTGACACGGCCGACGCCAAACTGGCCATCATGGAAGAGTGCGGCTTCATCGTCACACGCAATCCTTCTGAGCTGGGTAAGCTGCTCAAAGCACAGCTGAAATAAGGTCTGCTGCATAAGCAGTAATACCAACGGGCCCGCTTTGTCGGGCCCGTTACACTTTGTGGCTTTCAAAGTTGCGACGAGACACCGTCTTCTCGCCCCATAACGACAACGGAGCCACAGCATGGACTTTCTACAAACCTTTCAAAACCCCGACTTTGTGGTCGGTCTTTTGAAAATCATTTGGATCAACATCCTTTTGTCTGGGGACAACGCGGTGGTGATCGCTTTGGCCGCGCGCGGATTGCCGCCTGAGCAGCAAAAGAAAGCTATTTTCTTTGGCTCCGGTGCCGCCGTGGTCTTGCGCATTGGCTTGACCATCGTGGCCGCTTGGTTGTTGGAGTTGCAGGGCTTGCAAATCATTGGCGGCCTGTTGTTGTTGTGGATTGGCGCCCAATTGCTGGCCGATGAAGAAGAAGGCGAAGATGAAGGCCATGACCACTCCAGTTTGTTGACCGCTGTGCGCACGATTCTGATTGCCGACCTGGTGATGAGCTTGGACAACGTGATTGGCGTGGCCGCGGCGGCCAAAGGTGACCAACTGCTGTTGATTCTTGGTTTGGCCATCAGCATTCCTTTGGTGATTTTTGGCAGCTCCATGATGATCAAAATGATGGAGCGTTTCCCCGTCATCATCACCTTGGGTGCGGCACTGATTGGCTGGGTGGGTGGCGAAACAGTGGCAAGCGACGTGCTGCTGCGCGACTTTGCTGCTGAAAATCATTGGCTCCACATGGCCGCCGCCACCGCCGGCGCGGTGATTGTGCTGGCTTGGGGCAAGTTGATTGAGCTCAAGCACCAATCCAAACCCGCAGAAGAAGCCTGATTCTCTGGTTCTGAACCACATGGCGAGCGGTGTTTTCACCGCTCGCTTTTTTTTGAACCCTTGCATGTGATCGTGGGGCCAAAGCGGTGCCTAGAATCCACTCCCCGTTATTGATCGACACACACCCTGCAGGAGTTTTTATGAAGCACGTGGCACAAAAAGGGTTCACCCTCATTGAGTTGATGATTGTGATTGCCATTGTGGGCATCTTGGCCTCGGTGGCATTGCCGGCCTACCAAGACTATGTGGTGCGCGCGCGCGTGGCAGAAGGCTTTGGTTTGGCAACGGCGGCCAAAACCACCGTGCTCGATGTCGTCAACAGCGGCAATGTGGCCAGCAATACCAATGGGTACCAAGGCGACTATGTTTCACCGGCAGCTACCAAGAACATCAGCAGTATTGCCATTGGCAAGGAAACCGGCGCCATCACCATCACCACCACCCAAGCGGCAGGGGCAGGTTCTTTGCTCTTGGTGCCTTACACACAGTCGGGCACCACCGTGTCTGGCTTGCCTGCCAGTACTGCCACCAGCACCACTGTGTCGGGCGCCGTGTTGTGGAAGTGTTTGGCCAAAGGCGCATCGACTTTTGCGGGTGTGAGCGTGCGCGACAACGCCTTAGAGACCAAGTACGTGCCCAGCGATTGCAAATAAATACAGAACGCATCAACACACAAGGCGCTTAGGCGCCTTTTTTCATGGCCACGGCTTGTTGGAAAATGACCTCCCATGTCTTTTCATTCACCAACTGCTGCTGCGCTGTGCGCGCGCAATGCCTTGCTTGTGGCGTGCCTCTTGCTGCCGTGGGTCAACCCGTTTGCCATCAGTCCCTCAACAGCGGTCATGCCCTTGCTGCTGAGCTGGATGGCGGCGGCTTGTGTGTGCTTGTTGGTGCTGGATCTGCCACTGCAAGACCAACCCCAGCGCCGGGTGGCGTTCAGGGGCTTGGTCTCGGTGGTGCTGGTTGTACTGGTGGTGGCCAGCGTCTTGTGCAGACCCCAAGTCATCGACCCTGCCCTGACCCTGGGCCTGTCGGCCGCTCTGGCTTGCATCGCCTTGATGGCGCGTGTGGGCTTGCATGTGGCGTGGCGTGGGAATGGGTTGGTGGTGTGGGTCGCCGCGGCATGGGTGCTGGCTGCCAGCATCAGCAGTGTCTTGGGTATCTTGCAATATTTGGGTTTGGCGCATGACTTGGCGCCGTGGGTGAACCAGCCTTTGCCCGGAGACGCATTTGCCAATTTGCGCCAGCGCAACCAATTTGCAAGCCTCACCAGCATGGGCCTTGTTGCGGGCTTGGCATGGCTGGCTGATCTGGCGCAGCGTGGACCCATCCAGCCCCGTGTGCAGTTCATGGCGTGGGTGGTTTTGAATCTGTTGGCTGCGGGGGTGGCCTGCTCGGTTTCGCGCACGGGGGCGCTGCAATGGCTCACCGTGGGTGTGCTGGGCGCTGGCTGGGCATGGCGAGCCTCTCAGCGGGGGCGCCCCGCGCAAAGCTTGGTGCTGGCTGTTGCATGTTTGGCGCCGGTTTCGGTGGCTCTGTGGTCCATGCTGATGCCTTGGTTGGCCACGCAGGTGACGGGCCATGTGGGCGCCAGTATGCTGTTGCGGGTTGTGGGTCAAGCACAAGACTATGGCGTGTGCGGCACTCGCGGTGTGCTGTGGTCCAACATGGCCACGTTGATCGCCCAGCGGCCATGGTTGGGTTGGGGTTGGGGCGAGACAGATGTCGCACACTTCATGACGGCTTACTCCGGCGCACGCTTTTGCGACATGCTCGACAACGCCCACAACTTGCCCCTGCATCTGGCCGTGGAGCTGGGGCTGCCGTTGGCCGTGTTGTTGCTAGGGATGGGCGTGCTGTGGGTGCTGCGGCGTCGGCCTTGGCGCGAGACAGACGCCTGGCGCAGCATGGCGTGGGGCGTGCTGTGGGTCATTGGCTTGCACAGCTTGGTGGAATATCCCCTGTGGTACGGACCCTTCCAAATGACGGCCGGCTTGGCTGTGGGTTTGCTGTGGCGTCAGGCATCAGACGCGCCGCTGTCGGCCGCAGACATGGCGCACCGAGTGCCTTCATCACGCGCTCAACTGGTGGCCATCTCTGTGGCTTGCGCCTTGTTTTTGGGTTGTTTGTACGCGGCTTGGGATTTCAACCGGGTGGCGCAAATTTACCGAGCCCCCGCACAACGGGATGCGCTTTACCGGGATGACCCCATGCAGCATGCCAACGCATCATGGTTATTTCGCAACCAAGCAGAATTTGCCAAACTCACCACGCAAGAGGTCAGCACCGACAATGCCCAAGAAGTGTTTGACCTGGCCGCGCGTGTGATGCATTACTCGCCAGAGCCGCGTGTGGTTCAGCGCTGGATCGACAGCGCCACATTACTGGGCCAAGACGACTTGGCCAACACCTTGAGCGAACGCTTGCACGCGGTGCAGCAAAATGCCCACCCTTGAACGGACCATCCCATGACAACGCCTGCAGCCACGATCTCTGCCATTGTGATCACCCGCAACGAGGGGCATAACCTGGAAGAATGCCTGTCGTCTTTGAAAGATTGGGTGAACGAAATCGTGGTGGTCGACAGCCAAAGCGCCGACAACACCGTGGACATTGCCAAGCGTTACGGCGCCGTCGTGTCGCAACCGGTGGATTGGCCGGGGTTTGGCCCACAGAAAAACCGAGCCCTGGCATTGGCGTCCTGTGAGTGGGTGCTGTCGATCGATGCCGATGAGCGCGTACCACCTGAGCTGGCCGCAGAAATTCAACACGTCTTGATGCGCAACCCACAAAACACGGCCTATGAAATCCCACGTCTGTCCTGGTATTGCGGCAAGTTCATGCGCCATGGCGGGTGGTACCCCGACCCTGTGCTGCGGCTGTTCAAACGCGGAAATGCGGCATTCACCCAAGACTTGGTGCACGAAAAAATTGTCACCCAAGCCACGGTGCAGGCCTTGCACACGGCATTGCTGCATTACAGCTTTCGCACTTTCAGCCAAGTGCTCGACAAAGTGGACCGCTATTCCAGTGCGTCGGCACAGCAGTTGTATGCGCGCGGTAAAACATCCAGCGTCGGCAAAGCTGTGCGGCATGGCTTGTGGGCTTTCATCCGAACCTATGTGTTCAAAGCGTCTTGGCGCGATGGCCCGCAAGGCTTGGCCTTGGCCGTCTCCAATGCCGAAGGCACGTATTACCGCTACCTCAAGCTGTGGTTGATCCAACAAGAAAGAGGCCCATGCCAACCCCCGCATTGATCACCGTGGTCTTGGCCACCTACAACTGGCCGCAGGCCTTGGACTTGTGCTTGCAGTCTTTGGCGCAACAGCAAGACAAGCACTTTGAAGTGGTCATCGCCGACGACGGGTCGACCTCTGACACGGCCGATCTGATTGCGCGTCACCAGTCGCACTTTCCCGTGCCCTTACAGCATGTGTGGCAGCCCGATGCAGGCTTTCGCAAAGCCAAGATACTCAACCAAGCCATCGCTGCCACACGTGGGGACTACCTCGTTTTTTTGGACGGCGACTGTTTGGTCCAACCGGACTTCATGACCCAACACCGCCGCCTCGCTCAAGTCGGCGTCATGGTCACCGGCAGCCGCATCTTGCTCGCACCCGCCTTGACCCAGACCTTGTGTGCCGCTGGTGTGTGGGACTACGCAGTCTTCAGTCGACAGGCTTGGCGACTGCGTCTTCAGGGGCAAATGAACAAGTGCTTGCCCTTGAAACTGAAGCTGCCGGACCTGGCAACACGCTTGTACAAAAAATTCGTCTGGAGCCGCATCAAGGGCTGCAACATGAGCGCTTGGCGAGACGATGTGCAGCACATCCGCGGCTTTGACGAATCGCTAGAGGGCTGGGGCCACGAAGACGCAGACTTTGTCTTTCGCCTTCAGCAAGCCGGCGTGGTGCGCAAATCAGGCAGTTGGGCCACCGAGGTCTTGCACTTGTGGCACCCAACCGCCAGTCAAGAAAGTGCCGCCAAGAATGCAGCCATTGTGCGGGCCAAGATTTTGCAAAAACGCATCACTTGACGTATCACGTGATGCATCGGGCAGCGCTAACCCCATCAAAGCACCAAGCCCAAATCAGGCGCTGACATAACTCCCCGACTTGCCGCCATGCTTCTCTAGCAAACGCACATCGGTGATGGTCATGCCCCGGTCGACCGCTTTGCACATGTCGTAGATCGTGAGTAAAGCCACTTGCACCGCAGTCAATGCCTCCATCTCGACGCCAGTTTGACCCACCGTTTCGACCGTGGCCATGCAGGCAATGCTGTGGGTTGTCTCATCCAGTTCAAATGCCACGGCGACGCGTGTCAAAGCCAGCGGGTGACACAACGGAATCAGGTCACTCGTTTTCTTGGCGGCTTGGATGCCGGCAATGCGTGCGATGCCCAACACGTCCCCTTTTTTGGCCGTTCCGTGTTGAACCAGTGCAAACGTGGCAGGCAGCATGCGGATGCGTCCCCCCGCCACACCCACGCGGTGCGTGTGGGCCTTGTCGGCCACATCGACCATATGGGCTTGGCCTTGGCCGTCAAAGTGTGTGAGGGTAGACATGGGCAAATTCACTGGGGGTTAACATGACACGCGCATCATACGACCCAGCCTTTCACTCTCCGCGACCATGCTTTCATTCGCTTTTGTTGTTGCTTCTTTTTACCGCGTGGGTTGGCGGCGTGTAGGCGTCTTCAGCCTGTGCATGAGTTTGGCGTTGCCCTTCAACGCCGTTCAAGCCCAAAGCGCGATGACCCGCTTGCCCAATTTGGGCGACGGCGCCGAGCTTGCCTTGGGCGTTGAGCGGCGTTTGGGCGAGAGCATTGCGCGCGAAATTTACCGCGACCCCGATTACCTTGACGACCCCGTGCTCGGGGACTACTTGCAGTCCATCTGGCAAGAACTGTTGAACTCGGCCAGGCAACGCGGCGAACTCACCCCAGAGTTGGAGCAACAGTTTGCTTGGCAAGTGGCGCTGATTCGTGACCGAAGCATCAATGCGTTTGCATTACCGGGCGGGTACTTGGGCGTCCATTTGGGTTTGATTTCTGCGGTGGCCAGCCCCGATGAATTGGCCTCGGTGCTGGCGCACGAACTCAGCCACGTGACCCAGCGCCACATTGCCCGCATGATGGCCCAGCAAGGACGGCAAGGTCCGATGGTGGTGGCCGCCATGATCTTGGGCATGCTCGCTGCCAGCCGAACACCCTCGGCCAGCGGCATGAGTGCTGCCAACGCCGTCATGGTGGGTGGCTCGGCCGCAGCCATGCAAAGTCAGTTGAACTTTTCGCGCGACATGGAGCGTGAGGCCGACCGCATCGGCTATGGGGTCATGACGGGCGCGGGTTTTGAGCCACAAGGCTTTGTCACCATGTTTGAGAAATTGCAACAAGCCGCGCGTTTGAATGACAACGGCTCTTTTCCCTACTTGCGCAGCCACCCCATGACCAACGAGCGCATCGCCGATGCGCAAGCGCGCCAGCAGCTGCTGCCACTTCGCCCGCCGCTGGCCTTGCGTGCGGTGCACGCCATGATGGCTGCGCGCGCGCAAGTTTTGACGGGGCTGGGCGTCGATGCGTTGCGAGCCATCAGCGCGCAAGGCGCAGACCACAACTTGGCTGCCGCATCGCAGGCCAAGCAAGCCGGTGCGTTGTATGGCGCGACCCTGGCCGATATAAAACTGCGCGAGTTGTCGTCCGCCAAACAGCACTTGGCACGCTTGCAAGCGCTGGCTAATTTAGAAGCCCCTGCTCTGTACGCTGTGCGCTTGCTCAGCGTTGAATTTGCCTTGGCCATGGGAGACACAGCGCAGGCGCTGGGCGTGATCGAGCCCAAAGTCCGTGTGTTGGCCTTGGATGACCGTGCAGGACATTTGCTGCTGGCGCAGAGTCGTTTGGCCACCCAGCAACCGGCGCAAGCCAAAGTCGCCAGTCAAGAGCTGATGCTCTGGCTCAACCTGCGTCCGCGCGATGCATTGGCTTGGCAGTTGTTGGCCGCGGCCTATGAACAGCAAGGCGATGGTTTGCGCACCATCCGTGCTCAGGCCGAGGCGCGTGCCATGGAGCTGGATTACTCGGCCGCAGTGGACCGTTTCAAAGCGGCCCAGGAGCTGTCCAGGAGCTTAGCGCGTGAGGGGCGCTTGGACCGCGCCGGCCACATGGAGGCGTCGATCATCGATGCCCGCTTGCGCCAGTTAGAGGGTTTGCGGCGGGAACAAGCGCTCGAGCGCTGAGTCGATCACGATGCCAAAAGCTGAATAAACCAAAGAGCCCAGCAACGCGGCACCAAAGCCTTGCACTTGGAAGCCGTCCAAGATGCCCGCCACCGCCCAAAACATCAGGGCGTTGATGACAAACAAAAACAAACCCAGCGTGACCACCGTCACTGGGAAAGTCAGTACCACCAAGATGGGCCGCACGATCAAGTTGAACAGACCAATGACCAAGGCCGCCACCAAGGCGGCACCAAAGCCGGTGACTTCAACCCCGCTGTAGAGATGGGTCAATGCCAACAGCGACAGCGCGTGGAGTAACCAAGAAAAAATAAGCTTCATGTCAAGTCAGCATAGCATCCCGGCTATCATCCACACCCCTCGCAGCCCCGGTTTATTAGGTAGCAAACTCTAGCGCCATGTCAGGCATCCACATCACCGACATTGAAGCGGCCATCAATTTCTGGCGCGACAAAAAACCCTCACCCGATGGTGTCACCCTGGCATCCGAAATTCGTGCGTTGGCGCAGGTGTACGCCCTGATGGTTTACTACCACGAGGACGTGGCGGCCGTGAAAGGCTTTCCCACCCAGGCCTACGACGCGTGGTTGACTTGGTACAACAGCACGCCAGACACGCCCTGCATCGCCATCTGTTCGACCAGCCAAGGTGACCCGGAATGCAAAGGTTGTGGACGTACCTTTGACGAGGTGCAGTACTGGACCGAAATGTCCCCCGCTGACAAACGCAGCACCTGGCGGCGCATCCGCATCATCGGCACTTCATGGCGCTTCAACAAATACGCTGAACGTGCGGCAGAAAACACAGGAGCAAGCGCAGCCCCTTGAGCCCATGCACGTGGGGTTGATTTACAAAAAGGGTTTATTTCCAGCGCTCGCACTCGATGTCGACCGTGGTCTTGCCATTGCTCATCATCACCACGCCTTCTTGAACCGTGGCCTGCAACTGCATGCTGCGCTCGGCCAGCTTGCCCAACTCTTGCGAAGCCGCGCTTGGAATGCGCCACACCTGCAAGGTGCTGGGTTTGATGAGCTTGTTCTGCATGGTGCGCCACCACACCTCACCTGAGCTTGAGAACACGTACAGCATCACCTGGTCGGCTTTGCTGCAGGCTTTGAGCAGTGGTTTTTCTTCGGGCTGGCCGACCTCGATCCACAGCCGCGTGCGGCCGGTGTAGTCGCGCAGCATCACGTCGGGTTCGTTGGGGTCGGATAAGCCGGCGCCAAAGCCCAGCACGCCATCGCCGTTGCACATGTCTTGCAACTGGTGGGCTTGCAGTGACAGCGCCACCAGACGAACCATCATGCGTTCGTCGGTTTCGCTCGGGTGGCGCGCCAGGGTGAGCGCGTGGTCGGCGTAGTAGCCGTGGTCAATGTCGGCGATCTGAACGTTCGCCTTGAAGATGGTGGATTTGATGGCCATGGGGTGTGCGTCGCTCAGACGCGGCGGGCCAGCTCTGCCGCCTTGCCCACGTAGCTGCCGGGGGTCATGGCCAACAAGCGGTCAATCTCAGGCTGTGGAATCTCCAGCGAGCGAATCAAACCATGCAGGGCTTCGGGGGTCACGGTCTTGCCGCGTGTCACCTCTTTGAGCTTTTCATACGCACCTTGCACGCCATAGCGGCGCATCACGGTTTGAATCGGCTCGGCCAGCACTTCCCAGGCAGCGTCCAGGTCTGCATCCAGTGCTTCACGGTTGAGCTCAAGTTTGTTCAAACCCACATGCAGCGACTGGTACGCCAGTGCCGCATAGCCCAGCGCCACGCCCATGTTGCGCAGCACGGTGGAGTCGGTCAAATCACGTTGCCAGCGGCTGATGGGCAACTTCTCGCTCAGGTGTTTGAGCAAGGCATTGGCCAGGCCCAAATTGCCTTCGGCGTTTTCAAAATCGATCGGGTTGACTTTGTGCGGCATGGTCGACGAGCCAATTTCACCTTCTTTCAAGCGTTGCTTGAAATAGCCCAAGGACACATAGCCCCACACATCGCGCGACCAGTCGATCAAGATGGTGTTGGCACGTGCCACCGCGTCGAACAACTCGGCCATGTAGTCGTGGGGCTCGATCTGAATGCTGTAGGGCTGGAACGTCAGCCCCAGGCCCACAGGCTCGGGTGTTTCCACCACGCGACGGCTGAAGGCTTCCCAGTCCACATCGGGCCAGGCGCTCAGGTGAGCGTTGTAGTTGCCCACCGCACCGTTCATCTTGGCCATCATCGGCACGGCGGCAATGCGCGCGCGCACAGTTTGCAAACGAATCACCACGTTGGCCACCTCTTTGCCCACTGTGGTAGGGCTGGCGGTTTGGCCGTGGGTGCGACTCAGCATGGGCACCTCGGCGTAGGTGTGGGCCATCTCGCGCAGCTTGGCAATCAAACCGTCCAGGCCCGGCAACAACACTTGGTCACGGCTGGCTTTGAGCTGCAAGGCGTGGCTGGTGTTGTTAATGTCTTCGCTGGTGCATGCAAAGTGCACAAACTCGGCGGCGGCCTCCAGCTCGGCGTGCCCTTTGAATTGGTTTTTGATCCAGTACTCCACCGCTTTCACGTCGTGGTTGGTGGTTTTTTCAATCTCTTTGATCGCCAAGGCATCTTCGGTGGAAAACTGGCTCACCAAGCCCAGCAAGTGGCTGCGGGCTGCGGCGCTCAAAGGCTTGAACTCGTCAAAGCCCGCGTCGCTCAAGGCGATGAACCAGGCAATTTCGACTTGCACGCGGCGGTGCATATAGCCTTGCTCGCTCATCAAAGGACGCAGGGCGGAGAGTTTGGCGGCGTATCGGCCGTCCAGCGGCGACAAGGCCGTGACTTGGGTAATGCTCATCCACAGATTTTAGGTGCAGGGGGATTGGATGGGATATCAATGCCTCAAGGGTGCTTTGCGTGACTGCTGACTTGTGTGGGCGGCAAAGGGTGATCAGAGCCTCGTTAAAATTCGCGCTTCGAAATTACTTTGCCACGTATGAAACTCATCGGCGCCATCACCAGTCCTTACGTGCGTAAAGTGCGCATCGTCATGGCTGAGAAAAAACTGGATTACCAGTTTTTGCTTGAAGACGTCTGGTCCGCCGACACGCAGATCACACAAGCCAACCCCTTGGGCAAAGTGCCTTGTTTGATCATGGAGGGTGGCGAGGCGCTGTTTGACTCGCGCGTCATCGTGGAATACGTGGACACCTTGTCCCCGGTGGGCAAGCTCATTCCCTCCGGTGGACGGGACCGTGCCGAGGTCAAAACCTGGGAGGCCTTGGCCGATGGTTTGCTGGATGCAGCCATCTTGGCTCGCTTGGAAGCCCATTGGCCAGGACGCGCCGAGGGTGAACGCAGCCAAGCTTGGATCGAGCGTCAGATGAAGAAAATCGACGACAGCCTGACAGCCATGGAACGTGCTTTGGCTGAGCGCACCTACTGCATGGGCATTCACATGAGCTTGGCCGACATCGCCGTGGGTTGTGCTCTGGGTTATTTGGATTTTCGTTTTGCCTACATCGATTGGCGCAGTGACCATCCCAGTCTGGCCGCCTTGTACGAACGCTTGGCACTGCGTCCAAGTTTTCAAGACACGCTGCCGTCTTGATGAGGCCGTGATGCGGCCCGAGCCCATGCCCGCAGTCGCGGGCCTTTTTCTTTCAGGCGTTGGCGCGGCGTTTGAGCCAGCGCATCACTGCGCCCACCCCGGGTAATTTTTCGTAAAGCTCTTCGGCGGCATCCCAGTAGTCGCGGTGCACGGCCACGCGCCATGTGCCGTGTTCTTCGCGCAGTACCAAATGACTGGCGCCTCGGATGGTCTGCGCTGTACCGCGCGCAAAGTTGCGAAACTCAAAGATGAAATCCCAGGTCACACAACATTGCGCGCCTTGTTGGACAGACTGTGTGACGACAAAGCGTGGCGCATGCAGTGTCTTGAACATGTGCTCAAAAACCCCTTGAATGGCGGGCACACCCGTCACCTCATTGAAGGGGTCTTTGAATTGGGCGTTGTGGCAGTAAATATCAGCCAGTTGTGCCACATCGCTGGGTTGCAGCTGTTCAAAAAAAGCCACCACGCGTGCCAGGGCGGCTTCGTGCGTGTCGGGTGTGTCGGGTGTGGTTTGTGGGGCTGGCATGGGCGTCTCACATGCCTGTGGCGCGGTGCACGATGGCAAAGTACCACCGGTAGGGCAACAGACGCAACAGCTTGAGCCAACGCGTGAAGCGCTTGGGAAAGTGGATCTCAAACAGCCCATGGGCCCAGCCTTGCAGCATGGCCTGAGCGGCTTGTTCGGGGCTGATCATGGCCGGCATCTTGAAGGTGTTTTGTGCGGTCAGAGGCGTGGCGACAAAGCCAGGGTGGATCACGCTCACGCCAAGGCCTTGGGAAGCCAGGTCCATGTAGAGGGCCTCGGCCAAGTGCGTCAACGCGGCCTTGGTGGGGCCATAGGCCAGGCTCTGTGGCAAACCACGGAAGCCGGCCACGCTGGAAATCAAACTCAGGTGGCCATGACCTTGGTGCAGCAAGCTTGGCAACACGGCGTCGAGCATGTGCAGCGCCCCGGTGTAGTTGACCGCTTGGTGGCGCAGCATTTCTGACAGCGAATACGCGGTGGCGCGCACCGACTTGTAGTAACCCGCGCAGTACACCACCACATCCAGCCCTTGCAGCCCTTGTACCTGCTCGGCCACGTGCCGCATGGCTTGGGCGTCGGTCACATCCAGGGCAAACGCATGGGCACCCGGATGGGTTTGCACAAACTGCGCCAGCAACTCGCCCTGGCGTGCCGACACCACCACGCGCGCACCTGCCGCATGCAGCGCATGCGCAGTGGCCAAACCGATGCCGCTTGACGCCCCAATCAGCCACACACTGCGGCCGGACCAATCGGTGATGGGGGGATTCATCGCTTGCATCTCAAGCCCTGCGCTGGAACGACAAGGTCACGTCACCCAGATGCAGGCCCCACTTGGTCATGCGCGCTTTGTTGAGCATGACCTTGGGGTTCATCAGGTACATCCAGTCGTCCATTTGCACGTGCCAGACTTGACCGTCGACGGGCAGTGCCAAGGTGTACCCCCAGCGAAAGCTGTTGCCACGGGTTTGGCCCTGGGCCGCGCCCACCACATCACCCGCAGTGCCGCTGTAGGCACCGTTGCCCAAATGCTGCAAACGCCAAATGCGTTTGTCACGGGTACCGTCCGAATACACAAAGTCTTCGTCCAGCACGCCGCTGTCACCTTGCCATTGGCAGTTCATCACCACGGTGAAGCGCTTGACCACTTGGCCATTGCGGTCGGTGAACACGCCCCAGGCGTCCACCATGCCGTTGAAATACTCGCGCAAGTCCAGTAAAGGGCGTTCGTTGGCGTAATCGTCCACGCTGGGGCCCGCGCAGCCCACCAAGCTGGCGGCACCCACCAGTGCCCCCGTGCCACTGAGCAACAGTTTTCGTCGGTTCATCATGTCAGTTCTCCTGCAACACATGGCGCAGCGTCCACAGACGCCACGCGGCTAAAAATTTCAACCCACAGGGCAGCACACCGTAAGCCAGCGTCAAAGCCCACAGACCAGATGCATTGTGCGCCCCTGGTGTGTAACCCAGCACTTGCAGGGCTGGCAAGCTCAGACCCGCCGCCGCGGCCAGGTTGAGCTTGGTGGCCACTTGCCACCACCCCAGATAGCGGCCTTCGCGCGCGCCGCTGTCACCTGCTTGTTGGATCACCCCGGTCAACAAAGCCCCAGGCACCACCAGGTCGGCGCCAAGCGCCAAACCTGACAAGGCGCAAATCACGCCAAAGCCAAGCAAGTCCCCCGCCTGCAAAGTCACTGTCCACATGAACACGCCCATGGCCAAGACCATGCCGACGCCCCAGGCGCGCAACAAGCCCACGCGGCGCACCACCCACAGCCACAGCGGGAGCGAGACCGCCGCCGCCACAAAGTAGGTCCCCAAGTAGCGCGCTTCATAGCCGCTGGGCGCTTGCAGTTGGTCTTGGATGAAAAACATCACCAAGGTGGCGGGCACAGCGCTGGCGATGCCATTGAGCACAAACACTTGCAGCAGTGCTCGAAAGGCTGGGCGTTGCAGCGGCCAAGCCCCGCTGTCCGATACCGCGAGGCGCTGCTGAGGGGCGTCAGTGGGGAACGGCGCTGCGCGCCACAACCACCAGCCCAGCCCAAGCGCCAACGTCAACCCGACCACCAGCGCCTGGGCATCCAACCCAGCGGTCAAGGCCGACGCCAGCACCACGCCCAGCAAACCCAAGCCTTCGCGCCAGGCCACGATGCGGCTTTGTTGCGCGGCGTGGCCACCCAGTCGCGTGCCCCATGATTGCAGTCCCAAATTCAAGCAGGTCGCCCCCAAGTACGCCAGCACCAAACACGGGGCGGCCATGGACAGCACGGTTTCGGGCGTCACGGGCAGACCCAGCAGGCCCAGCCACACATCGGGCAACCACAGGCCTGCAAAACCCAGCGTCAAC
>CAITHK010000193.1 GCA_903892175.1 uncultured Burkholderiales bacterium | reverse complement strand
TGTAAAGCAACTTTGAATATGAAAATCGCGCGCTTCAATACTTCAAAAGTCGGTTTAGTGATCGATGACATTCTTTATGACATCACTGCTTTGGACCCATCCAACGACACCTTGAAGGTTCTATCTGCCATCAAAGAGATGACTCTTGATCAAATTGAAAATCTCAAGGCCAATGCAAGAACATATAAGTTGTCTGAAGTTCAACTCAGCAGTCCCATACCCAACCCCAGCAAGGTGGTGGCTGCGCCCATCAACTACAAAGCTCACGTCGAAGAAATGCAAAGCAATGGGCAAGCATTTGGACACATCATCACCGACATTCGCAAGGCAGGCTTGTTTTTGAAAGCACCGTCTTCAGTGGTGGGGCCTGGCCAAGGCATCCAACAACGGTTTTTAGACCGTCGCACAGACCATGAGATTGAGTTGTGTGCGGTCATTGGAAAAGCAGCGTCTTGTGTCAACAAAGAGAACGCGCTCGACCATGTCGCGGGCTATTGCCTAGGGTTGGATATCACGGTACGCGGCACAGAGGATCGCAGCTTTCGAAAATCCATCGACACCTACACCGTGCTAGGCCCTTGGCTTGTGTCGGCCGATGAGGCCATTGATCCGACCAATGTTGATTTGAAACTCACGGTGAATGGCGTGATCCAACAAGACGCCAACACCTCCGACATGGTGATGTCAGTGGCGGAGTTGATTGAGTATGCGTCCAGTTTTTACACCCTCATGCCCGGTGATGTTTTGATGACTGGCACACCCCAAGGGGTCGGTCCGATCAGACCCGGCGATGTGCTGGTTGCCTCGGCTGAAGGCTTGGGTTCCATGACGGTCCAAGTCAGAGAAGCGTGACATGGACGACGGACAAAAGCTCCATCTCGTTGGCTTGACAAACTCTTGTCGGCCCAACTCCTACAACCACATGGTGTTGAACCACATCAAGTCCAATTTCCAGGACTTGATGGATCTTCATTTGTTCGATATTTCGAAAATTCCGTTTTATGAGGACCGTGCAGAAACCGCTTCTTTTTCACATGCGATCACTGCGTTGTCCGAGCTCATTTCTCAAAGTCATGGGCTCATCGTCGCCTCACCTGAATACAACCATTCGGTCCCAGCACGGCTCAAAAACACCATCGACTGGATGTCTCGCATGCCAGCCAAGCCATTGCTGAGACTGCCTGTGATGTTGATTTCTGCCTCCACAGGGCTTTTGGGTGGCGTCAGGGTTCAATACGAACTTCGTCGTATTTTTGAGGCAACTGATTCGCGTGTGATGATCAAACCCGAAGTGTTCATCGGCAAAGTGCATGAAAAATTTTCCACAGCTGGTGTTTGTACCGATCACGAAACCAGTGCCCTGATAAAAAATCAGTTCGAAAGTTTTTCCGATTGGATGAAAAACTACTCTTTGAATTTGAACTGCTTTGAAGAAAACGTCGCACACCCATAATTTAGACCTCAACCTGCTGCACGTTTTTTGTGCAGTGATGCGCAAGCGCAATGTGACGCTTGCGGGTGAAGAATTAAATCTTTCGCAATCTGCCATATCGAACTGTCTCAAAAGATTGCGCGACCATTTCGATGACAAATTATTTGTCTCATCGCCCACGGGCATGATGCCCACAGCTCTCGCTGAACAGTTGGCTGGCCCCATCCAGGAATCACTGGCGCAAATTCAATTTGCGGTTCAATCCGTCAAAGCCTTCGACCCCTCATGCAGTGAAAAGAATTTCAAGATCTACATCAGTGACGTGGGTCAGTTGATCTTGATGCCCAACCTTCTCAAGACACTCTCGGTGGTGGCACCCCAAGTCTCCATTTCATTGGTCAACGTCTCACCCCGAGTTGCTCAGTCGATGATGGCAGAGGGAGAGATTGACTTGGCCATTGGAACCTTCGACAGATTTCAAGCCGGCTTCCATCAGCAGCGCTTGTTCAGCAAAAGTTATGTGGTGCTGGCGAGAAAAGACCACGCTCTCTTAAAAAAGGGTTTGACTTTGAATACTTTTTTGAATGCCCGACATGCTGTTTACTTACCGCCAGCCGCAAGTCATGACAGTTTCGAAATTTTTCTCGATGACATGTTTCAGCGAAACAACAAACGCAGGCAAGTGATCGTTGAGTTGGCGCATGGCTTAGGCATCGCTGAAATTGTGGCTGCCAGCGATTTGATTGCCTGTGTGCCCAAACGTTTGGCCGAGAGTCTGATCTCTACCGAGTCTTTGGCGCTTTTCCCATTGCCTTTTGAAGCCCCCATCGCCGATGTGTGTCAGTTTTGGCATGACCGGGTCCATTCAGACCCAGGGCATCGCTGGCTCAGAAATCTTGTTTATAAGAATTACTCAAAAATGAACCCCAGCATTGCGCATTGAAAACTCAAGCCAAAAGCCGGGAGCTCTTGGGCACATGGGCCATCAAAAACTCCATCTGGTCCGACAAGATGCGGCGGTTGCGCAAGATGAAGTCCTCCCACAGGCTGGGCACATAGGGCGCATAGAGCAAGGGCATGTGGGCTTGCTCAGGCGTGCGGTTGCCTTTACGGTGGTTGCATGACTTGCAGGAAGTGACCACATTCATCCAGTGGTCCATGCCCTGTTGACCAAAAGGCCGAATGTGTTCACGCGTCAATTCGGTTTCATGGAAATGGTCACCACAGTACGCGCAAATGTTGCGGTCCCTCGCAAACAGCTTGGCATTGGTCAGGCTGGGCTTCAAATCAAACGGGTTGATGTTGGGCACGCCGCGCGTGCCGATGATACTGTTGACCGTGATCACCGAGAGGTCCCCCGTGATGGCGTTGGTTCCGCCATGAAACACCGCCACCTCGGCTCCAGACTCCCAGCGCACATCACCCGCGGCATAGTGGATGACCGCTTCTTCCAGCGAGATCCAGGATTGGGGCAGCCCTTGGGCTGAGAGTTTCAAGACCTTCACACCACACCTCCATCATTCGAGTTGAAAACACCGATTCGGAATGCACACGTCTATCAAGGACAATATACAGCGATTGCGTGTCATGTCCTTGTCACGCACCAACCATTGAGCACCATGCAAGTTTTCAGAGGTTTTCACCACCCCGCGCTGGCCCCTGCCTGCGCCCTGACCATCGGCAACTTTGACGGTGTGCACCGCGGCCACCAAGCCATGCTGGCCTTGCTGCACAACGAAGCCCGCCACCGTGGCGTGCCCAGCTGCGTGATGACGTTTGAGCCCCATCCCCGCGACTTCTTTGCCAAGCGCTTTCAAAAGCCCGAATTGGCCCCTGCGCGCATTGCCACGCTGCGCGACAAGCTCCACGAACTGCGCGCCTGTGGCGTCAACCAATGCGTGGTGCTGCCCTTTGACCATGTGTTTGCCTCACAAGAACCGCAGGCCTTTATCCAGGACGTGCTGTGCCAGGGCCTGGGCGTGAAATATGTGCTGGTGGGTGACGACTTCTGCTTTGGTGCCAAGCGTGCGGGTGACTACGCGATGCTTGACGCCGCAGGGGCGAAACTGGGCTTTGACGTGGCACGCATGAACAGTTACGAAGTGCACGGCTTGCGCGTGTCCAGCTCTGCCGTGCGCGAGGCCTTGGAGCGGGGCGACATGCACGCCGCGGCTCAGTTGCTGGGGCGTCCCTACGCCATCTCGGGCCATGTGGTGCATGGCCGCAAACTCGGACGCGAACTCAACTGCCGTACCCTGAACTTGCTCTTTTCACACTGGAAACCTGCTGCCAGCGGTATCTTCGTGGTGCGCGTCCATGGTCTGGGCGACCGCGCCTTGACGGGAGTGGCCAACTTAGGGGTGCGTCCCTCGCTCGACGCCAACGATGTGAACGGGGGCCAAGTGCTGCTGGAAACGCATTGCCTAGACTGGCCGGCCCACCTGGGCGCCGAAGGGGGCTACGGTAAAATCATCCGCGTGGAACTGCTACATAAATTGCACGACGAGCGCAAATACGATGGTCTGGAAGCCTTGCAGCAAGGCATACGCCAAGACTGTGAAGACGCACGTGCCTGGGCCGCCAACGCCCGAATTTGACGGGGCACGCCCGACGCACCTTGCCCCGCGTCAGTCCTTTACGCCTCCAGCCCGCGCCCTTGGCCGAGCCCTCGCCCAACCTGCCTTGCCCCTGAAACAGCCATGACCGACAAAACCGCCTCACCCGACACACGCATCAACATGATGGACACGCCGTTCCCCATGCGGGGCGATTTGCCCAAACGCGAACCAGCTTGGGTCAAGCAGTGGAACGAACAAGGTTTGTACAAAAAGCTGCGTGTCGCGCGCCGGGGCGCGCCCTTGTTTGTGTTGCACGACGGCCCGCCCTACGCCAACGGCAAACTGCACATTGGGCACGCACTCAACAAAGTGCTCAAAGACATGATCGTCAAGTCCAAGCAAATCGCTGGGTTTGATGCGCAGTACATCCCTGGTTGGGACTGCCATGGCCTGCCAATTGAAAACGCGATTGAAAAGCTGCATGGTCGCAAGCTCAGCCGCGACGACATGCAAGCCAAAAGCCGCGCCTTTGCCAGCGAACAAATTGACCAGCAGCGCGAAGACTTCAAACGCCTGGGCGTGCTGGGCGACTGGGAGCGCCCCTACCGCACCATGGACCCGGCCAACGAAGCTGGGCAACTGCGCGCTTTCAAACGCGTGATTGAGCGTGGCTTTGTCTACCGGGGCTTGAAGCCCGTGTACTGGTGCTTTGACTGCGGCTCGTCTTTGGCCGAGTTTGAAATTGAATACGCCGACAAGAAAAGCGACACCTTGGATGTAGCGTTTCAATGCGCCGAGCCCAACAAACTGGCAGCAGCCTTTGGCTTGCACAAGCTCGACAAAGACGCGTTTGCCGTGATCTGGACCACCACCGCGTGGACCATTCCTGCCAACCAGGCCTTGAACCTCAACCCTGAGTTGACCTATGCGTTGGTCGACACCGAACGCGGCTTGCTGATGTGCGCCGAGTCGCTGGTCGAGAAATGCCTGGAACGCTGGCAGCTCAGCGGCAGCGTGGTCGCCACCACATTGGGCAAAACGCTCGACCTCATCACCTTCCACCACCCGCTTTCGCACGTGGACGCTGGATACCAACGCTCGGCCCCGGTGTACCTGGCCGACTACGCCACCGCCGACGACGGCACCGGCATCGTGCACAGCGCCCCCGCTTATGGCGTGGATGACTTCAACTCCTGCATGGCGCACGGCATGAAGTACACCGACATCCTGAACCCGGTGCAAGGCAATGGCGCGTATGCCGCTGACTTCCCCTTGTTCGGGGGCCTGCACATCTGGAAAGCTGTGCCTGTGATTTTGGAAACCTTGCAAAACGCTGGGCGCTTGCTGGCCACGCAAACCATCACCCACAGCTACCCGCATTGCTGGCGTCATAAAACACCGGTCATTTACCGCGCGGCGGCCCAATGGTTCATCCGCATGGACGAAGGCCCGGGCGTTTTCACCACCGACAAAGCCCCCAAGACGCTGCGCCAACTCGCACTCGACGCGATCGAGCACACCCACTTCTACCCAGAAAACGGCAAAACACGTTTGCGCGACATGATTGCCAACCGGCCCGACTGGTGCATCTCGCGCCAGCGCAGCTGGGGCGTGCCAGTGCCCTTCTTCTTGCACAAAGACAGCGGCGAATTGCACCCACGCACCATGGCGATCTTGGACCAAGCGGCCGACATCGTGGAACAAGGCGGCATCGAAGCCTGGAGCCGCGTGACGCTGGAAGACATCTTGAACCAAGCGGGTGACGACGCAGCCCACTACACCAAGAGCACCGACATTTTGGAAGTGTGGTTCGACTCAGGCTCCACCTTCCAGCACGTGCTGCGCGGCAGCCACAAAGACGCCTACGACCGTGCGCCTTTCCACGCGCAAGGCCCCGAAGCCGACCTGTACCTCGAAGGCCACGACCAGCACCGGGGCTGGTTCCACAGCTCTCTGTTGCTGGGCTGTGCGCTGTATGACCGCGCACCCTACAAAGGCCTGTTGACCCACGGCTTTGCCACCGATGGCCAAGGCCGCAAGATGAGCAAAAGCCTGGGCAACACCGTCGCACCGCAAGAGGTGACTGACAAGATGGGCGCCGAGATTGTGCGTTTGTGGGTGGCGTCCACAGACTACTCGGGTGACCTCAACATCGACGACAAAATCTTGGCTCGCGTGGTCGACGCCTACCGCCGCATCCGCAATACCTTGCGCTTTTTGCTGGCCAACGTAAGCGACTTTGACCCAGCCACAGACACCGTGGCGTTTGACGATTTGTTGGAAATTGACCAGTACGCCCTGTCCCGCGCTGCGCAGCTGCAAGCCGACATCCGTGCGCACTTTGATGTGTACGAGTTCCACCCCGTGGTGTCCAAATTGCAGGTCTATTGCTCAGAAGACTTGGGCGCGTTTTACCTGGACGTGCTTAAAGACCGGCTCTACACCTCGGCGCCCAAATCGCTGGCGCGCCGCAGTGCGCAAACCGCCTTGCACCAGATCACGCACGCCATGCTGCGCTGGATGGCGCCGTTCCTGAGCTTCACCGCCGAAGAGGCCTGGGGCTTGTTTGGCCACTCCGAGTCCATCTTCTTGGAAACCTTTGTCGACTTGGGCCAAGCCGACGCGGCCTTGCTGACCAAGTGGGCACGCATTGGCGAGATTCGCAACGCGGTCAACAAAGACATCGAGACCGTGCGCGCCGACGGCAAATTGGGCTCGTCGCTGCAAGCCAACATTGCCTTACAAGCCAACGCTGAGGATTACGCCCTCTTGAGCAGCCTGGGCGACGACTTGAAATTTGTCTTCATCACCTCGGCCATGGCCCTCACGCAAGGCGAGGCCTTGGTCACCGAAGTGCGTGTGAGCCCCGACGCCAAATGCGAGCGCTGCTGGCACTACCGTGACGACGTGGGCCACGACGCCGCGCATCCCACCTTGTGTGGCCGCTGCACCAGCAACCTGTATGGCGAGGGCGAAGTGCGCCATTGCGCCTAACGCCCCAACAGGAACACCCATGGCACGTCACACCTTCATCCGCAGCAACACCTCACACTGGGTGTGGCTGTGCATCGCCGCCCTGGTGGTGCTGGCCGACCAGTTCACCAAGGTGTTGATCGTGGGCCGCTACGGTTTGGGCGACGGCTTTGCCGTGACCGATTTTTTCAACATCGTGCGGGTGCACAACGAAGGCGCTGCGTTTTCGTTTTTAGCCAGCGCAGGCGGTTGGCAGCGTTGGTTCTTCACGGCCTTGGGCGTGGCAGCGGCGGGTGTGATGGTGTGGCTGCTGAAAAAGCACCCCGGCCAAACACTGTTTGGCTTGGCCCTGTCGTTCATCTTAGGCGGTGCGGTGGGCAATGTGATCGACCGCGTGCTGTATGGCTACGTGGTTGACTTTCTGGACTTTCACCACGCAGGCATCCACTTTCCGGCCTTCAACTTGGCCGACAGCGCCATCTCCTTCGGGGCCGCTTGTTTGGTGCTGGACGAGGTGTTGCGCGTGCGGCGTGGGCATTGACGGCCATCTCCCTGGCCCACACGTCAAAAAGCCCTGCTGTCACCAGCAGGGCTTTTTACCAACTCAGGTTGAACAATCAGATCACAGGGTGATGATGGTGCAACCCGTGGTCTTGCGTGCTTCCAAGTCACGGTGCGCTTGGGCAATGTCGGCCAGTTTGTAGGTTTGGTCGATGTGGATCTTGACCTTGCCGCTGGTGACGGCTTCGAACAAATCGTCGGCCATTTCTTGCGTGCTCTCGCGGGTCACGATGTGGCTAAACAAGGTTTGGCGGGTCACATAGATCGAGCCCTTGCCACCCAAGATGCCGGGCGCAAATGGGGGCACAGGACCCGAGGCATTGCCAAAGCTGGCCATCAGGCCGAACGGTGCAATGCAATCGAGTGATTTGTCCCAGGTGTCTTTGCCCACCGAGTCGTAGACCACTTTCACACCTTTGCCACCGGTGATTTCTTTCACGCGGGTCAAGAAGTCTTCGCTGGAATAGTTGATTACAAAAGCTGCGCCGTTGTCTTTGGCCAACTGGCATTTGGCGTCGCTGCCTGCAGTGCCAATCAATTGGTAACCCAAAGCACGTGCCCATTGGCAGGCGATCAAGCCCACGCCGCCAGCGGCTGCGTGGAACAAAACGAAGTCACCGGCTTTCAAACCGCCTTGGGGCAAGGTGCGCTTGAGCAGGTACTGGGCCGTCAAGCCCTTGAGCATCATGGCCGCACCAGTTTCAAATGAAATCGCATCAGGCAATTTGCAAACGCACTTGGCGGGCATGACACGCTCTTCGCAGTAGCTGCCCGAAGGGTGGCTGGCATAGGCTGCGCGGTCACCCACTTTCAAGTGGGTCACACCCTCGCCCACGGCTTGCACAATGCCTGAGGCTTCCATTCCCAAACGCACGGGCATGGGCGCTGGGTACAGACCAATGCGCTGGTACACGTCGATGAAGTTCAAGCCAATGGCTTTGTGGCGGATGCGGATTTCACCGGGGCCGGGTTCGCCCACGGTCACATCGACCAATTTCATTTCTTCGGGACCGCCGTTTTTTTCAATGATGACTGCTTGGGTCATGGAAAGTTCTCCTGAGGGGGTGACAAATAATTTGGCAAAGTGCGGCATCCTGCCATGAAACGGCTCAACGCAAGTGTCACCTCGGTTATTGAGGCTGAGTTAGAGTGCCTGCCATGCCTCATCCTGCCCACACCCTCACGCCACGTGCTGCTGCACTGCTTTTGGTTCCCC
>CAITHK010000192.1 GCA_903892175.1 uncultured Burkholderiales bacterium | reverse complement strand
TTGTGCGCATCATGGCCGGTGCCATGGGCACCTCAATTGCCACCACGTTGTGGGAAAACCGGGCCGCCTTGCACCACGCCCACTTGACCGAGCCCTTGAACCAGACCAATGCGGTGTACCTGGCCACGCTGGAAGGCCTGAAGTCTGCGGGCTTGAGCACCGAGCAAGCCATGGCACAGATCAACCGCATGATCGACCAGCAGGCGTTCACGCGCGCAGCGGACGATATTTTCTTGGCCTCAGCGGGTTTGTTCATCGCCTTGATTGGCTTTATCTGGCTCACCCGTCGGCCCGCCCGACATGGCGCAGCCTTGGCACCCGATGCGGGTGGTGCGCACTGAGCCTGCGTGTTGAGGTCTCAGAGTGTGTGAGCCAACAAGGCTTGGCCCACCACCTCTTGCGTCACACGCTGCGCGGCTTTTTGGGTCGACGTCATGGGGCGACGTGCCGACCACGCAAGCATGAGTTGGCTTAGCAACTGCGGCCGCTCGATGCGGTGGGTGCTGAAGTCTTTGGGCTTGGCAAAGTTGCTCAACGTGTAGGCGGGTAACACGGCGTAGCCCAGGCCTTCTTTGACCAATTCCAAAATCGCATTCAAACCATCGATCTCCAGCACGATGTGGGGCTTGCGGTTGAGGCGCTGCATTTCGGTGTCGATCAACAAACGAAACGCGTTGGGTCGGCTTGGCAAGATCAGTGGCAAATCAAACAACGCTGACAAGGCTACTATAGGTTGCAGTGCAGCACCCGCCAGCTTGGCTTTTTTGCCCGCAATCAAAATCAAAGCGTCTTCGTGCAGCACCTTCATCTCCAAATCGGGTGCGGGTGGCGGGTTGTAGAGCACGGCCATATCCAACCGTCCGGCCCGCAGGCTCTCGAGCATGGGCACCGAAAAGCCTTCGGTCAGCGACAGCTGCGACTGCGGCAATTGGTCACGAAACGAAAACGTCAATGGCACGGTGATGAGCTTGGACAGGCTGGGCGGCAGCCCAATCGACACGCGCCCGGTGAGGGCGCCGCGTACCGAAGCCAGTTCTTCTTGCGCCACCGTCACTTGGTGCAAGATGCCACGCCCGTGCTCCAACATCACCTGACCGGCCTGCGTCACCGTGACACCTCGCCCGTTGCGCAGCAGCAGGTTTTGGCGCAACTCCACCTCCAATTGGCGCACATGGCGGCTCAGCAAGGGCTGCGGCAGCCCCAGCGCAATGGCCGCTTTGGTGAAGCTGCCGAGCTCGGCCACACGGACAAAGGATTCGATTTGCTTGAGTTCCATGGTTTTTTGAAAATGAATAACCTATTGTCTGTTATCTAAATCCGTTATATCAGCTAGTTGTCCCTAAGACCCCTGACATGAGTCCTGAAACAAGGGGAGGTCTCTAGAATCTATCCCCATGCAAACCTCGTCCTCTCCCCTTGTGCTGCGCGGCATTTCCTCCATGGCGACCAAAGCCATCTTGGCCGATTTGACCCAGGTGTACCAAGCCGAAACCGGCGTGGCGGTTCAGATCGAGTCGGTGGGTGGGGTGGACGCGGCCAAACGCGTGCAAGCTGGCGAAGTGGTCGATCTGGTGTTGCTGGCCTCAGACGCGATTGACCGCTTGATGGCTTCAGGCCATGTGCTGGCCAACAGCCGCCGTGACTGGGTGCGCTCACCCGTGGCCATTGCCGTGTGTGCTGGCGCTGCGCATCCAGACATCAGTTCAGAAGCGGCGCTCAAAGCCACAACGCTGGCCAGTCCCAGTCTGGGTTTTTCTACCGGGCCCAGCGGCACCTACCTGAACCAATTGTTGGCGCGTTGGGGCATCGCCGACCAGGTGAAGTCACGCTTGGTGGTGCCGCCTCCTGGCACCCCCGTGGGCGCCTTGGTGGCTCGCGCCGAGGTGGCCCTGGGCTTTCAACAACTCAGCGAATTGATCGCCTTGCCTGGCATTGATGTGCTGGGTACTTTGCCAGCGGAGGTGGCCTACATCACCACGTTCTCCGCGGGTATTGCGCAAGTCATCGGCCACGATGCGGCACGTGTCAAGGCGGTGCAGGCGTTTTTGTCGTTCTTGGCGTCTGCCCAGGTTGAAGACGTCAAGCGTCGCCAAGGCATGGACTGGCTCTGATCATTTCCTAACTTTTCTTCTCAAACTTTTAGCTCTGAAGGTTTTACATGTCCCTCATCATCGACGTCCACGGTCACTACACCACTGCGCCTAAGGCTCTGGAAGAGTGGCGCAACCGCCAAATTGCAGCGATCAAAGACCCTGCCTCCAAACCCAAAGTGTCTGAGCTGAAAATCAGCGACGATGAACTGCGCGAGACGATTGAGACCAACCAACTCGCCAAGATGAAAGAGCGCGGCTCAGACCTCACCATCTTCAGCCCACGCGCCAGCTTCATGGCCCACCACATTGGTGACTTTGAGGTGTCGTCCACCTGGGCCGCCATTTGCAACGAGCTGTGCTTGCGCGTGTCGCAACTCTTCCCCGAGAACTTTGTGCCTGCGGCCATGTTGCCCCAGTCGCCCGGTGTGGACCCCGCCACTTGCATTCCAGAATTGGTCAAGTGTGTGGAGCAGTATGGCAATGTGGGCATCAACCTCAACCCCGATCCTTCGGGCGGTCATTGGACGTCACCGCCCTTGAGCGACAAGTCGTGGTACCCCATTTACGAAAAGATGGTCGAGTACGACATCCCCGCCATGATCCACGTGTCCACCAGCTGCAACAGCTGTTTTCACACCACTGGCGCGCACTACCTGAATGCCGACACCACGGCCTTCATGCAGTGTTTGACCAGCGACTTGTTCAAAGACTTCCCCACCTTGAAGTTCTTGATTCCTCATGGCGGCGGCGCCGTGCCTTACCACTGGGGCCGTTTCCGTGGCTTGGCGCAAGAGCTCAAGAAACCGTTGCTGTCCGAGCACTTGCTCAACAACATCTTTTTCGACACCTGCGTCTACCACCAACCCGGCATCGACTTGTTGACCAAAGTGATCCCGGTCAAGAACATCATGTTTGCCTCGGAGATGATTGGTGCGGTGCGTGGCATCGACCCCGAAACCGGCCACTACTTTGACGATACCAAGCGCTACATCGAGTCCACCGCCAACCTCAGCGCCGAGGAGCGCCACCAGGTGTACGAGGGCAACGCACGTCGTGTCTTCTCGCGCTTGGACACGAAGCTGAAATCCCAAGGCCGTTGATTCATTGAACTGGGGTCAGTTTAATTGGGGTCAGAACCCAATTGTTGAACCTAATTGCTTGAGCCCAAATTTTTTTCAGGAGAAAACTACATGTACGAACTCGGCGTTGTTTACCGCAACATCACCCGCGCTGACCGAGCCACCACCGACAGCTTGGCCGCTTTGGGCTCTGCCACGGTGCACGAAGCCATGGGCCGTGTGGGCTTGATGAAGCCTTATATGCGTCCTATCTACCCTGGCGCGCAGGTGTCGGGCACGGCGGTGACGGTGTTGCTGCACCCCGGCGACAACTGGATGATGCATGTGGTGGCCGAGCAAATTCAGCCAGGCGACATCGTGGTGG
>CAITHK010000191.1 GCA_903892175.1 uncultured Burkholderiales bacterium | reverse complement strand
GCGGTAAACCACGTAAGGGCGCAGGCCATCGCCCTTGAATTCGGAATCGGCCAGATGCGAGACATGGAATTTTTGAACCGGCCACTCGCCTAAGGCGCGCATGGCGTTTTCAACGGTGACTTTTTGCATCGGGGGTTGGGTGTGATCGGTCATGGCACAAGCTTTGAAAGTGAAAGAAGAAAAAAGAGTGTCTCAGTCGGTGGATTTGATGCTGGCGTTCTTGGCCACTTGGATCCAACGCTCACGGTCTTCGCGCAACATGGTGGCAAATTTTTGCGGGTTGCTGGTGCCGTCAATCTCGACCGCATACGGGACCATGGCACTCACCACATCGGGCATGGCCAACACCTTGTTGACCGCAGCGGCCACTTTATCAATGACGGCACGGGGCGTGCCACGCGGCGCAAAAAAGCCTTCAAACTGGCTGGCCTGCAAATCAGGAAATCCGGCTTCGGCATTGGTGGGGATATTGGGCGCCACGCTCAAGCGCTTGGCCGATGTCACCAACAAAGCCTGCACTTTTTGCGCATTGATGTGCGGCAATGCCGTGGCCGAATTGACGAAGTGGAAATCCACCCGCCCGGCAATTTGGTCGAGCATGGCTTGGGGCGAGCCTTTGTAGGGCACGTGCACCGCTTGAATGCCCGCCTTGTCGCGGAACATCTCGACCGTCAGGTGCGAGGGCGAGCCGTTGCCTGCCGACGCATAACTCATCTTGCCGGGGTTGGCGCGCGCGTCGGCCACCAGTTCTTGGGTCGACTTGAATTTCAGCGATGGCGTGGCCACCAAAATCATGGGGGCCCAGGCCACATTGGCAATGGGTATCAAATCGCGCTCTAAGTCATAGGGCAAGTTGCGGCCAATCGCAATGTTCATGTTCACCGCAGACGAGGTGAACAACAAGGTGTAGCCATCGGGCTGGGCCTTGACCACCATCTCGTCGCCAATCACACCGCCTGCGCCAGGGCGGTTGTCGATCACCAGCGACTGCCCCAGTTCTTGGCGCAAACGTGGCTCGATCACACGCAACACAATGTCGGCCACCCCGCCCGCAGGCCATGGCACGACCACGCGGATCGGTTTATTGGGGTAGTCGCTCTGCGCCCAAGCCGGCGCACTGACCAGCC
This sequence comes from uncultured Burkholderiales bacterium, assembly GCA_903892175.1. Lineage (GTDB taxonomy): Bacteria > Pseudomonadota > Gammaproteobacteria > Burkholderiales > Burkholderiaceae_C > Limnohabitans. The sequence goes on along the minus strand of CAITHK010000191.1, from coordinate 3,967 downwards.
CTGTGCACAGGCACGCGGCCCACAAAAAAGTTAAGCAGCGTTTCATGTGGGGTCTCCGTTGAGGTTGAGGGGGTCACTCAGGCTTGAAGCCTGCGCCCTTTAATAGGTCGGCGCTTTGCGCCACGTCGTTGGCAATGTATTTGCCAAACTGCGCCACGCTCTCGTTGACGCCTTCTATGCCCACCGCGGCAAAGGCCCCCGATTTGATGAGCTCGGTCACCGCCTCGTTGGCCGCCGTGTTCAATAACTGGATGCGGTCTTGGGGTGTGTCTTTGGGGGCCCACAGGCCATACCAACTGACGAACACAAAACCGGGCAAACCGCTCTCCGAGGCGGTCGGAATATCCGGCGCAATGGCACTGCGGCGTGCCGAGGTGGTGACCACAGGATGCACCTTGCCCGTCTTGGCCATCGGCATCAAGGAGATGATGGAGTCGAGCAAGATTTGTGCGTGCCCACCGGCCACGTCCACCAACGCAGGTGAGGTGCCTTTGTACGGTGCCATGGTGAGCTTGAGGTTGGACTTTTGCGCCAACAGCAGGGTGGCCAAGTGGCTTGGCGCGCCCATGGCGGGCAAGGCAGCGGTCCATTTGTCGGGGTGTTGACGCGCAGCGTCGAGCACCTCGATGAGTTTTTTCTGCGGCAAATTGGGCGAAACCACCAACAACAAAGGGGCTTCGCCGACGCGCGCGACCGGCGCGAAGTCGGTGATGGGGTCGTAGGGCACCTTGCTCATCACCAAGTGAGAAATCACATGCGTGGCGGCCGAGAACAGCAAGGTGTAGCCATCTGCTGACGCGCCTTGCACCACCTTGCTGCCGATGGTGCCGTTGGCGCCGGCGCGGTTTTCCACCACCACCGACACGCCCAAGCGCCCCTGCATTTGACGCGCCACCAAACGTGCGGCGGTATCCACACCGCCACCGGGCGCAAAGGGCACGATCATCTTGATGGGTTGGTCAGGGAACTTGCCCGCTTGACCCCACGCTGCGCCTGTGAACAAACCCAGAGTCAACACGCTGAGCCCAATACATTTTGCCAACCCCAATTTCGACCGCATGCACAACTCCTGAGAAACATCACCCCCACCAGCGGGTGTCACCCGTGGTAGGCCTCGATGGAGCCAATGCTGACTTCCATCGCATCCAAAATTTCTGACACCTCCACGTCGCTCAAACCGTGGTCTGAGGTGGTGAAGACTTGCAGCATGTTTTGCAAACCTTGGCTGAAGCGCTGATCGGGCACCAGCCAAGGCGCAATGAACGCTTGGATGCGAGGCGCTTGGTCAAACTTCTTGACCAAGAACTCCAAGATCATGCTGTCGAGTTCGCCCAACTCAATGGCCAGATCGAACCCACAGGCACACCCACTCATCACGGGCACGCCCCGTCGACTCACGCGCAACCATCTCCCAAACAGCTGCACCGCGCGCACCGCCACCTTGACGGGCGGGGGCGCCGCGGCTTTCTTTCTGGGCGGGCGAGAGCTTGCCTTGACTTGTCCAATTGCGGTGTCGCCTAGGTTCAGCATGGGGTCACCCCGCTCAAGCCAAAGCGGCAGGCAGGCGCAAGGCTTGGCGCTCTTTGGCCGTGAGCTTGACGCCATAGGTCTCGCGTGCCACCGCCTCGGAGACATAGCCCAAACGCAGGTCTCGCAGCACAGCTTGCCGATCCCGCTTTTTGGGCGCACCAAAACCACCGCCGCCGCCCGAATACAACACGTAGGACTCGCCTTCGTTCAAGCGCATGTTGACCTTGCCGGTGTTGAAGAGCTTGAGCGTGCCGTCCTTGTGGCGCATGCCCACTTGGTTGCCTTTGGCCGCGTGGCCCTGGTTCAAGCCCCAGGGCGTGTTGTTGACGCGGTCGATGCGGGTTTGGTAGTTCACCTTGCTCAGAGCGGTGACCTCGGCTTCGGCGCCCAAGCCGCCACGAAATTGCCCAGCGCCTGCCGAGTCTTCGCGCAAGCGGTAGTACTGAACCAGCAATGGGAACTTGTTTTCCACTTGCTCGCTCGGGCCGTTGTGGGTGTCGCCGTCGTTCATGCAGACCGTCACGTTGACGCCGTCTTCGTTGTATTTGGCGCCCCAGCCGCCGCCGATCAAACCGCCCAGATAAATCCACAGCTTGCCGTCTTTCGGATGGATGCCGTTGACGTTGGCAATCACCAAGTCGGCGTGGTGGCCTGCAATCACCGACTCGGGAATGGCCTTGGCCAGCGCTTTGAAAATGGTGTCGACCACCGTCATCGGGTAGGTCATCCACACGCGCATGGGCGCCGGGTGCTGCGCACTCACCACCGTGCCAGGGGGCAAGATGACTTTGAGGGGACGGAAGTTCCCGTCGTTGATCGGCTGGTCGGTGGCAAGCGTCAAGCACTTGAACGCCACTTGCGCACAGGCCACGCCAGCGCCTGAGTTGAAAAACCCTTTGACCTGTGGACTCATGCGAGACAAGTCCACCGTCATCTCGTCGTTCTTGACCGTGACCTTGACGCGGATGGGCACCGGTTGGTCCAGGTCGACCGCGTCGTCGTCCATGAACGACTCGGCCTCGTAAGTGCCATCGGGAATTTTTTTCACCATGGCACGGGCTTCGGCTTCGGTGTGGTCCATGATGGCTTCGAGCGAGGACTGCCAGGTTTTTTCGCCAAAGCGTTGCAGCATCTCTTCGAGGTGTTTGACGCCCACGCGGCAGGCCGAGAGCTGGGCTTCTAAGTCGCCCGCCGCGCGGTCACGGCGGCGCACGTTCATCAAAATCAATTCTTTGATTTCCTCGTTCACCTCGCCGCGCTGGTGGTACTTGACCAAGGGAATTTGCAAGCCCTCGGCATAGATGTCGGTGGTGACGCCGTTCAAGACGCCCCCGATGTCTTGCCAATGCGCCATGCAGGTGGAAAACGCGACGATCTTGCCTTGGTGAAACACCGGGATCGAAAACGTCAGGTGGTTCAAGTGCGCGCCCGTGGTGTAGGCGTCGTTGGTCAACAAAATATCGCCGGGATGAATGTCTGCCTCGCCCCAGTGGTTGAGTTTGGCTTTGACCACATCGCTCATGCCACGGATGAACATGGGCAGACCCAGCCCAATGGAGAGAGTTTGACCTTGGCGGTCAAACAAGCCCACGGTGAAGTCGAGCGCCTCGTAAATGATCATGTTGTACGAGGTGCGCATGAGCACCGACTTCATCTCTTCGGTGGCGGCCACCAGGCTGTTGCGGATCAACTCGACGGCCACCGGGTCAATGCGGGGGGCAGAAGTTTTTTTACGTGTGTTTGTCATGTGGGCTCCAATCGCTGCAACGACATCAAGAAAGGCCAATGGTGATGTGCAGGTTGCCCAAGGGGTCAACCACCATCACGTCTTTGGGCTGCAGCACGGTGGTGCTGGCGTGTTCTTCAATCAAGGCCGGGCCGTGCACGGTGTTGCCGGCCAGCAAAGCGTCACGGCGATACACCTGCGCCATCGCCCAGCCGCCTTCGCTGTAGTAGACCTTGCGGGTGCCTGAAAGTGCCCCCGCTGGTGGGGTGCGTTTGCCAGGTGCAATTTTTTCGAGCGCAGGTTTTTTCATCTCGCCGTTCAAGGTACTGCGGATGCTGACAATTTCGGCCGCCTCGTGCGGCGAGCCACGGCCATAACGCTCGCGGTGCGCCTCGTCGAAGGCTTTTTTCAGCAAGGCCATTTTTCCTTGCTTGAAAGCCGCAGCGGGCACTTCCACCGTGACCGCGTGCTCTTGGCCCACATAGCGCATGTCGAGTGAGCGTTGCAGCACGATTTTTCGCGTCTTCAGTTCAGCCGCACTGAGGGCGCCCAAGGCTTGTTGCTCCATGTCCTGAAACCAAGCATCCAAGGCTTGGATGGTGACCGACGCCAAGCTGACAAATTGCGAACGCACCAAGTCTTTGCGAAAGTCCGCCAACAACATGCCAAAGGCCGAGAAGTGTCCGGGTGCCCTTGGAATGATGACCGTGG
>CAITHK010000190.1 GCA_903892175.1 uncultured Burkholderiales bacterium | reverse complement strand
TGGTGGTGGGGTCAAAGTTGCCGTTGGTTTTGCAGAAGTTGATGACCTCTTGGTAAATACGCGCAAAGGTGCTTTCTGGAATCAAGGCCTTGGTGTCCTTGGGCTTGCCGTTGGCGTCCCACATCTTGCCGCCGATGCGGATCATGGCGGGCATGGACGCGTCCACGATCACGTCGTTGGGCGCATGCAGGTTGGAGATGCCTTTGGCTGAATCGACCATCGCCAGTTCAGGGCGGTGCTCATGGCAAGCGTGCAGATCGCGGATGACTTCATCATGCAAAGACGCTGGCAAGGTGTCTAACTTTTCGTACAGATTGACCAAGCCGTTGTTCACATTGACGCCAAGCTCCTCAAACAGCTTGGCGTGCTTTTCAAACGCTTCTTTGTAGAAGATGCGCACGGCATGGCCAAAAACGATGGGGTGAGACACCTTCATCATGGTGGCTTTGACGTGCAAGGAAAGCATCATGCCGGTTTTGCGCGCGTCTTCGAATTGCTCTTCGTAGAAATCGCACAGCGCTTTTTTACTCATGTACATGCTGTCGATGATCTCGCCAGCCAGCAACGAGACTTTGGGCTTGAGCACAATGGTTTTGCCGCTGGCAGTGACCAGGTCCATCTTCACGTCACGGGCTTTGTCCAGAGTCATCGACTTTTCACCGTGGTAGAAGTCGCCATGCCTCATGTGCGCCACGTGGGTGCGCGAGGCCATGCTCCACTCACCCATGCTGTGTGGGTTCTTGCGGGCAAAGTTTTTCACCGCCAAAGGTGCGCGACGGTCCGAGTTGCCTTCGCGCAGCACGGGGTTGACGGCGCTGCCCAAACATTTGGAATAGCGCGCACGGATGGCCTTGTCGGCATCGGTCTTAGGATCTTCTGGGAAGTTGGGCAAGTGGTAGCCCTTGCCTTGCAACTCTTTGATTACCGAAATCAACTGCGGCACCGAAGCGCTGATGTTGGGCAACTTGATGATGTTGGTGTCGGGCAGCAAGGTCAGGCGGCCCAGCTCGGCCAAGTTATCGGGCACTTTTTGCGCCTCGGTCAAAAACTCCGGGAACTCGCCCAACACGCGCGCCGCCACAGAAATATCGCTCTCGGCCACTTCGATGCCCGCAGGCGCAGCAAAGCTGCGAATGATGGGCAAAAAGGAGTAAGTGGCCAACAAAGGGGCTTCGTCAGTCAGGGTGTAAATAATTTTGGATTTGTCAGCAGCCATGGTGTTTTTGTTAAGTTGTTTGACGGGTAAAGAAGTGAAACTCACAACGCCCAATCTTAAGCCACGGCAGCTTTGACTTTTCTGACGCGCCGCCCTGCCCGCAAGTCGTGTGCAAGACACTCCCCCGGTAGACAGCCGTGTATCTTTATCAACTTCACTTATCACGGAACGCAGCATGTGCCCTCAAGACGCCAAGGCCACCATTCCCATCGTGCCTGTCGCCCCCTCCATCGCGCCAACACATGAGCGCAAGTGGCCCGCAGAAGGCAGCAGCCGAGCACCCTACTGGGTCTACACCGACCCGGACATTTATGCCCAAGAGCAGGCGCGCATCTTTCAAGGACAGACCTGGAACTACCTGGGCCTTGAGGCCGAGGTCCCCGAACCGGGCAGTTTCAAAACCACCTACATCGGTGAGCAATCGGTGGTGCTGACCCGAGCCGAAGACGGCTCATTGCATGCCGTGCTCAACCGCTGTGCCCACCGCGGCAACATGGTGTGCCGGGAGGCGTTTGGCAAAGCCAAAAAGCTTTATTGCGTCTACCACGCTTGGAACTACAACCTGCAAGGCGACTTGACCCACGCCGCCTTTGCCCACGGCCTGCGCGGTGAAGGCGGTCTACCCAAAGATTTCAAGAACAGCGAACACGGCTTGCGCAAATTGCGCGTTGACACCCTCTGCGGCTTGGTCTTTGCAAGTTTCAGCGACGACACGCCCCCCCTGGAAGAATGGTTGGGCGATGTGGCTCAAGGCATTCGCCGTGTGTTGCACAAGCCGCTCAAAGTGTTGGGCTACGACACGCAACGCATCCATGCCAACTGGAAGGCGTACCACGAGAACCCACGCGACTCTTACCATGCCAACATCTTGCACACCTTCTATGGCACGTTTGGCCTGTCGCGACAGTCGCAAGAATCTGGCATGACCTTGGACGCCAGCGGTCGCCATGTGTACTTTTATACCAAGGCAGGCACTGAGAAATCTTCCAAAGACTTTGACAAAACAGCCTCAGACCTGCGCTCGCACAACGAGGGCTTGAAACTGGAAGATCCCAGCATCTTGAAGTGGCGAGACGAATTTGGCGATGGCGTCAGCGTTCAAATTTTGACGGCCTACCCTTCGTTTGTGTTGCACCAAATTGCCAACAGCTTGGCCACCCGGCAACTGCTGCCCAAAGGCCCGGGGCAATGCGATTTGGTGTGGACCTATTTTGGATTTGAAGACGACGACGAAGCCACCACCCAAGTGCGCTTGACCCAGGCCAACTTGGCGGGATCTGCCGGCATGATTTCCGTCGAGGACGCCGCCGTGTGCGAGATGATGCAAAAAGCCATGGCCGATGGCCAAAGTGGCGAGTCCTTCATTGAAATGGGCGGCAAAGACTTGGTCAGTGGCGGCAGCAGCAAACTCTCGGAACGCGCCATCCGCAACTTTTGGCATAACTACCGCCACGACATGGGGCTGGCATGAACATGATTTGTGAACCACACTACCGCGCCGTTGAAAACCTGATCTACGAGTGGGCTCGGCTGATCGACGAAAACCAAGTCGAGGCCGTGACTGATTTGCTTGTGAGCGATGGCCGCTACACCGTGCAGTCCAAGTTCAACCGTGACCGGCAACTGCCCATGGCCATCATTGATGCGCACAGCGCAGCGCAGCTCAGGGACCGCATCATGTCCATGCGCATCGCCAACATTTACCAACCCCATCACTACCGCCACATCATCTCGGGCGTGCAGATCGTGGGGCAAGACGGCGACGTGATGCACGTGCGCTCCAACTACCTGGTGATCCGCACCATGGACTTGGACGGTGACATGAAAGTGTTTTCCACCGGTCAATGCCAAGATGAAGTGGTCATCACCCCCGAGGGCCCCAGGTTCAAAAGCCGCAGATTTGTCTACGATTCGCGCATCGTAGAAACCTTGCTCGTCATCCCCCTTTGATCTGTAGAGGAACGCCACCATGGCCAACCGTCCGCAACGGCGTGATTTTCTGAGTTATTCACTCGCTTTGGCCCTGCCCTTGGCAACCCAGCCAGCAGCGGCGCAAACGCCTGCAGCATGGCCCAGCAAGAACATCAAGATTTGGGTGCCCAACCCTGCGGGCGGCTCGGCCGACATGTTTCCGCGCTGGATTGCAGAGGCCTTGGCTGCCAAGCTCGGACAAGTCGTGGTGGTCGACAACAAACCCGGTGCCGCTGGCAACATCGCGGCGGAGTACATCTACAACGCTGAGCCCGATGGCTACACCTTGATGGCGGCACCGCCGCCCTCCTTGTCCATCAACGTGAGCCTTTACCCCAAGCTCAACTACGATCCCGCCAAGTTCACGCCCATCACCATCTTGTGCATGGTGCCCAATGCGTTGATGGTCCACCCTTCCGTGCCCGCCAACACGGTGCAAGAGTTGATCCAATACGCCAAGGCCAATCCAGACAAACTCAGCTATGCGTCCCAAGGCAATGGTTCAACCTCGCATTTGACGGCGGAGTTGTTCAAGCAAAAAACTGGCGTGCGTATGGTGCACGTCCCATACAGAGGCGATGCACCGGCCATGGCAGATTTATTGGCCGGTCATGTGCATCTCATGTTTGGCAATGTCACACAAGCCACCTCACACCTGCGCACGGGCAAACTCAAGATGTTGGCGGTGACCAGCAACAAACGGCAGAGCCAGTTGCCCCAGGTGCCTGCCATGCAAGAAATCGTGCCGGGTGTGATCGCAGTGACTTGGTTTGCCGTGGTCGCCCCTCCCAAAACACCACCCGCCATTGCACAAAAGTTGTCGACCGCCATGGCAGAAGTTTTGCGCAGCCCAGACATCGCACGCCGCTTCGCAGAAGTCGGCGCAGAGCCCGTGGGCAACACGCCCGAAGAGTTGGCGCAATGGATGCGTGAGGACACCGAGCGCTGGCGTCAAGTCATCAAAACCGGCGGCGTCACCATTGACTGAGCCAGGCCTGCGCCAAATTCAGGCGGTGAAAAATTCTTCGGTGTCGACTTCGGTCATGTTCTGCGCGTTGTAGCGCAGCCCCTTCACGGTCTGGGTGTTGATCAAGGCTTCCACCCGCTGCATGTGCTCTGGGGTCAGCACCACAGCTGCTGCTGCCATGTTGTCTTCCAAATGGCGCATGTTTTGTGTGCCGGGGATCGGGATCAAGGTGCTGTCTTTGTGCAACAACCACGCCAATGCCAATTGCGCAGGCGTACAGCCCACCTCACGCGCCAAAGCTTGGTAAGCGTCCAGCAGCGCCACATTGTCGGCATACGTGTCAGGTGCAAAGCGTGGCATGGCGCGGCGAATGTCGTTGGCGGCCAAGCCGCTCACGTCGCGCAATTCACCGCATAAAAATCCACGTGCCACGGGACTGAACGGCACAAAGGTCACGCCCAGCTCCCGACACGTTTGCAGCACCGCAATTTCAGGGTTGCGCGTCCACAGCGAATACTCGGTTTGCACTGCCGCAATGGGGTGCACCGCGTGCGCTTTGCGCAGCGTGGTGGCAGACACCTCACTCAACCCAATGCTGCGCACCTTGCCCGCACGCACCAAGTCGCTCATGGCGCCTACGCTGTCTTCAATGGGCACCTTCTTGTCCCAACGGTGCAAGTAGTACACATCGATCACATCGGTGCCCAAGCGGCTCAAACTGTCTTCGCAGTTTTGACGGATGGAGTCTGGGCGCCCATCGATCACACGCTTTACGCCATCGGGGAACGTGACACCCGCCATGCCACCTTTGCTGCACAGCGTGATCTGCTGGCGGTGCGGCTTGAGCACCTTGCCCACCATCGTTTCATTGGCGCCAAAACCATACAGGGCTGCTGTGTCAAACAGCGTGCAGCCCAAGTCCAGCGCGCGGTGCAACAAAGCGGTCGCCTCCTCGGGGGGGGGCGGCGCACCGTAAGCGTGGCTCAGGTTCATACAGCCCAGGCCAATGGCTGACACAGAGAAAGGCCCAATCTGGCGTAGTTGCATAGCAGTCTTGTGGTGTGGGGTTAAGCGTTCAGTTGCAGCTCAAGGTCGTGCAGCACCTTGTAGCAAGGCAGCACTTGGGCCACGCTGCTGTTGGGCTCGCGGCCTTCTTGGATGGCCGAGAAAAACTCGCGGTCTTGCAACTCAATGCCGTTCATCGACACCGCCACTTTGGACACATCGATCTGCTCTTCCTTGCCGGTGAACAAATCGTCGTAACGGGCCAGATACGTGCCGGTGTCGCCGATGTAGCGGAAGTAAGTGCCCAAAGGACCGTCGTTGTTGAACGACAAGCTCAGCGTACAGATGGCCCCGTTGGCAGCTTGCAATTGAATGCTCATGTCCATCGCAATGCCCAGGGTCGGATGAATCGGGCCTTGCACCGCATTGGCTTTGACAATCGGACTGCCTGCTTGGTAGGCGAACAAATCCACCGTGTGGGCCGCGTGGTGCCACAGCAAGTGGTCGGTCCAGCTGCGGGCCTGACCCAAGGCATTCATGTTGGTGCGGCGGAAGAAATACGTCTGCACATCCATTTGCTGGATGTTGAATTCACCGGCCTTGATTTTGTGGTGCACCCACTGGTGGCTGGGGTTGAAGCGGCGGGTGTGACCACACATGGCCACCAGACCTTTGTCTTTGGCCACGCGCACCACCTCGTCCGCATCTTTCCAGCTGTCGGCCAAAGGAATTTCCACTTGCACATGTTTGCCCGCTTTCAAGCAAGCCAGGCTTTGTGCGGCGTGCATTTGGGTGGGCGTGCACAGAATCACAGCGTCCACTTCGGGCAGGCTCAAGCTCTGAGCCAAGTCGGTGGTGACATGGCCAATGCCATATTTGTGGGCCACTTCTTTGGTTTTTTCCAGCTCGCGACCGATCAAGGACACCACTTCCACGCCGTCGATGTTTTGGATGCCGTCCAAATGTTTGATGCCAAATGCACCTGCGCCCGCCAAGGCGACTTTGATGGTTTTGCTCATGTGTGTTTCCTTTTAAAAAGATGAAAGTCTGTTGAGAAGTTATTTGAATTTGAAGAGATTGCGGAGGGCTAGCTCACGGGTCGTGCGCTGTCAATGTTCAGAACCTTGCCCACATCCAACAAAGGAATCACCTGCGCCGTCTCCCCCAAGGTCCAGCCTGTGGTCACTGGGGCCACCACATAGGCGCGGCTGATTTGCAAGTCGGTGCAGGCGTTCCAAAATCCTTTGGTCACGCGAGGGGCGTCTGAGAGTTTGATTTCAAAGCCAATGCGTTCTTTGCCAGTGTCCACCACAGCATCAAGCTCAGCTCCGGCCACCGTGCGGTAAAAGTGCATGCTGGCGTTGCCTCCTGTCACCAAGGGCAACAAAGCTGCCAAGTGGTTGATGACCAAACCTTCCCACGAGTAACCCGACATGGGGTGTCCTTGCAGGTCTTGGGCGTTGCCGATGCCCAGCAAGGCATGCAAAAGACCCGTGTCGCGAAAGTACACCTTGGGCGACTTGACCAAGCGTTTGCCCAAGTTGACGAAATAGGGTTCGACTTTGCGCACGATGAGGGCATCGCAAAAGATGTCGAGGTAACGACCCACCGTGATGGGCGAAATACCACCCATGGCCACGGCCAATGCAGAGGCATTCAAGAGCTGGCCGTGCTGGTGCGCCAACATGCGCAAAAAGCGCCACAGTGTCTCGCTGGGGATGTGAATGCCCAAGCTGGGCAAGTCGCGCCGCACGATGGACTGCAAGTAGTCGTTGCGCCAGCGCAGCGACTGCGCATCGGTCTTGGCCAAACAACTCAAGGGCATGCCCCCGCGCTGCCAATAGTCTTGCAACGCCAGCAGGTGCTGGGTTGGATCGTGCGCAGCGGACAACTCAGACTGCACTTCTGACCAGAGCAAAGACGGCAGCTCCAAGTAGCTCACACGTCCTGCCAATGATTCGGCAGATTGCCGCAACAACACGCCGCTGGCCGAGCCCAGCAACAAAAAACGCCCGGCACGCCGTTGCGCATCAATTTCGGGGCGCAGTTGCACAAACAGCTCTGGCATGGTTTGCACTTCGTCGATCACCACCAAGCGGTCGCGGTGCGCTGCAAAAAATGCAGCAGGGTTGTCAAGCTTGGCTCGGTCAGCGGGCAACTCCAAGTCCAGGAACACCGCATCCGGCAGGTGCGCAACCAATGTGCGTGCCAATGTGGACTTGCCCACCTGACGTGCGCCCAGCAGTACCACGCCTGGATAAAAACTCAGACGGTCCAGCAAGTCAGCGATGAAAATACGACCAATCATCCTTGTATTTTGTTACTCAATGTATCAAAAAGCAATGACAATTATCTGAAAATGCCTCAAACATTTTCCAAAATCGCATGCCCCACCGCCGTGTTGGAGGCAGGCACATGGTAGAAACGGTGCTTCAATTTAGGCGCGGGGCCAGTGACTTTGCCGTCTTGGATGTCAGACATCGCACCACGCGCGATCAGCCACATGACCAACTCAATGCCTTCGCTGCCGGCTTCGCGCACGTAGTCGATGTGCGGAATGGCCGCAGCAGCCAAAGGATCGGCAATCAACTTGTCCAAGAACATCTTGTCAAAGTCTTTGTTGATCAAGCCTGCGCGCGGGCCTTGCAATTGGTGACTCATGCCACCCGTGCCCCAAATCTGTACGTTCAAATCTTCGTCGTAGCTCTCCACCGCTTTGCGGATGGCTTGGCCCAGGTTGAAGCAACGCTGGCCGCTGGGCACGGGGTACTGCACCACGTTGACCGCAAACGGAATCACCGGGCAAGGCCATGCGCCTTTAACTGGGTCTTGCTCGCCACACATCAACGACAAGGGCACGGTCAAGCCATGGTCCACGTCCATCTTGTTGACGATGGTCAAGTCAAAGTCTTGCTGAATCACCGAATGGGCGATGTGCCCGGCCAAATCGGGGTGCCCTTGCACAACGGGCACAGGCCGTGGGCCCCAGCCCTCGTCGGCGGGCTGATACTGAGCAGCCGTGCCGATGGCAAAGGTGGGAATCATCTCCAAACTGAAGGCCGTGGCGTGGTCGTTGAAGATCAAAAAGATCACATCGGGCTTGTTGTCCTTGAGCCACTGTTTGGAGTACTCATAGCCTTGGAACACAGGCTGCCAATACGGCTCTTGGGTCTTGCCCATGTCGAGTGCCGCGCCAATGGCAGGCACGTGCGAGGTGTAAACGGATGCGGTGATTTTTGCCATGTCAGTCTTTCTTATTGCCTGCGCCGCCTTGGGGTTGGTTCTGCGCTTGCGCGTCACCGTCTTCGCCGACCACGCGGTTGCCGTTGGCCGAGCGCCCACCAGCCACCATCATGCGGCGGTATTCGTCTTCGGTCATGCCGGTCATGGACCCCGCCATTTGCTGGAAGCTCTTGCCATCGGTGGCGCCAATCTTGGCCAAGAAATAAATGTTGCCACCGGTGCTGATGCACCAGTTCAAGTCGCGTGCCAGCACCGCCTGCTTTTGCTCTTCGCTCATGTCCCACTCGTCGAGGTAAGCACGCTCGTTGCCTTTGAAACGCGTGCGGTTCTCGGCCTTCATCAAAGACATGCAAAACTGGTTGAGCCAGTAACCCTTGCGCGATTGCTCGGCATCAAAAATCGTGGTGCCTGGCACGTCCAGGTAGGGTTTGTCGAGTGCCATTTATGCCACCTCTTCGGGCCAGTACAAGCGCATGGGGTTGTCCACCAACAGTTGTTGTTGTTGGGCCGCTGTGGGCGCGATGTGAGGGATGAAATCCACCAGCAAGCCGTCATCGGGCATGTGGTCTTTGAGGTTGGGGTGCGGCCAGTCAGTGCCCCAGATCACGCGGTCGGGGAAGGTGTCGACGATGCGCTTGGCAAACGGCACCACGTCTTGGTAAGCGTTTTTTTCGCCGTGCAAGGCCTTGGGGCCTGTCACCGTCAAACGCTCAGGGCAAGTCACCTTGCACCACACGTTTTGGTGCTCGCGCATGAACTTCACAAACAACTCAAACTCAGGGCCATCCACCGGCTTGGTCACATCGGGGCGGCCCATGTGGTCCACCACCACGGTGGTGGGCAAAGCGGTGAAGAAGTCCCACAGCTCAGGCAGGTCTACCGCTTCAAAATAAATCACCACATGCCAACCCCACTTGGCAATGCGGCCGGCAATTTCCAACAACTCGTCTTTGGGCGTGAAGTCAACCAACCGTTTGACAAAGTTGAAACGCACGCCGCGCACACCCACGTCATGCATAGCTTGCAACTCGGCATCGCTCACGCTGCGCTTGACCGTGGCAACGCCACGCGCTTTGCCGCCCGAGTGGACCAAGGCATCCACCATGGCGCGGTTGTCAGCGCCGTGGCAGGTGGCTTGCACCACCACGTTGCGTGCAAAGCCCAAGTGGTCACGCAACGCATACAACTGCTGCTTGGACGCATCACACGGGGTGTACTTACGCTCGGGCGCATAAGGAAACTCTGCGCCGGGTCCAAACACGTGGCAATGGGCGTCCACCGCGCCTGCGGGCAATTTGAAGGTGGGTTGAGTCGGGCCGTTGTACCAGTCCAGCCAGCCGGGGGTCTTTTGAAATTCCATCTGAGTTCTCTTTCGTATCAATCGTTCAATCGGTAACTTGGTGCTCAATCGGGTTGGATGTTGGCTTCTTTCACCAGCTTGGTGTAGCGCTGGCGCTCAGAGCGAATCAGGTTGGCAAACATCTCGGCGCTGCCGGGCACCACTTCGCCGCCCACCGCGCTCATGCGCTCGCGCACCTCTTTGGTTTGCAGGGCTTTTTGCACCTCGTCGTGCAGCTTGGCCACGATGGGTTTGGGCGTGGCGATGGGGGCCACCAAGCCGTACCAAACCGAGGCCTCAAAGCCTGCAAAGCCCGACTCGGCAATGGTGGGCACGTCCGGGAAAATTGGGCTGCGGTTGGGGCTGAGCACCGCCAACACCTTGAGCTTGCCGCTCTTGGCATGGGGCAGCACCTCCAAGGCATTCACCGCCACCAAGGGAATTTGTCCGCCAATGGTGTCAGTGATGGCGGGCGATCCGCCCCTGTAAGGCACGTGCTGCAAGTCAATGCCTGCGGCACGTGCAAACAACTCAATCGCCATGTGGGGAGTGGAGCCGTTGCCGGGTGAGCCAAAGGCAATGCTGTTGGGCTTGCCCTTGGCGGCGTCAATCAACTGCTTCACTGTGGTGTACGGGACATTTGGGTTGGCCGCAATCACCACCGGCACACGGCCAATCAAGGACACGGGCACCAAGTCCCGCTCGGCATCAAAGGGCATGGGCTGATACAGCGCCATGTTAGCGGCCAAGGCGTTGGCCGCCATCATCAAGGTGTAGCCATCGGGTTCGGCACCGATCACCGACTTGACCGCAATGTTGGTGCCCGCGCCGGGTTTGTTTTCTACCAACACGGGCTGACCCATGCTGCTGGACAAACTCTGCCCGATGGTACGTGCCACCGCATCCACCGCGCCGCCTGCGGCATAGCCCACCACCACTTTGATGGGTTTGCTGGGGTAGGCCTGCGCCAAGACTTGGCCTGCTAGCAGGCACATGCACAGCCTTGCCATCCAACGTGTGAGCAATTTCATAGGTCTTCCTTGTAAGCGGTTATGGGTTTGGAGCCAGGCCGCGCAAGCCTGCACGCTCAGACATGCGCTTGACATCGCCCTCGCGCACACGCGCTTGGGCAAAGTCGTTCAAATAAGCCCGGCCCGCCTCGCGTCCCTTCGGAACCGCAATGGCCAAATTCTCCAAACCCCAGCGGTCTGTGAGAACCTGCGAGCCAGGCACTTGTTCAGACAGTTCAAACAAGATGCCCTTGTTGGTGGCGAAGGCATCCAATTCACCGTGCTGCAGCATCTGCTGCGCCACATCCAAGGACGCCACAGGCACCAAGCGCGCCTGCTTCAAGCGCTGGCCCAACACGCCCTGCGACGAACTGCCTTGGCTCACGCCCAATCGCACGCCGGCACGGTCCACGTCAGCAAAGCTCTGGATGCGACTGTTGGCAGGCACCAACACGCCGAGTTCGAGCTGAATCAAAGGGGGGGTGAAATCCACGTCCTTGGCGCGCGACGCGGTGGCGTTGGTGAACGTCATGTCCACCTCGGCCCGCTTGAGTCCTTCGATCACCTCGGCCACACGCGGGTACGTCACCACCTGCACCGGCACACCCAGTGCCAAGCCCAAGGCGTGGCCGAGTTCAAATGCCACACCATTCGAAGTGCCTGTGCGTGCGTCACGCACCCACGAGGTGGGACTGCCCAAATACACCCCCACACGCAGCACGCCGGTGGGAGCCAGCGCCTGCTGGACCTCGGGCGCAAGCTGCTGAACTGGCGCAGTCTGAACAGCCGCGCCCGTCTCCCAGGTGCGCACACACCCCCCCAAACCCAGC
>CAITHK010000189.1 GCA_903892175.1 uncultured Burkholderiales bacterium | reverse complement strand
TTCACCAGCGTGGGGGAGAGGTCAATCGCGACCACCTCTGCACCGCGCAGCGCGGCTTGCAGGGCCAGGGCACCGGTGCCGCAACCGGCATCGAGCACACGCAGGCCGTGCATGTCTTGTGGCAGCCACGACATCAGCGTTTCGCGCATGGTGTCGCGTCCTGCGCGCACCGTGGCGCGGATGCGACCCACGGGCTCGTTCGAGGTCAGGCGGGCCCAGGCGTCGGCGGCTGTGCGGTCGAAGTAGTGCTCGATCTGGCTGCGGCGTTGTTCGTAGGCGGTGGTGTTCATGGCTGAGTTCTCTGGGCTTGGGGTTCAGTCAAAACCCAACAGGTCAAAAATGTCACGGTCTTTCATGGGCACCGAGGGCAGGGGGTCTGAACCCAGCCACAGGGAGGCGGCCAAACGCATGTACTCGTCTTGCACAGCTTGCACGGCGGGGCTGGACTCGAGTTCGAACAAGGTGCACTTCTTGAGACGGCTCTTGCGGATTTCGTCCAGCATGGGGAAATGCGCCATGGTCTTGAGGCCTACCACCGCGTTGTATTTGTCGATTTGGTCGGTGGCATCGCTGCGGTTGGCGATCACGCCCCCTAAGCGCACGTTGTAGTTTTTGGCTTTGGCACCGATGGCTTGGACGATGCGGTTCATGGCGAAGATCGAGTCGAAGTCGTTGGCGGTCACGATCAGCGCGCGGTCGGCGTGTTGCAGCGGCGCGGCAAAGCCACCGCAGACCACATCGCCCAGCACGTCAAAGATCACCACATCGGTGTCTTCCAGCAGGTGGTGTTCTTTGAGCAGCTTGACGGTTTGTCCCACCACATAGCCCCCGCAACCTGTGCCTGCGGGCGGACCGCCAGCTTCCACACACATCACACCGTTGTAGCCCTTGAAGACAAAGTCATCGAGGCGCAACTCTTCGGCATGGAAGTCCACGGTTTCGAGTGCATCGATCACCGTGGGCATGAGCTTTTTGGTCAGTGTGAACGTGGAGTCGTGCTTGGGGTCGCAGCCGATTTGCAGCACCCGCTTGCCCAGTTTGCTGAACGCCACCGACAGGTTGGACGAGGTGGTGCTTTTGCCGATGCCGCCCTTGCCATAGATGGCAAAGACCTTGGCGTTGCCAATCTTGACGGACGGGTCCATTTGGACTTGAACGCTGCCCTCGCCATCGGATCCTCGGCTGCGCTGGATGCTTTGTACCGGAATGCTGGTGGTTTCGATCATGCTGGGAGTCCTTCGTGTATGCCTTCAAGGCGGTCTTCAAGTTCTTCACCCGCCCGCAGCAGGGCGGAGAGGGTTTCGGCGTCGGGTTGCCAGTACTGGCGGCGGGTGGCTTCCACCAAGCGGTTGGCCAATTTGACCGAGGCTGTGGGGTTGAGCTGGGCCATGCGTTCGCGCATGGCCGGGTCGAGCACAAAGGTTTGCGCCAGTTGCTGGTAGACCCAAGGTTGAACCTGGCCGGTGGTGGCCGACCAGCCCATGGTGTTGGTGAGGTGGGCTTCGATTTGGCGCACGCCTTCGTAACCGTGTTGCAACATGCTTTCGTGCCACTTGGGGTTGAGCATGCGGCTGCGCGTTTCCAAGGCCACTTGTACCGTCAGGCTGCGCACCACGCATTCGCCTTGGGTTTGGTCGCCACTGAACACCGGTGGTGCTTTGGCGGCGTTGCCGTCGCGTGTGTGTTTGGCTTGCAGCACGGCGCG
>CAITHK010000188.1 GCA_903892175.1 uncultured Burkholderiales bacterium | reverse complement strand
TGCAACGCTTTCGGTCTGGTGATGAATTGGTGATCGCCAAGAATCCAGCCTTCACCCTGAACGATTCTGAGCAGCGAGATCTTTTTGCTCGGGAATACAAAAAATCCTCTGCGCTCTACTACCAAGGACAGCCGGATTTCGATCAGCTACTTGACCGAATCAGTAAGCATCTGACTTCAATGTGACGCCGCAACACTACTGACCTCAAGATCATGAACAGAGAATTAATACTCACAAATGCCCCAGATGATGCGCACTGGGCAACCATGTCCAAAGGCGACAAACAATCAGCCGTTGTAGATATGGCTATTGCTGCTCTGACCGAATACGCTGCAAACGCTCAAGAGCTGGATGCATGGGAAGCGCAACACCTTCGAAGCGCACTCGGTGCCATCTACACTGATTTTTTCAGTCTTAGTTTGCAAGAAATAGCGTTGGCATTGGCGCCTCCCGAAGAACGAGCACCCGGTTGGGCGCAGCGCTTTCCAAAAGAAATTCCCACGGTCCATCAATTCCAAACGGCGTTTGATCAGGTTCGTTACCGTCCTGTAAACGGAATCTAGCGATCAACGACAGGCACCTAGTGTTGCCAGGGTTAGCCCCCATTTTTCTGAACTGGAATATTGAGCCCCAGACTTGCAGTGATCGCCTTTTGATCTTCAATCTCGATGAATTCGCAGTTACATGGGTTATTGATCCGGTCGATTGGGTAGCCATACTTTTGAGCGTGCTCTTTCACCCAAGAAATTGCCTGCTCATAGGCAGCCTTCTCATTCTGAAACTGTTGGCGAAAGGTGACGCTGGAGGAAAAAGGCGGCTGAAACTCCGAGTCATGAAGCACAACCTCGGCATAGAAGGACGAACTACCGGTGGGCCGAATTATCTGGGCCTTGTAGAGAACGTTCTTGGTTGTGTGGACATCTACCTCTTGCAGTGGGATCAAAGTGGTTCTCCTAATGGGGCTAACGTGAAGGTAAACGACGGATCGTAGCGGGCAAATGCTCGACCTAAACTCATGCATTGCCCTGTTCCAGCGAACCGAAGATACGGTCTTCTTCACTCTTCAGATCAGGTCGTAGCGTCGTGGCCAGTTGCCTCACCGGGGCCATCTTTGCTGGCGTTCTGATACCGGACCCGCGTCGTGACCGGGTGACGGCTTACAGGGTTCGTTTGCAATGACTGCTCCTGGCCGTCAAGAGATAGTCACCTTACTCAGCACACAGCGGTCGTCACCACAAAGTGCTTGCACGCGCGAAGCTGCGTCATAAGCCCAAGTGTTGAGACAAACTACTTCCCATTGCTCGTTTGAGTAGGTGTAGTCGTAGCTGGCGTTGGCGTTGGCGTTGGTACAACCGTAGTGGAGTATGCTGCAGGTGTACTTGTCGTTGGTTGTGGCTGAAGATTGGCAGCACCATTAAAGCTCTTTGTGAAATCACCGGTCGGTTGAATCCTAGCCGCACCATTAAAACTTTCATTGATAGATGACGGTTGGGTCGTTTTATTCGATTCGGTTGCCATAGGTTTTTCCTTCGTTGTGAATGAGTGGATCGCGGCCGAAATACCAATGGTGGCGGTTAACACTACACCAAGTCCAAAGGCCCAAATAGCAACCCCATCAGCTTTTGCAAGGCATGGATCAGTACCTTTTTGTCCAACAGTCAGAATACTTTCAATATGATTTTTATTGCTGCTAAAGACAATGAGCACAGAAACAAGTGCCACCACAAAACAGCAGATGGCAAAAATATACAGGACCAACGCCTCCGCTGTCGATATTCCCACGGCAGTAAGCAACGTGATCAGTAAACCGATTCCGCCCGCTGCTAAGGTCAATATACTTTTATCGTGTTCAAGTGCGGTATTAAACCAAGCAGTTACTGCAGCAGAGTAGTACTCAATTTTTTTATGATCTTCAATCTCTTGTGGTGTCATATGTCTGAACCAAATTAAGAATGCGATTAGGTTGTCGCAGGTCCGCCAACCAAAATCAACTCAGTTTCTCCGCTCGAAGTCTGAGCCACGAATGCGGAAATTTCACACAAAATCGCAAGACCGCGCTTAGATTTTGGATCAAATCGAAGGATACGCCAAAAGCCGTACCCTGGACCAAAGTCAATGAACACTGGCCTGAACGTGTGCCATCGATTGAAAAGAGTGCTTCGCCCAAACCAATGAAACTGCACTACGCCATTTCCATCAGGTTGACCGCGCATGTTGGAAAAATTTATTCGATCGAAATCATTTTTTCGACCATCCACAACCCAGATCATTTGGACATAAAAATCCTCCCGAGCACGCACCTCATCTGGATGAATTGATGAGCGCTGGAACTCAATGACCAGATTTTCAGCAGTTTTTACGTCTGCGATGTGAAGCTCTTCTGTCCGAGCGTCGACCATCGGTACTTCTTGCCATTCGGTTGGAAATCTATTTTTCCATTCCCGATGCCAATCTGTCTCTGATTCCCACCACGGGTCGCAGTGCAATTTAGAGGAGTGAGCCCAATGCCAAACAATATGTTGGCCACACTTGGCAATAACTTCACCACTGCAAGCAGGACAAATCGCTCGCAATTTTGGCTGTGCTTCAACACGCCGTCCTGACAGAAGTGCGAATTTCATACCTTCTATGGCTCCTCGTCAAAATCCGGCTCAACTTCCCCGACTTCAACGTCATATTCGCCGCCAGCGAGTTCAATCGATGGATCTAGATCATCAATAGCCGCATGCTCTAGATCACCACGAAGGGTGATGAAAACATCCACTTCAATTTCGTGATCGCGTGAAACGTCCAGAGAGCCAAAGTTAAGTTCTTCATGGTCGATGGTGTCGTATATAAAGAATTCGACATCCACATCCACCGATACCTGAACTGTCGCCCTGACCTCGATGATGCAAATGGTAGGGTCATGTTCCACTAACCATGTACCAACGCCAGTTAAGTCCACCAAATGACCGAGGTAGTGCACTTGATTCACTTCTGCTTCAACTCGGTGACAGAACCCCGTCCAGACATCATCTGCATTCCAATATGCACCAGCAACATGGTTTTCAACTGCGGCCTGCACCAATGTAGAGAGACTGCTGGCGGTGTTTGCTAGCTCCGCGCTGACTTTCGCAGTCACGCCCGTTGCCACCGGGTTGGTGGACTTGAACAGTGCAGCGAATTCATCCAAGGATTTCACACAGTAGAGCCAATCACTGTGCTTGGCGAAATCTGCCCAACCGCCGTCTCTCGAGATCACAACGCCTTGCTTTTGGGTTGCCTTGGCATGGTTTTCCAGCGTCAAGAGCGCAGCAGCATCGGGGAATTCGGACTTTTTTCTGACTTCAAATGGTGCCGCTTCTTGGAAATAGCGGTCAAACATCTGCCGCGCTAAATCTGGCCCAGCTATTGGCAGGACTCCCCCACCAAGGCTTGCCACAAAGGCCTTGAACTCTCTGGAAAAGTTGTGAGAGGCGACAGATTCGGAATCAAGCGCTTCGATTTGCTCACCAACAGGGGTGAAATTCAGCCCAGATAGGCGTTGCAGTTTCGCAATAGCCGCTTTCAACTCTTTGGCAACCTTAGACACAGGCTCCATTCGATGGGTGTGGACTTCTCGTTCAACAATTTCAGTTTGCTGAATGGTCAGCCAAACTGGTCTCTGAAATGGCAGAGCACGTAACGCACCGGCGAAAAATTTGTACGCATGACTCTGAATTACGTCGGTATCGATCGAAAAGAAACCAACTCTCTTGTCTTCCAGCAATGCTTGCGCACTTGGCAATCCACTCGGCATACGGCTCCCTTATGTCAACTGCGGGCAAATGCGGTCAAATCACCAAACCGCTCATGATCTACTCGGCGAAAAGTGGCAAAGTTTAGCTTGCGGAGCATACAACGGGCATCTTTTACAAGCATGCTGTTGCACTTCATAGGCGTTAATTGTATACTACAAAGTAAATTTACTCAGTAGCATGCAAATGTCGTACACCCGCCCTCACCTAAAGACGCTCAAAGCTAGACTCGACGAACCTCCCAAGTTCATGATCGTTGTAGCCGGACCACGTCAAATTGGCAAGTCGACCATGGTCCGCCAGGCTCTGGCCGGGCACCCTTCTACCTTTGAAGCCACGGATCAGTCAGCCACCGTAAATACCGACCCATTCAGTGACGCAGCCAGCACCATACAGGGAGAGCCAGGGGCAAAAAAAACCGAGAAATGGATCGTCGACAAGTGGACGCAAGCTCGCGCCAAAGCCCGGTCACTGCCCCCGGGACAATGTCATGTCCTGGCGATCGATGAGATCCAGAAAATCCCCAGATGGTCAGAGGTCGTCAAAGGGCTCTGGGACGCAGACCGGGCTGAGCAAGTTCCCTTGCACGTTGTGCTTCTAGGGTCTTCGCCATGGCTCATGCAGAAGGGTCTGACTGAAAGCCTAGCTGGACGCTATGAGCCCATCCACATGTCGCACTGGTCCTACAGCGAGATGCAGGAGGCTTTCGACTTTTCACTGGACGAGTACATCTATTTCGGGGGCTACCCGGGTTCGGCCAGCCTGATCCGCGACGAAACCCGCTGGAGACAGTATGTCCGTGATGCCCTGATCAAACCCAACATCGAGAGCGACATCCTGCAGATGACCCGGGTTGAAAAACCTGCGCTCTTGAAGAACCTGTTTGAACTGGGCTGCGGAGCCTACTCTGGTCAACTGATCTCCTTGACTAAATTGCTCGGCCAACTCCAGGATGCAGGCAACACGGTCACCCTGGCCCATTACCTGGACTTGCTCTCACAGGCAGGCTTGCTGACGGGCCTGCAGAAGTACGCGGGGCAAGAGCTGCGCAGGCGAGCCTCACCACCCAAATTCAATGCCCACAACACGGCCTTGATTTCAGCTCAGGCTAAGTACACGTTTGAGCAGGCTAAAAACGACCGTACATACTGGGGACGCCTGGTTGAAAGTGCTGTTGGCACACATCTGATCAACAACAAGCCCGAAAACTCCAGCTTGTATTACTGGCGAGAGAGCCCCAGTGAAGTGGACTTCGTTCTGACCTATGGCGAAAAACTGCTCGCCATTGAGGTCAAGAGCGGGAAGGACTACGCTGCCCCCAAAGGCCTGCAGGTCTTTGCTGACAAATTCAAAAATGTCACCCCGATGGTCGTGGGAGCCGATGGCGTTGCCATTTCCGACTTCCTGTTGCAACCGGTTGAAAGCTGGATGAAGTAAATGGTCTTTGTCTCCCGTAGCGTCAAGCAGCTCTCCCAATTGCCCGACGGTGGATCAGACACCGAAGCGGTGGGCTTGGATTCGTTGAGGTCAGTCCCTGCATGGGTTTTGCTGGGAGAGCCTGGCGCAGGGAAAAGTGAGGCCTTCAAATCCGAGGCGCAATCCGACAACGGCCTTCGCTTGACGATTGCTGAGTTCGTTTACAGCGATATCGATGAGGCATGGAAAGACAAATGCCTGTTCCTCGATGGGTTGGATGAAGTTCGTGCAAGTGCTACGACTGCATCCATCCTGGT
>CAITHK010000187.1 GCA_903892175.1 uncultured Burkholderiales bacterium | reverse complement strand
CTAGAGCACCTGCAGCAAACGGACCAAAGATTGTTCGCACAGACATGGAGCGTTGAAGTCTTGGCAGAAAAAATGCGCGACATTGATTTCGCTGAACGCGTGGATGCCTTTGTGGCGCGGTTTGGGCGTCTACAAGATTTGCTGGGGGATAAGTATTTGCCTGCTTGGATGAAAGCAATGCAAGAAGCGCCTGGGGCGGTCTTAGAAAATTTAGATCGCGCAGAAAAGCTAGGCTTGATGGTCAGCGCGGATCAGTGGCTTGCGGTTCGAAAACTTCGCAACCTCATGGTGCACGAATACCTTGACCAAATAGACACCTTGCACATGGCGTTGACCAAAGCCCATGAGCAAGTGCCCATGCTGGCTCACACCACGCAGCGCTTGGTTGAGCGAACCCAACCCTTGTTGTGAGTTAAACCCGATGTGCCACGGTGGTCATCACCTTGGCCATCCAACGCATTGCAGTTTGCACGGGGGCTGGCAGCAGGGTGGCGCCTGCCAACTCGGCCTCTTTGGCGTGACGTGCTTCGTCTGTTTTCATTTGCGCCACGATGGCGCGTGAGGCCAGGTCGTGGCTGGGCAATTTGTCGAGGTGGCTTTGCAAATGGGCCTCCACCTGACGCTCGGTTTCCACCACAAAGCCCAGACTCACCCGGTCACCGCCTAACTTACCCGCGATCAGGCCAATGCCAAAGGCGCCGGCGTACCACAGGGGGTTGAGCAGGCTGGTACGGCCCCCTAACTCACGCAGGCGCTCTTCGGTCCAAGCCAAGTGATCGGTTTCTTCTTCGCAGGCCGTGAGGAGGTGCTGGCGAAGTGCCGGATCGCGTGTGGCCAGGGCTTGGGACGTGTACAGCGCTTGCGCGCACACCTCGCCCACATGGTTGACGCGCATCAGCGCGGCGGCCTCGCGTTTTTCGGTGTCTGACAACGGCACGGACGGGGCGTGGTCTTCTTGGGTCAGCCCGGGGTTTTCCCGGTGAGCATGGTGTGGCGCAAACACAGTGCGCAAGGCGCTGTCGAGGGCAGAAATGAGGGTATCCATGGCGACAATCTTAAGTGGTGTTGCATCTGTGCAACGAAATAGCCTTATTTTTCATATTTCGCATGGCGAGGCAGGCAGGTCTCTGGTTCAATAGCCGCAACTTCCAGAAATGGTGGTTGTCCCGGTTAACCGGAGACCTTGTTCAAACCTTGGAGAACCTTGAAATGAAAAAAACCCTCGTTGCAATCGCAGCATTGGCAGCCACCGGCGCCTTCGCACAGTCCAGTATCAGCATTTACGGTAACCTGGACCAAGGCGTGTACCGTCAAACCGACTCTGGCTTGACCACTTCCAAAATCGCTTCTAACGTGAACTCCACCTCTGTGTTGGGCTTCCGCGGTACTGAAGACCTGGGCGGCGGCATGGTTGCTGGCTTCCACCTGTTGTCTGAACTGAGCTTGCCTGAAGGCCAAGTGGGTTCCTACACTTCTGGCGACGCCGCGCCTAATGCTGGTCAAAAGAACAACTTGTTCACCCGCGCCGCCAACATCTATTTGGAAGGCAAAGAAACCGGTCACTTCGAAATCGGTCGTATCCAAGACGTCGTGTGGCAAACACAAGGTGCTTTCAACAACACCGGCTCCAACTCGCTCGGTTTTGCTGCTTTCACGGCCACCCAAACCAACTTCGGTGCTTTGGTTTCCCAAGCCATGGGTACTGCATCTGCTGACACTACGTTCAGTGGCACAACTTACACCACCGGTCCCGTTGGCGCTGCTACCGCTACCGCTGCAAACAACGCACAAAGCGGTTCTGCTCCTATCAACTTCAACGCAGGTTGGGGCTACACCACACCTACCTTCTACGGTATCAAGGCCACTTACCAACACGTTGGTAACCAGTTCCAAACTGGCACACCTGCAACCAGCATCGCTGCTGCAACAGGCAATGCATATCGCGTTGAATACACCAACGGTCCTTTGAACGTCCAGTGGGCACAAACTTCACGTCAAGACAAAAATGACGCATTGGGTGCTAAGTGGACCGTGATCGGTGCAACGTACCAAATGGGCGCTGCCAAATTGGTGGGTGCACAGTCTAAGTTGACCACCTCCGGCACCTTCTCCACCATCGACGGCAACACCGTGACCGGCTTTGGCGTGATCTATGACGTGAACGCCATGATCGACGTGGGCGCTGGTTACACCACCCTCAAGGACGACAGCGCTACGTCTGCCGCAGCTGGCCAAACAGCCAAGTTGATCGGTTTGACCGCACGTTACAAGTTCACCAAGCGCACTCAGTTGTACGCTGGTTACGGCAAAGAGTCACAAGGCTCTGCTTTGAAAGTCACACCTTTCTACGGCGGCCCTGCTTCCACCACCGCAGCTGGTGCAGGTGCAACAGGTTACTTGGTTGGCGTTCGCCACTCTTTCTAATCCCCCCGCTGGCATGAGCCAGCCTAGGATATAGAAAAAAATCAAAGCCCCATTGCTTGAAAAAGTGATGGGGCTTTTTTGCGACTAATTTCAATAAAAAGAGAGAGACTCGATATGAACAAATTCATCCAAACCAGCGTGGCCGCGGCCGCACTTGTCGTGGCAAGTAGCGCTTTTGCTCAAAAGGCGGGCGATAACATTTACAGCGTGGGCGTTGCGTCTGTTAACCCGATTGCCAATCTGGGGCCCCTGTCTAACAGTACGCCCTACAACGGCGGACCAGCCACCTACACCAACGTGCTGGCTGGAACAACAGCCAAAGTCAGCAGCGAAATGACCATCTCTGTGGGTTGGTTGCACATGTACACCGACAACATCGGTGCAGAGGTGACCTTTGGGCTGCCTCCAACGGTGCGGCAAGATTTGAATTCACCAAGCCTTGGAAACCATGCTTCAGCCGCCAAAATTGATGTGTGGACTCCTGCTGCTGTGGCCAAATATTTCTTTGGTACGGCGCAAGACAAATGGCGTCCTTATGTCGGCTTGGGCGCCTCGCGCGTGTCCTTCAAGAACATCACCATCAGCAGCGACGCCGCTGTTCAAGCCTTGGCGGCAAACTCGGCTCAATTGAGCAGTTCATGGACGCCCATTTACAACGCTGGCATGGTCTACAACATTGATGACAAGTGGAGCATCAATGGCTCAGTGTCTTATTTGCCGATCAAGACCTCTGCCACCTTTGTGGGCGCCGTGGGCACCACCACAGGCGATGTGAAACTCAACACCACCGACTACGTCTTGCGTTTGGGCTATCGCTTCTGAACGCAAGGCTGACTTGAGTCAGTCACGGGTTTGAACCTTTCGAAGCCCCGTCACGCGCACGTGTGACGGGGCTTCTTACATCGGCTCAGCAAGGGTTTCTCAACAGCATAGAGTTCTAGAATGCAAATTTGAATTCACACAAAGAGTCATCCATGAAAACTATCACAACGCTTGCTGCCTGCCTCATGTCCATTGGCCTGGTTGCATGCGGCGGGGGCGGTACATCCGCGCCATCCTCCGCCGTGATTGGTCTTTCGTTGGACAGCACAACAGCGCCCACCAAGCTTTATGTGGCCAATGCCGACAACCAAACCATCCAAACCGTGGACTTGACCACCAATGCGGTGACGACTTTGGCGGGCTTGGCTGGAACCGCTGGCACGACCAACGGCACAGGCACTGCCGCAAGGTTTTATGAGCCTTTTGCCGTAGCAGTCTTGGGGGGCGATTTGTATGTGGCCGATGCCAACAACTACGCGATCAGAAAAGTCACCACCGCCGGTGTGACAAGCACGCTGGCAGGCACTGTCGCAACCAGTGGCTCAGCGGACGGCACGGGCACTGCTGCAACCTTCAGCGTCATCAAGGGGCTGACAGGACTAGGAAACTACCTCTACGCGCTCGATACATTCAACCAAACCGTGCGCAAGATAGACATCACCTCAGGCGCTGTGACGACGATCGCTGGCTATGCAGGAACACTTGGGTCGACTGACAACGCCACCGGGTCGGCTGCACGTTTTAACTACCCCTTTGGCATTGCTGTCGACAGCAGTAGCAACTTGTACGTCACAGACACATTGAATCACACCATTCGCGTGATCAGTGCGTCGGGTGCTGTGACGACTTTGGCCGGATCTGTTGGCGTGTCTGGCAGCGCAGACGGAACGGGGACAGCAGCTAAATTCAATATTCCAGCAGGCATCGCCACGGATGGCACCAATCTTTTTGTTGCAGATTCTGGCAACCATACGATTCGTAAAGTGGTCATTGCCACGGGCGTGGTCACTACGTTTGCTGGTACAGCTGGCACCTCGGGCAACACCAACGGGACGGGAACCGCTGCAAAATTCAACTCGCCCCTTGGTCTGACCCTCGACAGCACTGGAAACTTGTACGTGACCGATCAGCTTTATACAAAGATTCGAAAAATCACTTCTGCTGGGGTGGTGACCACGTTGTCGGCTACGTTTTAATCTTTGCGCAGAAACCTACCAAGGTTGAACCTTTCGAAACCCCGCCATAACGAAAGTGTGGCGGGATTTTGTTTTGGGCGTTCGGTAAACTGCTTGTCCTATGCAGGCCCATTATTTTCAAGCGCTGTGACGGCGGCGAATTCTTTCAAGGACGTGCTGCGCCAACGCCATTCGGTGCGTGGCTACCTCAGCACCCCGGTGCCAGATGATGTGCTGCGTGAGGTGGTGTCCCAAGCGCGCATGGCGCCCAGCGGGGCTAATTTGCAGCCCGGCAGCTTCATCGCCGCGCAAGGTGAGGTGCGCCGCGCCTTGAGCGCAGACTTGGTCCAAGCCTGGCGAGCCCAGCGCGCAGAACCCGAAGACTACAGCTACTTCCCGCACCCCATGCCCTTGGCCTTGAAGCGCCGACAAGTCGCGTCAGCCAAAGCTTTGTACGACAGCTTGGGGGTGCCTCGAGAAGACCGCGTGGGGCGCGACGCGCAGTTTGAACGCAATTTCAACTTCTTTGACGCACCCGTGGCTCTGGTGGTGACCATCGCAGCTGATCTGGGCAGCGGTTGCTACATGGACTTAGGCATGAGCTTGTATGGCTTGATGTTGGCCGCACAAGCCCAAGGTTTGTCGACCTGCGCCATTGGCGCCCTGGCTTCTTACCCCAGCCTGATTCGCAGGCACTTATCGCTCGAGCGCAACAGCCACATCGTGTGCGGCTTGGCCTTGGGCTATGCCGACCCAAATGCTCCGGTGAACCAAACCCGTACCGAACGTGCGGCCTTGGATGAGTACTTCAAAACAGTGGGTTAAGCGTTCAGACTGCTGCGCCCCTAAGCCGAGGGATCTTCACCGGTCCGAGCGTGCTGTGGGTGCCAAGGGTTGATGACGGTCAGGCCCGCGGCTTCAAAAGGGCTTGTGTCTCGCGTGGCGACCATCAAACCCTGGCTGACAGCCGTCGCTGCAATGTAGCCGTCCGCGGGCGCAATTGCTTTCCCCAGGGACCGCGCACGAGCGCGAAGGTTTCGCGACACTTTTCATGGCGTATTCGCAGGTGAATGCGCCTCCACGACGGCCGCAGCACCCACACCGCCGGCCCCGGCAACGGCCACCAAACCCAGACCGCCCACTGGCGCATCCAGCGTCATATTCGCCAGCAATTGCACCAGTGCAATCGCGCCCGAAGCGCCAATGGGGTGGCCGCGTGCCAAGCCACCGCCACGTGGGTTGAGCCGCTCGGGGTTCAGCCCCAAGGCGCGGGCAAAGCTCAAGCCTTGCACCGCGAAGGCGTCGTGTAACTCGATGCTGTGCAAGCTGGCGCAGTTGGCCAGCAAGGCTTGTTGCAGGGCGTGTTGAGCTGCCTGTTGCGCGGCCAGCAAGGGGGTGTCGGGCGCGCAGCCGGTGGAGGCGCAGCTGACCCACCTTGCTCGCGCTTGAAGTCCGAGCTTTTCGCAGGCCGACGCACTGACCAGCAGCACAAAAGCCGCCCCATCTGCTTTGGCCGATATGCCCAAGCGGCTGATGCTGCAGTCAAGTGCGGGAGTGTCAGGTAGGGATGTCGATTGGAGTTCAGATGCGCTGTGGCTCTCGGTATGCGCCTCGATGGGCATGCGCGCTGCGCGAGCTGCATCGAGGGCTCTGGGGTACAGGTCGTGTTGTACGCCAGCGATGGACACGATGTCATGGTCTACGTTGGCACGGTGGGCCACCGCACGCTGGTGGCTGAGCACGGCATAGGCGTCTTGTTGCACCCGTGTGATGCCTTGTTGCGCCGCATAGCGGGCGGCAGACAAGAGCAGGTCTGGGTCATGTGCAGGGTCGGGGGCAAAGGGCGGTCGCTCATAAGCCACGGCCTCTTCGCCGGGATGGCGCGGGCGGGTGAGGCGAATGGGCGCTCGGCTCCAAGCCTCGACGCCACCTGCCACGACCACCGAGGCTTGGCCGGAGGCAATCAGGGCTGCCCCAAGGCTCACCGCATCCAGCCCCGAGCAGCATTGGGTGTCCACGCTCAGTGCGGCGCATTGCACGGGCAAGCCTGCGGCCAACGACACCATGCGTGCCGGGTTGCCGCCGGCTCCCAAGGCGTTGCCCACCACCACGGCGTCTACCGCCAGCGGGCTGATGCCCGCGCGCGCCAACAGGGCTTGCACCACGGGGGCCGCCAACTCGTGGGCGCCCAGCATGCCAAAGGCGCCGTCCTTGGGCACCACGGCGCTGCGCGCCCATGCGGCAATCAACGCAGAGGCTGCAGGCATGGCGTGGATGGGCTTGGGGGTGGGTGGATGAATTGGGTCAGCAGGCGGCCCAAGGCGGGGTGGTCGGTTTTGCCGCTGGGCGTGAGCGGCCAAGGGTCGCAGCTGAAAAAGCGCTTGGGCACTTTGTAGGCCTCCAATTGCGCGCGGCAGGCTTGGGCCAAGGCCAAAGCACTGGGTGAGGGCTCTGCGTCGCTGTGTGTTGCGGGGTGCACGATGGCCACCACCTGTTGGCCGCGCACCGGGTCTGGCACGCCATGCACCGAGGCTTGGCCGATCAGGCCGGTGCGGCACAACACGGCTTCGACCTCTTCAGGAAACAGGTTTTTGCCTTGGGTCACCAGCATGCGGTTTTCACGGCCCACCAAACACAAATAGCCTTGGTCGTCGATGTAGCCCATGTCGCGCACCGACAGCCAGTCGCCATCGCGCAAGGCGGCGGTGGCGTCGCTAGCGCCGCCCACGTAGTCCATGAACAGCATGGGGCTGCGCACATAAATCAACCCTGCTGCTGGTGCGCTGCTGGCTTCCAAAGCTTGGCGGATGTCCAGCTCGACCCCGTGGAAGGGGCGTCCAACCGCTTGTGCAGGCGCGGCTTCGTCGGCGTTCATCCAGGCGATGAAGCTGGTCTCGGAGGCGCCATAAAACTCCACCACTTGGGCCTTGGGAAACAAGGCCTTGAGCTCGGGCGTGCGCTCGCGCATCCAACGTGCGCCGCTGATCAAAATCAAGGCCACTTCGTGCAGGGGGGCCAGGGCACGGCGGGCGGCAAGCTCGAGCATCATCACCAACTGGCTGGGCACGGCCACCAAGCACGGGGTGCGGCCCAAGCGCAGGGTGTCGAGCGCGCGTGCCGCCGAAAACCTGTCTTGCACCACCACGCCGGCACCCGTCCACAGCCCCAGCAGCATGCCAAACAGAAACAAGGAGTGCGACACCCTGCCGGGTGCCAGCACGGGCGTTTGAGCTGCCGCGCCAAAGGTGTCGACACACACCTGAAAGCTTTCGGTCCATGACCGGTGGTGACGCTGAAAACCCTTGGGCAGACCGGTGCTGCCCGAGGTGAACCCAATGTAGAACGGCGACATGGGCTGGGGCGGCACGCTGTGCCAGGCTTCGCGGCTGAAGTGGTCTTGCACCTGTGCGCGGGTGGGGGTGGGCCAGTCAGGGTCGCTCACGGCGGCGCATCGGCCACTGCTCACGATCGCCAAAAAGTCCACCACCTGATGCAGCGTGGACACCGCGTCGTTGACAAACACGGTGGCAGGCGCATGGGCTTGGTGCAGGGCCTGCGCACCCAGCGTCACGGCCTGGTGCAGTTGCGCAAAGCTGAGGGTGGTGGTGCCGTCATCCAAGGCGATGGCGTGGCCACGCAGGCTGGCCCAGTGCGCCAAAGGGGCGTGCACCCCATCATGCGCCGATGCAGGAACCCCCGCCAATGCCATCACACCGTGCGTCCACCAAAACGCCAGTCGGGCAGGCCACGGGCCACGGTGTGGACCACCACGGCGCACAGGCCGCTTTTGATGAGGTCCCCCGGCACAAACACCAAGGTGCCCAGCACCGCTTGCGACACGCTGAGGTTGGCCAAACACACCAAGCCCACCACGCCGCACACATGCACCACCAGCAGCCCGCCCAGGGCCGAGGCGAAGAAGGCGCTGATGGCCGCAGCGCGGGGTGTATGCGCTGGCAGCACGGCCATGAGCGCGCCTGTGGCGAGGGCGCCCAAGGGCCAGCCGATCAAGTAGCCACTGGAGGGCGCAAAGAACACGCCCAAACCCCCGCGACCACCCGACAGCAAAGGCAGGCCCAGGGCCACGGCAAACAAAAACAACATCAGGGCCTGCAAACCGCGCTTGGCGCCCAGCATGCAGCCAGCCAACATGACACCCAGGGTTTGCAAGGTGATGGGCACGCCCAAAGGCAGGTCAATTTTGGGAATCAGCCCCAACACGGCCAACAGGGCGGCAAACAAGGCAATCAGGGGAATGGCACGCAAGGAGGAGTTCATGACAAATCAATTCAATGGGGGCAGCAAAGGTGGCGACGCGGTGTCGACAGGGTGTCAAAAGTTCACTTGCCCAAGCGAAGTTCAAGTGTATCTGCCACCCGGTTGGCCGCTTGCAACATCTGGATGGTCAAGGGGGCCAGCAAACGCCAGCCACCGCTGCGCCCGGTGCGCACGCGGTGGGCGTCGTCCAGGCGCTGCCAGAGCACAAAAAAATGTTCGACAAAGCGCAGCATGAGCGCCAGCATCAAGGCCAAGCGGTCCACCCGGACACCCAAGCTGCGCAACGGCCACAGCCAGCGTTCAAACACATCGAGCAGCGCGGTGTAGCGCGTGGTCAATGTCAGCGCCACGCCCATCAGGGCGGTGCTCAGCAAACGCATCGCACTGGTCACGCCGAGCATGGGGTGCTGCATGACGGCGTGAAAAACCACCACCAAGGCACACGACACGGCAAGCGCAACCAACAGCTTGCGCGCACCCGCAATGGCACGCCCAAGCGACGCAAACATCCCCAGACACAGCAGAGTGCAAGGCAGCAGCACTTCAAGGCGGTCGGTGAAAAAAAGCCCAGCCCCCACCAAGGCCAGCACCCACAGTTTGAGGCCAGCAGGCACACTGTGCAGCCAGGTGTGGTGTTCGCTGTAAAGGCTGCCCATGTGTTGGTTTATTGCGCGGTCAAGCCGCAAGCCTGGGCGCGTGCGGCCACATCGGCCTCGTAGGCGGCGCACACGTCCACCCCGGTGCCGTCTCGTTTGACGGCGCCGCCATCGAGCCAAATCACCCGCTCAAAGTGGCGGATGTGGTGCAGCACATGGGTGGAGACGATCACGTGCTGGGAGACGCTGGCCATGTCGCGCTCCAGACGCGCTTGGGCAGGCAAGTCCAAGCTGGAGAACGGCTCATCCAGCAACAGCAGGCTGTGCGAGGCAATCAACAAGGCCAACCAACACACATGCTGGCGTTGGCCTTGGCTCAGGCTGCCAATGGCACGCTCGGCCCAAGGGCCCAAACCCCTGGCCTCCAACCAAGCCCGCGCATGGGCCCGGGCGGCTTTGCGCGACAAGCCTGAGGCTTGCAGGCTCAAGCCCAGCTCATCTTCGACGGTGGGAAAAATGATTTGCTCGTCTGGGTTTTGAAACATCATGCCCACGCTCGACTCGGCCTGCACCTGCACTTGGCCTGTGGTGGGTTTTTCTAGACCACAGATGAGTCGAAACAAGCTGCTTTTGCCAGCCCCGTTGTCGCCAATCAGGCCAATGCGGCGTTGGGTCAACTGCAGATTCAGCGCTTCAAACACCGGGGTGTTGCCGCGCACCAGGGTGACGTTGTCGATCTTCACGCTCACGCCCGCCAAGGGGGCGTTGCTGGCCAGCGGGGGGTGGGGGTGAGATGGAGAAAGGGTCGGCATGTCGGGCTGGGAGAGCAGCCGCAATTATCGGCAACAAAGCGGGCGCAGATTTTTGGCTAGTGCGGTGTGCGGTGTGCGGTGGCCGAGCGGCACGGCTCAGGCCGGGTCGTCTTTGGCCAGGTTGTGCAGCACGGCCAGCAGCACACGCCGGGTGGTGGCCACGTCTTGGGCGCTCACCCCCTGGATGCTGATGTGGTTGGCCTCTTCAGCCAAGGGCACCAATTTCTTTTTGAGGGCTTTGCCTTTGGCCGTGAGGTACACGTACATGTTTTTTTTGTTCTCTGGCAGTTGGCGTCGCTCGATGTAGCCCAGGGCTTCCATGGTTTTCATGGCGGCAAAGGTGCTGGGCTCCATCACGCCAGCACGCTCGCTGAGCTCACGCTGGGTCAAGCCGTCGCCGTCCCACAAGATGCGCAAAAACGTCCAATGGCCAAACGGCACGTCGTGCGCGCTCAGGCGCACTTGCAGTGCACGCGCATAGGCCCGCCCCGCGTCGCGCACCAAGTGGGCCAAGCGGTCATCGGGCACCGCTTCTTGCCAGTGGCGCAAGATGAGTTGGGTGTCAGGCTTGGTTTTTTTCATACGCTGGCGGTGGGTGCCACTTGAAACTCAGGCACCACAGGTTGGCCACTCTGCGCAGATTTCAAAATGGCCAAACTCAAGGCGGTGGTGGCGCGGGCCCAGACCCCGCTGTGCAAAACGGGTTGCTGGTAGATCACAGCGTTGTAAAACTCGTCGATCACTTCTTGACGCGGAATCGCTGAGGGCGCGATGGGGTCAAGGGCCGACTGCCCGTCTCCGTCGACCCACACGCCGTGGGGCGTGGGCCGCAAGTCGGCGCGGTCACAACTGACCACCAAGGGCCCAAAGTGTTGGTGCAGCAAGCCCTCGGGCGCCGCAGTGCTGCCCGCCCATTGCGGCGCGCCGTAGTTGCGTGCGGCTTTGAGGGCGGCTTCTTGTGCGGCGTTGCGGGTTTGGCCCAAACGGCGCCGTGCCGCGCCGTAATCGGCCTGCTGTTTGGTTTGCCCGAGTTCGCCGATGTCACCCATCCATTGGTCGCTGTCAAAGTGGCCATAGCCGCTGTAGCTCACGCTGGCAAAGGCCCCCGAGGCAAAGCCCAGCAAGGCGCTGTAGGCGCCCTCGGTGGGACGCTCGGGGTCCCAGGCGCCGGTGTGGGCCATCACCTGAGTGACCAAGCCGCCGCCCAGCAAGCGCACGATGTCGAGTTGGTGCGCCGCTTGGCTAAAGAGCACCCCCCCGCCTTGGCGGGTGTCGAGCTCTTCGGGGCGGCGTGGGCGGTATAAAAAGTCGGTGTAGTTCAAGGCCTGAATCATGCGCACAGCACCAAACTCACCGCTTTGAATGCGCTGGTGTGCCCGCGCGATGGGCGCGTTGAAGCTGTGGCTGTGGCCCACCATCAAGACTATGCCCGCGCGCTGAGCGGCGTCGATCATGCGGGTGCAATCTGGCAGGCTCAAGGCCATGGGTTTTTCAACCATCACATGTTTGCCGTGTGCGGCCGCCATCTCGACATGGCTGGCGTGCAGGGCATGCGGCGTGGCGATGTAGATGGCTTGCACATCGGGGTGGGCACACAGGGCTTGCACACTGTCGACACATGGCACACCGAAGTCGCGTTCAAACTGGACGCAAGCCAGGGCTTGCGGGTCGGTGGCACAGACCAATTGAATGCGCGGGTCGTTGGCCAGCGTGGGCAGCATGAGGGTGAAGGCGCGGCCCAAGCCCGCGACGCCTAGGCGCAGTCGAGGCGCGCTCACAGGTCGAGCACCAGTTCAGGCGTGCGGGCGCGTGACACGCACACCATGATGTGCCGGGCCTGCTCGTCGGGGCGCAACACCAGGTCGCGGTGCTCGGCCTGGCCAGCCAACAAACCGGTGCGACACGAGCCGCAGGTGCCACTCTCACACGAACTCGACACCGAGTGCCCGCAAGCGCGCAGGGCATCCAAGATCGACAGGTTGGCGGGCACCTGCACACGCTCGCCCGACTTGTTCAGCACCACATCGAAGGCGCTGTTGTCGGCGAAGGCGGTTTGCGCAGCGCCAAAACTTTCGAAATGGATACGCTCTGTGGGCCAGTGGCCTGTCATGTCACGCACGCTGTCCATCAGGCCTGTGGGGCCGCAGCAATACACATGGGCGTTTTGAGGGCGCTCGAACACGGGCCAAAAATCAAAGGCTTGGGCCAAGTCGCCGTAGTCGTGGTGGATGTGCACTTTGCCCGCCAATTCAGGGGCGCTGAGCTCTTGCATGAACGCGGTGCTGGCTGCGTCGCGGCTGCAGTAGTAGAGCTTGAAGTTGTCTTGGCCTTGACCCAACAAGTGCCGAACCATCGACAAGATGGGCGTGATGCCAATGCCGCCTGCCACAAAAATATAAGACGCTGCGTTGTCTTGCAGTGCAAACAAATTGGCCCAGGGCAAGGTGGGCAGCAGGTCGCCTTCTTGCACGGTGTCGACCATGCTGCACGAGCCGCCTCGCCCCCGTGCATCGCGCTTGACGGCGATGTGCCAGCTGTGGGTGTCACTGGGCAGACTGCACAGCGAGTAGCTGCGGCGCATGCCGTTGGGCACTTGCACGGTGATGTGCGCGCCAGGGGTGAATTCAGGCAAAGGCTTTGCGTCAGGATGGGTGAGTTCGAACAAGACGATGTCTTGTGCCACAGATTGTTTGCGTGCAACACGCAAGGGCATCCAAGTGTCGGAGGTAGAGGTTTCTTGCATGTGATAATCTTAGCCGCCTAAGCTTTTCAAGGCAACCTTCTGAGCCAACTTTTGAAGGCAAGCCACTCCAAACCCCAAGAGGACGACCATGCTGACCCCTGAAGAAAACGACTTGTTGTGCCGCGTTGAAGGCCACGCACCCATGGGCCAGTTGATGCGACGTCACTGGCAAGCCGTGTGTTTGCTGGAAGAGGTGAGCGAGCCCGATGGCACACCCATTCGTGCCCGCGTGCTGGGTGAAGACTTGGTGGTATTTCGCGACACCGAAGGCCGCGTGGGGGTGATGGATGAATATTGCCCACACCGACGCGCGTCCTTGGTCTACGGCCGTAACGAGAACTGCGGCCTGCGCTGCCTCTACCACGGCTGGAAGATGGACGTGGCCGGCAACGTGGTGGAAATGAGTTCGGAGCCCGTGGCCAGCGGCATGGCGGGCAAGGTCAAGCACACGGCCTATCCCACGAAGGAGTGGGGTGGATTCGTTTGGGCCTATATGGGCCCAGCAGACACCCTGACCGAATTCACGCCCCCGCCTTGGGCGCCTACCCAAGACGTGCGGGTGTCGATTGCCAAGATCATCATTCCGTGCAATTGGGCGCAAATCTTGGAAGGTCAAATCGACTCGGCGCACAGCTCCAGCCTGCACTCCTCAGACATGGTGCCTGCCCGGGTGAGTGGGGCCCAAGCCACCGACACCAACTGGCTGCGTCCTTCGACCGACAAAGCGCCACGCATGCAAACCCAACGCGACGCGTATGGCTTTCGGTACGCTGCCATTCGCCGTCCGATTCACAACGCAGCCACGCACGAGTACGTGCGCTCCACCGTGTTTGTGGCTCCCGCATCGGCCTTGATTCCGCCCAACAACCTGTACAACGTGGCCAACATCAACACTGCCATCGACGACACGCACACTGCGTTCCATTTCATTGCTTGGGGCAACCCAGCCACCACCCCAGAGACGGCAACTTGGCGGCAGTTTTTGAGTGCCCAAGTGGGGGTGGATCTGGATGTGCAGTTCAAACCCCTGCGCAATGTGAGCAACCATTTCTTGCAAGACCGCCAAGCCATGAAGGCGGGCAACTTCACCGGCATACGCGGCATTCCGAACCAAGACATGGCCATGTGGGTCACCATGGGCCCCATTGCAGACCGAACGCACGACCGCTTGGGCGCGAGTGACTTGGCGATTGTCGAGTTCCGCCGCCAGATGTTGGATGCCGTGCAGCGCTTTGCCAAAGGAGAGGCTCCGATTGGCGTGGGCGAATCGCGCATCCCTTCAACGGTATGCTCTTACCAAGGCGTGGTGCCTAAAGAAACCGATTGGCGAGACTTCGAAGCGACGCCGGTTTGATCGACACACTTTTGAGGACATTTCTATGAACCGACGCTTTGCTTGCGCCGTTTTCTCTGTATTGGCCTTCCTGCCTGCGGTGTCCTGGGCTCAAAGCTACCCCTCTCGCCCGATTCGGCTGATCGTGCCGTTCCCGCCTGCCGGAGGTGCAGACAATTTGGCGCGCATCGTGTTGCCGAAAGTCGCAGAGTTGTTGGGCCAAAGCATTGTGATTGACAACAAGCCTGGTGCAGGCGGTAATTTGGGCAGCGAGCAAGTGGCGCGCGCTGCGCCCGATGGCTACACCTTGCTATACGGCACCAATGGCACCCACGGCATCAACCATGCGCTGTATACGCGTACTGGGTTTGAGCTGCGTGACTTCGTGGCATTGGGCCGTATGAGTTACATCCCCGCTGTGTTGGTGGTGAGTCCAGCTTTGCCTGTCAACAACATCCAACAATTGGTGGCTTATTTGAAGGCCAATCCCAACAAAGTGTCGTTTGCATCCGCTGGCAACGGCACCACCTCACACATGGCGGGCGAGTCTTTCAGGCGAATGGCCGATGTGGACATTCAACACATTCCCTACAAAGGAGGTGGCCCTGCGTTGACGGGTTTGTTGAGTGGCGATGTGCAAATCATGATTGACCTCACAGCAAACTTGATGCCACAGGTGCGGGCCGGTAAGTTGCGTGCACTTGCCGTCACGTCCAAGCAACGCGTGCCCAGCTTGCCCGATTTGCCGACCTTGGATGAATCAGGACTCAAGGGTTTTGACTTGGTGGCCAGCGATGGCATCTATGCGCCCATCGGAACCCCCGTCATGGTGGTGGAGAAATTCAACGCCGCGCTCAACCGTGCGTTGGCGGATCCTGAAGTGATGGAGCGCTTGCGTGCGCGCGGTGCAGAGCCCATTGCAGGTACGCCGCAAGAGCATGCAGCGCACATCACCCGCGAGTTCCCCATGTGGGCCAAATTGGTACGCGACAGCGGAGCCAAAGTCGATTGATCTTGGAGACCTTGACCATGCAGTTCAACGGAAAAGCCCCCCAGTTACCCGCCAAGACAGTGGGGACGAGCCAGTACTTCCAAGCGCTGGACAACTTCTTTCAAGTCTTTGCGGTCAAGCCCGGTGAACGCTTGCTGATGCTGGTCGACCCATTGCTTGACCCTGCGGTGATTCAGGCGATTCAGGGACTGTGTCAATCGCGTGGTGCCGCTTTTAACCTCTACATGGCGCCCCACACCCGCTTGGCTAGCGTGCCCGATGAGGTCAAGCCCTTGATCGCTTCGGCTCAGTTTGTGGTGTCCACTTGGTTTTGCTCCATCGAAGATCCGTTCAATGTCGCGCAGCGCAAGGCAGGACAGCGTTGGGTGAAGATCACCTACTTTCGCGATCTTGATTTGCTGCACAGCGCACAAGCGCGCTTCCCCGTGGATTTGGTGGGTGAAATCATCCGAGCCACTGAAAAACGCTTTCCACGTCACCAAGACTTTGAGTTGCAATTCACCGATGCGCGGGGTTCCGATTTGCGCATTCCGTACACCGCGGCGATGCGCGACGCCATGTTTGCGGGCAACCGCTGGCGCGGAAAAATGAAGGCAGATGAGCCGGGTTGTTATGTGCATTACTTGCCCACCCACGGTCCAAATTTCTGGGACAGTACGGCGATGAAAAACGACACCCACGCAGAAATTGCCATTGACGGGGTGCTTTATCCGCAAGGCGCGATTGGTTTTGATCAAGCATTTTCTGAGGACATTGCCGTGGTGTTCAAGGACCGATTTGTCACCGAAGTGCGGGGCAAGTCGCGCGAGGCTGTGCTGCTGCGGGAGATGTTGATCGGTGGCAAATTGATTGAAGGGGGCGGTTGTGGTTTTAACCCCCAAGCACCGCGTCACCACATTTATCCTGCTGGATCGAATGCGCCTGGTGCTTTGCACTTTGGCATTGACCTGGCAAAGCCCAGCGATTGGATTCGGCGTCACATGCCGGACTGGGAAGAGCCCCCGGTCCACCAAGATCTGGTGATACTCGACGCCACGGTCAAAGCAGGTGAGCACACCCTCATTGACCAAGGTTTTTTGTGCGCGTTGCGAGACCCTGAGGTCGTGCGTGCTGCCAGTTTCTACGGCGACCCAGTGTCGCTGCTAGAAGCCGCTGATCTGGATTGATTTGAATATTTTTTGGAGACCTTCATGAACCCTCTCTCCCTTGCGCGTCGAAAGACTTTGCTGGCTGGCTTGATCGCTGTGCCCTGTATGGCAATGCTGGCGCCCGCAGCATGGGCCCAAGCTCAGGCCTATCCCAACAAGCCGATCAAATTCATCATCACGCACGCCGCAGGCGGTTTGCCTGACACCGTGGCCCGTGTGTATGCCCAGAAATTGACCGAACGTTTGGGACAAGCCGTGGTGGTCGACAACAAGCCCGGTGCCAACGGCATGGTGGCCGCACAAGCCATGGCCACGGCCCCCAAAGATGGCTACACCTTCATGGTGACCGATGGGTCCACCTTCTCGATCAACCCGGTGATCCACAAGAACCTGAGCTACGACTACAAACGTGACTTTGTGACGGTGTCTTTGGCCGCGCGTGCCCCTTTGTATTTGGCACTCAACCCCAAAACCCCGGCCAACAACTTGCGTGAACTGATTGCCTTGGCCAAAGCCAAGCCTGGTGTGTTGACCTATGGTTCGTCGGGCATTGGCAGCACCCACCACCTGACCATGGAAGCCTTCAAGTCGGCCTTGGGCTTGGACATCGTGCACGTGCCGTTCAAGGGCACAGGCCAGTCGGTGCCGGCCTTGATTGGCGGACAGGTGGACATGTTGTTTTCAGCCCTGCCGTCTTTGTCGGGGTTTGTCAAAAACAACCAAGTGCGTTTGGTGGGCAACAACGCGGCCAAGCGTTCAGCCCAAGAACCTCAGGTGCCTGCCATTGCCGAGTTGATCCCAGGCTTTGACTTCGCGCCCATCGTGACGGTGTTTGCGTCGACCGGCACCCCACAAGCGGCGATTGACCGCATCAGCGCCGAGATGACCGCCATAGCCAAACTGCCCGATGTGGTGCTGCTGCTAAGCAACGCAGGCATTGAAGCCGTTGGAGGCAGCCCGGCCGAACTGAGCCGTGCCATGAACGAAGAAATTGAACGTCTGGGCAAGGCGGTTCAAAACGCCAATTTGAAACAGGAATGAAGATGAGTAAATTGAATTTGACTTTTGCGTGCTGGAACTACGACCGCACCCGTGCCTTGATGGACGGCACGGTCAAGGTGGATGGCATCGACCTGAACTACCTGAACTTGCCGGTGGAAGAAACCTTCTTTCGCATGGCCCGTTTTCGTGAGTTCGATATCTCCGAGATGTCGCTGTCGTCATACTGCGTCACCTTGTCCAAGCCCGAGCGGCCGTTTGTGGCGCTGCCGATTTTCCCCTCGCGTTTTTTCCGCCACTCGTGCATTTATGTCAACGCCAACAGCGGCATCCGTGAGCCCAAAGATCTGATTGGCAAGCGCATTGCCAGCCCCGAATACCAAATGACGGCCCCGGTGTGGATTCGGGGCATCTTGTCCGATCACTACAACGTGCCAGTTGACGCGCAGCCCTATTTGTATGGTGGCGAAGAAGAGGTGGGCCGCATTGAGAAGATGAAGCTGGCCTTGCCACCCAACATCCAGGTCAGCCCCATCGCGCCGCACCAAACTTTGTCGCAAATGTTGTACGACGGTGAGTTGGACGCGCTCTACACCGCGCGCATGCCTTCGTCGTTTTTGAAGGGCGACGGCAAGGTCAAACGCTTGTTTGAGGACTACCCTGAGGTGGAACGCCGCTACTACCGCGAGACGGGCATCTTCCCGATCATGCACACCGTGGTGATGCGCCGTGAGGTGTACGAAGCCAACCGCTGGATTGCCCAGTCCTTGACCAAGGCCTTCATCGAAGCGCAGCGCCACACCTACGAAGACTTGAAGGACACTGCGGCCTTGAAGGCCATGCTGCCTTGGTTGTCCGCT
The DNA here is from genome assembly GCA_903892175.1 of uncultured Burkholderiales bacterium. Lineage (GTDB taxonomy): Bacteria > Pseudomonadota > Gammaproteobacteria > Burkholderiales > Burkholderiaceae_C > Limnohabitans. The sequence goes on along the minus strand of CAITHK010000187.1, from coordinate 4,013 downwards.
TACGTGGACGAAACCCAGCGCGAATTTGGCGACGACTGGTGGCCTTACGGCTTGGAGAAAAACATCAAAACGCTGGACACCTTCACGCGCTACCACCATGAGCAAGGCTTGTCGCCGCGCAAGCTCGACGTGCAGGAGTTGTTTGCCCCAGAGTCACTGGAGGCATTCAAGATTTAAGACCTAGAGTCTTTCAACAACAAAGGCCGCAATTGCGGCCTGTGGTGTTGGAAAAAGCGCAAAGCTCAGAGTCACTCTGCCTTGATGCCCGCATAGGCCGCCACGCGGGCCCAGCGCACGAGTTCGGCGCGCATGAAGTCGGTGCCGCCTTCGGGGGTGGTGAAGAAGGCCTCGAACCCCAGTTTGTCGAACTTGGCTTTCATCTCTGGGGTTTTGCCCACTTTGACAAAGGCCGCATTGAGTTTTTTGATCACCGCAGGAGGCGTATTGGCCGGCGCATAGACCGCAAACCAGTTGGAGAAATCAGCGCCTTTGTAGCCTGACTCCAACATCGTGGGCACATTGGGCAAGGCCGGATAGCGTTGGGGGAAGGCAACAGCCAGAGCACGGATGCGGCCTTGCTGGATGTAAGGCAAGGCGTTTTGCAAAGGGCTGAGCATGTAGGTCAGCTGCCCCCCCACCAAATCGGTCATCGATTGCGATTGGCCCTTGTAGGGAATGTGGTTGGTCTTGGTGCCTGCCAGTTGGTTGAAGAGCTCCGCGTGGAAGTGTTGTGGGCTGCCCAAACCGGCGGAGCCAAAGTTCAGCTCACCTGGGTGCGCTTTGGCCAAGTCGACAAACTCGCGCAGGGTGTTGGCTTTGACGGAGGGGTGCACCACCAGCACCACGCCGGTTTGACCAATCAAGGTCACGGTTTGCAAGTCTTTCAACAAGTCGTAAGGCAGCTTGTTGTACACCGCCACATTGGTGGCAATGGTGGCGGGGGAGACCAACAAGGTGTAGCCATCGGGTTTGGCACGCGCCACCATTTCCACCCCAATGTTGCCGCCTGCACCGATGCGGTTTTCCACGATCAGGTTTTGCCCTAATTCTTCGCCAACTTTTTGACCCAGGGTGCGTGCCAACAAATCGGTGCCTCCGCCTGCGGCCACCGGCACGATCACCTGGATGGGCTTGGTGGGAAAGCTTTGAGCGCTGGCAAGCCCCAGCAAGCCACTGCACATCCACGCACACACAATTCTTAAATAACTACGCAACACCTTGTCTCCTTGGGGGCTGTCTTGAAAGCGTGCAACCAGTACGATTGACACATCTTTTGGAGGATATCAAATGGTTTCGGAAGTTTTGTCTGATTTGGTCGTGGCTAACCACATTTTGGTCAACGAAGGCGTGCTCGATGGCTTTGGCCACATCAGCGTGCGCGACCCCAGCAACCCTGAGCGCTTTTTCATCGCCCGCAGCATGGCGCCTGCGTTGGTGACCCTTGAAGACTTGGTGTCCGTTGACTTGGACGGTGTGGTGCATGACGCGCAAGGTCGACACACCTATGTCGAACGCTACATCCACAGCGAAATTTTCCGGGCCCGTCCAGACGTGATGTCCATCATCCACAGCCATTCCCCTGCGGTGATTCCGTTTGGTGTGACGGGTGCGCGTTTGCGTCCGATTTGCCACATGAGTGGTTTCTTGGGTGCGGTGACTCCGGTCTACGAAATTCGCCACAGCGCTGGCGAAACTTCGGACCTGCTGATTCGCAACCAAGCTTTGGGTGTATCGCTGGCCCAGTGCCTGGGCCAAGCCAGCGTGGCGCTCATGCGCGGCCACGGCAGCGTGACGGTGGGCAGCTCGATCAAACAAACTGTGTACCGAGGCATTTATACCGAGAACAATGCGCGCTTGCAGTCCCTGGCTGCGCCATTGGGTGAGATCACTTTCTTGACCGATGCCGAAGCCCAAGCCACCTCGGACATGAACGACCAGCATTTGGACCGCCCATGGCAAATGTGGAAGCGCAAGGCCTTGGCCAACCCATTCTGATTTGAAAGCCTCAGGGCGCTTGAAGCGCCCAGGTTGTCTCTAGAATGACAAAATTACTTGTCGTTACTTTGAACTGGAGCAACTCATGAAAAAGCAGTTATTCACCCTCGCCCTGGCCACTTTGGTGGCTGGTGGCGCGCAGGCACAAGCCAATGACACCATCGCCAAAGTCAAAGCCTCTGGCAGTGTGACCATGGGTGTGCGTGACTCGTCAGGCGCTTTGTCGTACACCTTGGGCGACGGCAAGTACGTGGGTTACCACGTCGAAATTTGCCAACGCATCCTGGACAACCTCGAAAAAGCCGTTGGCAAAAAGCTCGAGATCAAGTACCTGCCCGTGACCTCGCAAAACCGTTTGCCTTTGGTGCAAAACGGCACGGTCGACATTGAGTGTGGCTCCACCACCAACAACTTGGCGCGTCAAAAAGACGTGGCCTTTGCCTTCACCACTTACGTGGAGGAAGTGCGCATTGCAGTGCGTGCCAACTCTGGCATCACTGCCATTGGCCAGTTGAATGGCAAAAACGTGGCCACCACCACTGGTACCACCTCGGTGCAGTTGCTGCGCAAAAACGAGCGAGCCACAGGCGTGGACTTCAAGGAAGTGTTTGGCAAAGACCACGCCGACAGCTTCTTGCTGTTGGAGTCCGGCCGAGCCGACGCGTTTGTGATGGATGGCCAAATCTTGGCGGGCAACATCGCCAACAGCAAGTCCCCTGCAGATTTCAAAATTGTGGGTGAGGTGTTGAGTGTGGAGCCCATCGCCATCATGCTGCGCAAGGACGATCCCGCGTTCAAAAAACTGGCGGATGACACCATCGGCGCGATGGCCAAATCGGGCGATCTCGCCAAGCTCTACGACAAGTGGTTTGTGCAACCTATCCCACCTAAGAACATCCGTATGAGCATGCCTGCCAGCGATGCCAACAAAGCCGCTTGGGCCAACTTGAACGACAAGCCGGTCGAAGAGTACGCCAAGAAGTAAGTCACGCGCATCGACACCACTGCGTCCATCCACTGCACCCTCCCGCTTCGCCCCATCTTCGATTGACAAGGCAAACCTATGGCACTTGATTGGCAGGTTTTTTTAGAAGACGACGGCGGGGGGCGCACCTATCTCGAGTGGATGTTTGACGCTTGGGGGTGGACGCTGTCGGTGGCAGGCAGCGCTTGGCTGGTGGCCATGGTGGTGGGGGCGCTGATGGGCACCTTGCGCACCTTGCCGCCCGACCACGCGCTCAACCGCAGCCTGATACGTGCTGCCAATGTGTGGGTGGAGTTGTTTCGCAACATCCCGCTGTTGGTTCAAATTTTTCTCTGGTACTTCGTGCTGCCCAAAGTTTTTCCGGCCATGCAGCAAGTGCCGGGCTTTGCTTTGGTGGTGGTGGGGCTTGGGTTTTTCACCTCGGCGCGCATTGCCGAGCAAGTGCGTGCAGGTATACAAGCCTTGCCGCGTGGGCAGCGCTATGCAGCCATGGCGATGGGGCTGACCACGTGGCAGACCTACCGCTACATCCTCTTGCCCATGGCGTTTCGCATCATCTGGCCGCCGCTGACCAGCGAGTCGATGAACCTGCTGAAAAATTCTTCGGTGGCTTTTGCGGTCTCGATTGCTGAGCTCACCATGTACGCCATGCAAGTGCAAGAAGAAACCTCGCGCGGTGTGGAGGTGTACTTGGCCGTGACGGCGCTGTATGCGGCCTCGGCCTTTGCGGTGAACCGTGTGATGGCGCTGGTCGAGCGACGCCTGCAAATTCCGGGGCTCACTGTGGCCACGTCGTCCGGCGGGGGGCACTGACCATGGGCAGCCTGGACCTCTCGTTTTTGGACTGGGACATCCTGAGCAAGTTTGTCTCAAAGGGCTTGTTTTTCAGCGTGGAGCTCACCATCGTCGCCACCCTTGGCGGTGTGCTGTTTGGCACCTTGCTCGCGCTCATGCGCTTGTCGGGCAACAAGTGGTTGGCGACGCCTGCGGTGGTTTATGTGAACGGCATGCGCTCGATCCCGCTGCTGATGGT
>CAITHK010000186.1 GCA_903892175.1 uncultured Burkholderiales bacterium | reverse complement strand
TAGAATGACGCAATGACATTAGCACATACATTGGCTCGTACGACCGTAGAGGCGGGCCGTCACTTGTTGCGTTTAACCGGTTGTCCTCAAGACTACAAGCCGGACACGGAGGGTGTGTTGATCCCTATTTGCCCGTTAAGCCCTGAGCATTTGCCCGCGATTAGGCGGCATTTACTTGCACTGTCTGCTCATGACCGTTATTTGCGCTTTGGCTACGCAGCCAATGACGAGCACATCTCGCGTTACATCGAGGGCCTACACTTTGAACGAGATGAAATTTACGGCATCTTCAACCGCAACCTAGAAATCGTGGCCATGGCACATTTGGCACTGATGGAAGTCTCTGGTCGTGCATCCAGCGCTGAATTTGGGGTGTCTGTTTTGGCTTATGCGCGTGGGAGGGGTTATGGTGCTCGACTCTTTGAGCGTGCCGTCATTCACGCACGCAATGAAAAAGTTTCGGAAATCTACATCCACGCCTTGAGCGAGAACGCGCCCATGATCCGAATCGCAAGGAAAAGCGGCGCGACACTAGAACGAGATGGGTCAGAAACCGAAGCCTATTTGCGTTTGCCCAAGCGCGACTTGGACAGCCGTGTGACCGAACTGGTGGTCGATCAATATGCGAAAGCCAACTACAGCATCAAAGAGGATGCCAAAAGATTTTGGGACTTCTTGTCCAAAGTACAGGAAATTCGCCAAGGTGTGCGCAAAAGCCGACATCAATCGGCTGAGTAACACGTCATCTGCTTGGGCTATGCTTGAGCCTTACCGACTCTCGCGGCAGTCTGCCGCACCACAGTGACCGATCCGCATTACCGAGACATAGCGCCAGTTGACAAACGCAGTTACTGGCAGCGACTGATTGAATTCATTCACCCCGGCCCTGATTCGCGCGAAGAACTGATGGACGCTTTGTCCGATGCAGAAGATAACCACGTGATTGGTGCCGAAAGCCGCGTCATGCTCGAAGGTGTGTTGCGCATGGCCGACTTGACCGCAGGCGACGTGATGGTCGCCGCGCCGCGCATGGACTTGATCGACATTGACGCCACATTGGACGACAGTTTGCACCAAGTCATCGACACCGGGCACTCACGATTTCCTGTCTTTGAAAATGATCGCGACAACATGGTGGGCATCCTGTTGGCCAAGGACTTGCTCAAGCTCCAGCGTTCCCCCTCCTTGAATGTGCGGACCCTGCTGCGGCCCCCTGTGTTTGTGCCCGAGAGCAAGGGACTCAACGATTTGTTACGTGAGTTTCGCAATACCCGCAACCACATGGCTTTGGTGGTCGATGAGTTTGGTCGCATCGCTGGCCTCATCACCATCGAAGATGTGTTGGAACAAATCGTAGGAGACATTGAAGACGAGTTCGACCAAGCCGAAGACGCCGGCGACATCTTCGCATTGGCTGATCGCACCTACCGCGTCAGCGGAGACACGTCCATTGAGCGCGTCACCGAAGCCTTTGACGTTGCGCCTCGGCATGATGAGGAGACGGGTGAAGACAACAAATTCGACACCATTGGCGGCTTCATTGCCCATGAGATGGGCCATGTGCCACGCCGTGGCGAACACTTCGACTGGATGCAACTGCGCTTTGAGGTGCTACACACCAAAGCAGGCGCCGTGAAGTGGTTCAAGGTCTACCCCGCGCCCCACAAAGAAGCCAAGCCCTGACACGCATGGACTTGAGGCTGCGCTGCACCCCTGAGCACCTGCGCTGGGTGGTCGGTCTGATCGTTCTCGGCGCCGTCCAAGCGTTGGCCATGGCTTGGCCATTTGCGGGGGACTGGCAAGGGCAGGCCTGCGGCGGGTTGCAGTTCATCAGCATGGCGGGGTTTGCGCTGGTGCTCCTGCGTTGTGCCAGTGCCAAGCAGGCTTTTTGGGCCGGCTGGTGGTTCGCCACCGCTTGGTTAGTCGCCAGCATCTGGTGGCTCTACATTTCCATGCACCACTACGGCGGACTACCCGCCATCTTGGCCGCATTGGCGGTCTTCCTCTTGGCGGCGGGCTTGTCACTCCTTTACGCCAGTGCGAGTTGGGCCTACCACCGCCTGTGTGCGCTAAATGACAGCATCATGCAGCGAGCCCTCGCGTTCTCTTCGGTATGGCTCTTGGCCGAATTGCTGCGTGGCACCTTGTGGACCGGTTTTCCGTGGGCGGCTGGCGGTTACGCGCATGTGGACAGCATGCTGCGCGAATGGGCGCCTTGGGTCGGAGTCTATGGACTGAGTGCCCTCAGTGCAGGGTTCGCCATGTGGGGGGCCGCGTGCTGGACACAAAAAGGCGTCACGTCACTGCGCTGGCGTGACCTCGGCGGTTGGCCTGGACTGCTGGCGATCGGCGTGATGGGCGTGACGTGGGTCACCTCTCCCTTGCTGCGCCCCCCCCTTCAAGCCGGCCCCTCAAAGCCGGCATTGACCGTCACTTTGCTACAAGGCAATGTGCCACAAGATCTGAAATTTGGCGCCGGTGTGAGCATGGCGCTGCACGATTACCAAGAGGCTATGCTGAACAACACGGCTGACCTCATCGTCACGCCCGAAACCGCCGTGCCCTTGCTGCCTGAGTTTTTGCCCGACGGCTATTGGTCGATCTTGCAACAACGGTTTGCCCACGGCCAGCAGGCTGCCTTGGTGGGTTTGCCTCTGCGCACGCGCAATGGTGAAGGCCCATTGCGCTACACCAACTCGGCGCTGGCCCTGTTGCCTGGCCAGGCCAACGCGTTGTACCGCTACGACAAACACCACTTGGTGCCCTTTGGCGAGTTTGTCCCCCCCATGTTTCGCTGGTTTGTAGATCTCATGCACATTCCTTTGGGTGATTTTTCTCGGGGCGCTGTGTCGCAACCGCCGCTGCTGTGGCGTGGTGAGCGCATCGCCCCCAACGTCTGCTACGAAGACCTGTTTGGCGAAGAGCTGGCACAAAGCTTTGCCAACCCTGCCACGTCGCCCACCGTGTTGGTCAACCTCAGCAACATCGCTTGGTTTGGAGACACCGTCGCCATCGACCAGCACTTGAACATCTCGCGCATGCGCACCCTGGAGCTCGGGCGCCCCATGCTGCGTGCGACCAATACGGGCGCCACCGCCATCATCAACGCCCAGGGCGTGGTCACCCACCGCTTGCCCAGTGGTGTTCAAGGCGCGCTTACCGCGCAGGTTCAAGGCGTCGACGGCCCGCCCACGCCCTATGCCCGCTGGGTATCCGTCTTTGGCTTGTGGCCCTTGGCCTTGTGCGCTGCGATGGTGTTGGGCTACGTCGCTTGGCGAACGCGCACAACCCGTCATGCTGTCGGCCACAAAACCTAGTGCTTCGCCCCGTAAAATCAAGGGTTGGCAGGCGTTTTGACCTGCACCCCTAACTTGCTGGCCCACGGTCGGCTTTTGTTGCATGCTGACTTTTCAACAGATCATCCTCAAGCTCCAGACCTACTGGGCCGAGCAAGGCTGCGCCTTGCTCCAGCCCTACGACATGGAGGTCGGTGCCGGCACCTCGCACACCGCCACCTTCTTGCGCGCCCTCGGGCCAGAGCCTTGGAAAGCCGCCTATGTGCAACCCAGCCGCCGTCCCAAAGATGGCCGCTATGGTGAGAACCCCAACCGCTTGCAGCACTACTACCAATACCAAGTGGTCTTGAAGCCCGCGCCCAGCAACATCTTGGAGCTGTATCTGGGGTCACTCGAAGCCCTGGGCTTTGACTTGAAGAAAAACGACATCCGCTTTGTCGAAGACGATTGGGAGAACCCAACCCTCGGCGCCTGGGGTTTGGGCTGGGAGGTGTGGCTCAATGGCATGGAAGTCACCCAGTTCACCTACTTCCAGCAAGTGGGTGGCATTGACTGCCAACCCATCACCGGAGAAATCACCTATGGCCTAGAGCGTCTGGCCATGTACCTGCAAGGCGTCGATAACGTCTACAACCTCACCTGGACCGACGGCTTGAGCTACGGCGACGTCTACAAACAAAACGAAGTCGAGCAATCCACCTACAACTTTGAACACAGCGACGCCGAGTTCTTGTTCACGGCCTTCGGGGCGCACGAAAAGCAAGCGCAGCACCTGATGACCGAGCAACTCGCCTTGCCCGCTTACGAGCAAGTCCTCAAAGCGGCCCACACCTTCAACCTGCTTGATGCCCGGGGCGCCATCAGCGTCACCGAGCGCGCCGCCTACATTGGCCGAATCCGCAACCTGGCCCGCGCCGTGGCGCAAAGCTATTACGACAGCCGCGAGCGTTTGGGTTTCCCCATGGCCCCGCGCGAATGGGTGGCCCACATGCCTAAGAAAGCCGCCTGACCATGAGCACCCACAACCTCCTGATCGAACTCTTCGTCGAAGAGTTGCCTCCCAAAGCCCTGCAAAAGCTGGGCGACGCCTTCGCCAACATTTTGTTTGAGCAGCTCCAAGCGCAAGGCCTCACCACCGCCGACGCCAGCGTCACGCCCTTTGCCTCGCCGCGTCGACTGGCCGCGCACATCACCCACGTGGTGGCACAAGCTGCCGACCGTGCGGTGCAACAAAAACTCATGCCAGTCGCCGTGGGCTTGGACGCGAGTGGCACCCCCACCCCCGCCTTGCTCAAAAAACTACAAGCCATTGGCGCAGGCCCCGAAGCTGTGGCGCAACTCAAACGTGCGCCTGACGGCAAAGCCGAGGCGCTGTTCTACGACAGCGTGGCCCACGGTGCCAGCTTGGCCCAAGGCCTGCAAAAAGCCTTGGACGAAGCCATTGCCAAACTGCCCATTCCCAAAGTCATGAGCTACCAGCTCGAGTCCGACTGCGAATTGCCGGGCTGGAGCAGCGTCAAATTTGTGCGCCCCGCCCACAGCTTGGTGGCATTGCACGGCAGTACCGTGGTACCCGTCAAAGCGCTCGGCCTGACCGCTGGTAACAGCACCCAAGGCCACCGCTTTGAAGCCCGGGTGTCCCCCGTGGTGTTTCAAGACGCTGACCATTACGCCGCCACCTTGGCGCAAGACGGTGCCGTCATTGCCAGCTTCGTCGAGCGTCGTGATGAGATTGCCCGCCAACTCCAAGCCGCTGCGGCCCAAGTGGGCGGTGGTGTCCGCGCCATCGACGACGCGGCCTTGCTGGACGAAGTCACTGCCTTGGTCGAGCGTCCCAACGTGCTCATCTGCGAATTCGAAAAACAATTCCTCGACGTGCCGCAAGAGTGCCTCATCTTGACCATGAAGGCCAACCAAAAATACTTCCCCCTGCTCGACGCCTCGGGCAAGTTGACTCACCAGTTCTTGGTGGTCAGCAACATCACACCCGATGACGCATCCGCCGTCATTGGGGGCAACGAACGCGTGGTGCGCCCGCGCTTGGCCGATGCCAAATTCTTCTTCGACCAAGACCGCAAAAAAACCTTAGCCTCGCGCGTCGAAGGCTTAGGCAAAGTCGTCTATCACAACAAACTCGGCACCCAAGGCGAACGCACCGAGCGCGTGCGTGCCATCGCGCTCGGCATGGCCCAGTTGCTCACGCAAAATAACGCAGCCTTGGGCGGCGCGGCTTTCATCCAGGCCGTTGACAGCGCGGCCTTGTTGGCCAAGACTGACTTGCTGACCGACATGGTGGGCGAGTTCCCCGAGCTGCAAGGCATCATGGGCGGCTACTACGCCCGCCACGATGGCTTGGGCGACGATGTGGCCCAAGCCATCGAAGACCACTACAAACCCCGCTTTGCAGGTGATGCGCTGCCGCGCAACCCAGTCGGTCTGGTGGTGGCCTTGGCCGACAAACTCGAAACCCTGGTGGGCATGTTTGGCATTGGCAACTTGCCCACCGGCGACAAAGACCCGTTTGCGCTGCGCCGTCATGCCTTAGGGCTGGTCCGCATGCTCCGCGAGGCCAACGTGCCGTTGGGCTTGCAAGACGTCATCGCGCAAGCTGTGCCTGCCTTTGGAGGTCTCATCTCCGACCCTTCGGTGGCCTTGACCGCTTTCATCTACGACCGTCTTTCTGGCAGCTTGCGCGAGCAAGGCTATAGCGCGCAAGAAGTCGAGGCCGTGTTGGCCCTGCACCCGCAGCGCCTGAGCGACGTCAGTCACCGCCTCACCGCCGTGCGCGCCTTCGCCGCCTTGCCCGAAGCCGCTGCCTTGGCCGCTGCCAACAAACGCATTGGCAACATCTTGAAGAAAGCACAAGAAGTCGACGCCCACGTCAGTGAGATCTTGTTGCAAGAGCCTGCCGAAAAAGCCCTCTACACCGCCATGCAACAGATCACGCCATTGGCCCAAACCCAGTTTGAGGCGGGAGACTACACCGCCTCGCTGCAAACCCTGGCCGCTCTGCGGGAACCCGTGGATGCCTTCTTTGATGGCGTCATGGTCAACGCTGAGCAAATGGACTTGCGCCTCAACCGCCAAGGCTTGCTCAAGAGCTTGCACTTGGCCATGAACCGGGTGGCCGACCTCGCCTGCTTGGCCAGCTAAAGCGCGCGGCGCCTCAAGTAAAGTCCAACGCAACGCCCAACGCACCGACCGACCATGCAGACCAAACTCGTCATCTTCGACCGCGACGGCACCATCAACCAAGACCGTGACGACTACGTCAAATCGGCCGACGAGTGGGTGCCCCTGCCCGGCGTACTCGACGCCATTGCCCGACTCAACCACGCGGGCTGGCATGTGGTGGTGGCCACCAACCAATCGGGCTTAGGGCGAGGTCTGTATGACATGGCCGCCCTCAACGCCATGCACGCCAAGATGCACAAGCTTTTGGCGGCGGCCGGTGGGCGCATCGATGCGGTGTTTTATTGCCCCCACAGCCCGGATGACAACTGCCATTGCCGCAAACCTGCGCCGGGCTTGTTTGAGCAAATCGCCGAACGCTACGGCATGGAATTGACCCGCGTGCCAACGGTGGGCGACACCTTGCGCGATTTGCAAGCCGGTGCCGCCGCTGGGTGCATGCCCCACTTGGTGCTCACGGGCAAGAGCGAAAAATACCGTGGCCAAGCGCTGCCCCCTGAATTTCCACCCGGCACCCTGGTGCACACCGACGTGTCCGCCTTTGCCGACTGGTTGTTGCTGCAACCCGAGCCTGCCAGCAAAACTCTGGGCAAAACGTCATCCAAATCGGGCAGCCGCGCATGATGGCCTTTCTTCGCTCCGCCCTGCACATGGCGGTGATGTTCTTGACCATCATTCCCTGCGCCTCGCTCATCGTCATCGCCTCGCTGTGTGGAGCGCGAGGCGACACCCTTTACCGATGGGCGGCTCGGTGGCTGCGTTTGAGCATCGATGCGGCCCGCGTCATCATGGGCATTCGCTACCAAATCCAAGGCCAAGAAAATTTGCCCGATGGCGCCACCAGCCCTGCCATCTTGTTGGTCAAACACCAGTCCACCTACGAGACGTTTTTGATGCCCGCCATCATGCCGCACCCACTGGCCTATGTGTTCAAAAAAGAGCTGTTGTATGTGCCGTTCTTTGGCTGGGCCATTGGCAAGCTCGACATGATCCACATCGATCGCAGCCAGCGCGCCAAAGCCTTTGCCAAAGTGGTGGAGCAGGGGCAAGCGCTGCTGGCCAAAGGCGTTTGGGTCACCATGTTTCCTGAAGGCACCCGCATCCCGCGCGGCCAGCGCGGGCAGTACAAAAGCGGTGGTGCACGCTTGGCCGTGGCCACCGGTGCGCCGGTCATTCCCATTGCCATCACCTCGGCCAAGTGTTGGCCGCGCCGCGCCTTCATCAAGCACCCGGGGGTGGTCGATGTCTCGATTGGCAAGCCCATCCCGAGTGTGGGCCGCGAAGCCGATGAGCTGATGCGTGAAGTCGAGCAGTGGATCGAGTCCGAAATGCACCGCCTCGACCCCGAGGCTTACGCCCCCAAGCCTTGAGCATCCACGCATGAGCCGCTTCTTGCAACTCGTGCTCGACTTGTTTGACAGCGCTGCGCCTGGCGCTGCGACTCCCCCGAGGGCGAGCGCACCCACTGCAACGACAGACAAACCCAACAAGCTGGTGCAGAACCCGCCCCCTGTTGCCCGCATCGAGGGCGAGCCTTTGGCGCAAGTGCTGCCGCATGCGCAATTCACCCATCCGCGAGCCACCCGGCGCATCCAACTGGGGCACACCGACATTGCCTATGCCTTTCGCCGCAGCAAGCGCCGCACCATCGGCATGGCCGTTGGCCCCGATGGTTTGGAGGTCAGTGCGCCTCGCTGGGTCAGTTTGGGTGAGGTGGAGTCAGCCCTGCGTGAAAAAGCCGACTGGATTGGCCGCAAATTGGTGGAGATGGGCGAGCGCCAACAGCAACTGGGTGCCGCCCGCATCGACTGGTGCGACGGCGTGGTGCTGCCCTACCTGGGCGATCAACTCCAGGTGTTACTCGACTCCAGCGCCACCCTGAAAAAAAGCAGCGCCCAATTTGAAGAAGCCGCGCCCCTGCACACCCTGCGTCTGGGACTGCCTCACCACGCCACGTCAGAACAAATCCGAGACGCGGTTCAAGCCTGGCTGATGCGGCAGGCCAAAGTGTTGTTCACCGAACGGCTCAACCACTTCGCGCCACAACTCGGGGTTCAGTGGCAGCGCTTGTCGCTCAGCAGCGCTGCCACCCGTTGGGGCAGTGCCAGTGCCAACGGCGCCATACGACTCAACTGGCGCTTGCTGCACCACAAACTGGCGGTGATCGACTACGTGGTGGCGCACGAGCTGAGCCACCTCCGGGTGATGGACCACAGCCCGCGCTTTTGGGACACAGTCCAAAGTGTCATGCCCGACTACGCACAACGCCGACGTGTCTTGAAAGAAGAATTGCTGCCCCCCTGGCATTGAGTTTTCTGGGGCCTTAATTTACCCGTCATAATTGACGTTTACGTAAACGTCAACAGAGCACCCCAGCCATGGCCACCACCTATTCCATCAGCGATTTGGCGCGTGAGTTCGACCTCACCACCCGCGCCATCCGCTTCTACGAAGACATGGGTTTGCTCCAGCCCGAGCGCTCAGGCCCCGGCGGGCGCAACCGCATTTACAGCCACCGCGACCGCACGCGCCTGAAACTCACCCTGCGTGCCAAGCGCCTGGGTTTGTCGCTGACCGAAGCCAAAGAGCTGATCGACATGTACGACAGCCCGCGTGACACCGGCCCGCAGTTGCAAAAATTCCTGCTGGTGCTCGCAGAGCACCGCCAACAACTCGAAGCACAAATGGCTGAACTAGAGGCCAACCTTGACGAGGTCAAAGTGCACGAAAAAGAAGCCCGCAGCTTGCTGGCCAAACAGGGCCTGAGCGCGGGCAGCCCCACCAAGGCAGCCAAAGCCCCAAAGACAATTCAGGCCGCGCGCACATGACCGAAACGTCCCACACCCCCAGCTCAAGCGCCGCTTTGCGCGAGCGTATTGAGACGAGCTTTGTGCGCCAGGGCATGATGCGGCACCTGCAAGCGCGCCTGGTCTCGGTGGCGCCTGGTGAAGTCGAAATTGCGCTGCCCTACTCCGAGCGCGTCACCCAACAACAAGGCGGCTACCACGGCGGCGCCATGGGCGCTTTGGCTGACATTGCAGCTGGCTACGCCGGGCTCACCTGTGTGGCTGAAGGCATGGAGGTGGCCACGGTGGAATACAAGATCAACTTCTTGGCCGCCTTCAAAGACGGTGAGCTGCGCGCCCGTGGCCATGTGGTGCGCGCTGGCAAGCGGCTCGTCATCACCACGGCCGAGGTGGTTCATTTGGATGTCGACGGCACCGAATCGCCTTGCGCCTTGATGCAGCAGACCCTCGCGGTAGTCAAACAAACCTATTGATGTTTTTGCAGGAGACGCCCATGCACAACTTGCCCGGCCTGAACTTTCAACTCGGTGACGACATCGATGCTTTGCGCGATGCCGTGCGTGACTTTGCCCAAGCCGAAATCGCCCCACGCGCGGCCGAGATCGACCGCAGCGACCAATTCCCCATGGACCTGTGGCGCAAGATGGGCGATCTGGGTGTGCTGGGCATCACCGTGGGCGAAGAATATGGCGGCGCCAACATGGGCTACCTGGCCCACATGATCGCCATGGAAGAAATCTCGCGCGCCTCCGCCAGCGTGGGTTTGAGCTACGGCGCGCACAGCAACTTGTGCGTCAACCAAATCAAGCGCAACGGTACAGAGGCACAACGTCAAAAGTATTTGCCCAAGCTGATTTCGGGCGAGCACGTGGGCGCATTGGCCATGTCAGAGCCCGGTGCCGGCAGTGATGTGATCAGCATGAAGCTCAAAGCCGAGGACAAGGGGGGGTATTACCTGCTCAACGGCAACAAGATGTGGATCACCAACGGCCCCGATGCCGATACCTTGGTGGTCTATGCCAAAAGCGAACCTGAATTGGGCGCCCGAGGGGTGACGGCCTTCTTGATTGAAAAAGGCATGAAAGGTTTCTCCATCGCCCAAAAGCTCGACAAACTGGGCATGCGCGGCAGCCACACCGGGGAGCTGGTGTTTCACAACGTTGAAGTGCCCGCCGACAACATTCTGGGCGGCTTGAACAATGGCGCCAAAGTGCTCATGAGCGGGCTCGACTACGAACGCGCGGTCCTCACGGGTGGCCCCTTGGGCATCATGCAGTCGGTGATGGACAACGTGATCCCCTATATCCACGACCGCAAGCAGTTTGGCCAAAGCATTGGCGAGTTCCAACTCATCCAAGGCAAAGTGGCCGACATGTACACCGTGCTGCAAGCCGGTCGCTCGTTTGCCTACACCGTCGCTAAAAACCTCGACCTGTTGGGTACTGACCACGTGCGCCAAGTGCGCAAAGACTGCGCCTCGGTCATTTTGTGGTGTGCCGAAAAAGCCACCTGGATGGCGGGCGAGGGCGTGCAAATTTTTGGTGGCAACGGCTACATCAACGACTACCCCCTGGGCCGTTTGTGGCGCGATGCCAAGTTGTACGAAATTGGCGCCGGCACCAGCGAAATCCGCCGCATGCTGATTGGTCGCGAATTGTTTGCCGAGACCTGCTAAGGACATGGCCTGCTGGGCACAATGCACGTATGACCCATTCACTTCAACATCTGTTTGACAACAACCGCGCCTGGGCTGCACGCATGCAGCAAGAGAACCCGGCGTACTTCAGCCGCCTGGCCAACCAGCAGACGCCCAAGTACCTGTGGATCGGCTGCTCTGACAGCCGTGTGCCAGCCAACCAAATCACCGGCTTGGATCCTGGTGAGGTGTTTGTGCATCGCAACGTGGCCAACGTGGTGGTGCATTCCGACTTGAACGCCTTGTCCGTGATTCAGTACGCGGTGGACGCCCTCAAGGTCGAGCACATCATGGTGGTGGGCCATTACGGGTGCGGTGGTGTGTTGGCGGCGACTCGGGGCACGCGTGTGGGCTTGGCCGACAACTGGTTGCGCCATGTGCAAGACGTGCGATTGCGCCATCGCCAGCGCCTCAACCACTTGCCGCAAGACGAGCTAGAGCGCGTCATGTGCGAGATGAATGTGATCGAACAAGTGGGCAATGTGGCGCTCTCCAACGTCATGCAAGACGCCTGGAGCCGTGGTCAAAAAATCACCGTACACGGCTGGATTTACGGCCTTGACGATGGGTTGGTCAAAGACCTGGGCGTGAGCATGAACGGTGCCCACGAAGTGGTCGATGTGTTTCGCAACGCTTTCAAACGCTACCCCCGAGGTGGCATGGGCGCCTGACCCGCGCTTGGTTTTTACTTTGAACTTTCAGGAGATCTTTATGTCAGACCCCATCGTCATCGTCGGTGCAGCGCGCACCCCCATGGGCAGTTTTCAAAGCGATTTCGCGTCACTGGCCGCGCACGACTTGGGCGGTGTCGCCATTGCCGCTGCCGTCGCGCGTGCGGGCATCCCCCCCGAGCTGGTGACCGAGGTGTTGTTTGGCAACTGTTTGATGGCGGGCCAAGGCCAGGCCCCGGCGCGCCAAGCCGCCTTCAAAGGCGGCTTGCCCAAAAGTGCAGGTGCGGTCACCTTGTCCAAGATGTGCGGATCCGGCATGCGCGCGGCCATGTTTGCGCACGACATGCTGGTGGCGGGTTCGCACGACGTGTTGGTGGCCGGTGGCATGGAGAGCATGACCAACGCCCCTTACTTGCTGCCCAAGGCGCGCGGTGGTTACCGCATTGGCCACGACCGCATCTTTGACCACATGATGCTCGATGGCCTGGAAGACGCGTATGAGCCGGGCCGCAGCATGGGCACCTTTGGGGAAGATTGTGCCGCCAAATACAGCTTCACCCGCGCCCAGCAAGATGCGTTTGCCACCGCCAGTGTGGAGCGAGCCAAGGCCGCTACCGCCTCGGGCGCATTTGCCGCCGAAATTGCGCCGGTCACCGTCAAGGGCCGCGCCGGCGAGACTGTGATTTCGATCGACGAAGGTCCCGGCAAAGTCAAGCTCGACAAAATCACCAGCCTCAAACCCGCCTTCAAGAAAGACGGCACCATCACCGCCGCGTCCAGCTCGTCCATCAACGACGGGGCTGCTGCCTTGGTGCTGATGCGCGAGAGCACCGCCAAGAAGTTGGGCTGTACCCCGCTGGCGCGCATCGTCAGTCACGCCACCCATGCCCAAGAGCCCGAATGGTTCGCCACCGCCCCGGTGGGGGCCACCCAAAAAGCCTTGGCCAAAGCCGGCTGGTCGGTGGCTGATGTGGACCTGTGGGAAGTCAACGAGGCCTTTGCCGTGGTGCCTATGGCCTTGATGACTGACCTGCAAGTGCCGCACGACAAGGTCAACGTCAACGGGGGCGCCTGTGCCTTGGGCCACCCCATCGGGGCCTCGGGTGCGCGCATCATGGTCACCTTGATCCATGCGCTCAAAGCGAGGGGCTTGACCAAGGGCTTGGCCACCTTGTGCATTGGCGGCGGGGAAGCCACTGCGGTGGCACTTGAAGTTCTTTGAAAGCGGCCACGTATGCAAACCGTTTTGATCCTTGGTGCTTCGCGCGGCATTGGCTTGGCCTTGGCCCAGCAGTACGCCGCCGACGGCTGGCGTGTCATCGGCACGGCGCGTGACGACGCGGGTCGCGATCGTGTGGTGGCTGCGGGTGCCACCTGCTGGCGCGTGGACGTGGCCGATCCGGCCAGTGTTTCTTCTCTGGCTTGGCAGCTCGATGGCGAGTCGCTGGATGTGGCCATCTACGTCGCAGGCGTGATGGACCGCGCCAATGCCCGCACGCCACCTACCCAAAACGCATTTGACCGTGTGATGCACGCCAACGTCATGGGCGCCATGATGAGCGTGCCGCAAGTGGCTCCTGCGGTAGAGGCGGCCGGCGGCGTGTTGGCCTTCATCAGCAGCCAAATGGGCAGTTTGCACAACACCCAGTCGGGTGACGCTGCGCTTTACCGCATCAGCAAAGCCGCGCTCAACATGGTCATGCGAACCTCCCAGCACGATTACCCGCGCGCCCACATGGTGGCCTTGCATCCGGGTTGGGTCCAAACCGACATGGGCGGCGGCCACGCACCGCTGAGCGCGAGCGACAGTGCGCGTCACCTGCGGCATACCCTGGCCCATCTGAGCCCCGCCCAACGGGGGCAGTTTTTGAACTACGACGGCCACGCCATTTCTTGGTGAGCTGACTTTATCCCCCTTGCTGGAGCCCCCATGCTGCTCACTGCCGACCAAGAAATGATCCGCGACGCCGTGCGCGACTTTGCCCAACAAGAGCTGTGGCCCCACGCCGCGCGCTGGGACAAAGAGCACCACTTTCCCGTGGGCGTGCACCAAGGCTTGGCCGCACTCGGCGCGTATGGCATTTGCGTGCCTGAAGACTTGGGTGGTGCGGGACTGGACTACCTGAGCCTGGCCGTGGTGCTGGAAGAAATCGCCGCAGGCGACGGCGGCACCAGCACCGCCATCAGTGTGACCAACTGCCCGGTCAATGCCATCCTTATGCGCTATGGCAACGACGCGCAAAAGAAGCAATGGCTGACGCCGCTGGCACAAGGCCAAATGCTGGGTGCGTTTTGTTTGACCGAGCCGCATGTGGGCTCGGACGCGTCGGCGCTCAGAACCACCGCCATCAAGCAAGGCGATGCGTATGTGATCAACGGCGTCAAGCAGTTCATCACCAGCGGCAAGAACGGCCATGTGGCCATCGTCATTGCCGTCACCGACAAGGGCGCGGGCAAAAAAGGCATGAGTGCTTTCATCGTGCCCACCCATACCTCGGGTTACCACGTGGCGCGACTGGAAGACAAGCTGGGCCAGCACAGCAGCGACACCGCCCAAATCAACTTTGACAACTGTCGCATCCCCGCCGAGAACCTGATTGGTGCCGAAGGCGAGGGCTACAAGATTGCCCTCTCCGCCCTGGAAGGCGGACGCATTGGCATTGCGGCGCAAAGCATTGGCATGGCGCGCAGCGCCTTTGAGGTGGCCTTGCAGTACAGCAAAGACCGCGAGAGTTTTGGCACCGCCATCTTCAACCACCAGGCGGTGGGCTTTCGCTTGGCCGACTGCGCCACGCAACTCGAAGCCGCCCGCCAGCTCATGTACCACGCCGCCAGCTTGCGCGACGCGGGCTTGCCGTGTCTGAAAGAAGCCGCCATGGCCAAACTGTTTGCCAGCGAAACCGCCGAGCGGGTGTGCAGCGCAGCCATCCAAACCTTGGGTGGGTATGGCGTGGTGGGCGACTTCCCCGTCGAGCGCATTTACCGCGATGTGCGCGTGTGCCAAATCTACGAAGGCACCAGCGACGTGCAAAAAATCATCATCCAGCGTGCGCTGGCGTGAGGGCCGTGTCCCTCCCTACAGCGGGTGACGCCTGCCCCTGCGGCCAGCGCGACGCCAAGCAACGCGTGCTGGGCTATGCCCCGTGTTGCGGTCGTTTCATCGTGGCCTTTGACACGGTGCCTGCACCCACCGCCGAGGCCTTGATGCGCTCGCGCTACAGCGCGTTCGTGCTGCAAGACGCGGCGCATCTGCTTGCCACCTGGCATGCCAGCACGCGTCCTGCGTCACTCGAATTCGATCCATCTGCCAAATGGTTGGGGCTCGAAGTGCGCGCGCACCAAGCCACGGGTGCCGACACGGCAGAGGTCGAGTTCGTGGCGCGCTATCGGTTGGAGGGCCGCGCGGTGCGCCTGCACGAGCGCAGCCGCTTCGTGCGCGAGGACGGGCGCTGGTTTTACGTGGATGGCGACTCGCGCTAGACCGTGGCCGGCATCGATAATCGCGCCATGAAATTCGATGCCGTGTTGTTTGATTGCGATGGTGTGCTGGTCGACAGCGAAGCCATCACCTGTGGTGTGTTGCGCGATATGTTCGAAGAGTTGGGCTGGCAACTCACGCTGCAAGAGTGCATGGCCCACTTTGTGGGACACACCGTGCGCACCCGCAAAGACTTGATCGAGGCCCACACTGGCCAACCCTTCACCGAAGACTGGTTGCAAACCTTCTACCAGCGTCGCAATGTGCGGCTGGAAAACGAAATCACGGCCATTCCCCATGTGCACCAAGCCGTGCAGCACCTGCATGCCGTGCACCAGGGACAGATTGCCTGTGCCTCGGGCGCAGACCGCTTCAAGATCAACCTCATGCTGGCGCAAGTGGGCTTGTTCGATTTTTTTGATGGGCGTATTTTCAGTGGCCACGAAGTGCCACGCAGCAAGCCTTTCCCTGATGTGTACTTGGCTGCCGCTGCGCACTTGGGCCAAGACCCCGCGCGTTGCCTGGCGATCGAAGACACGCCTATTGGCGTGGCCGCCGGTGTGGCCGCCGGTGCCACCGTGTGGGGCTATGCCGTGCATGGACAAGCTGACGCATTGCGCCAAGCTGGCGCGGCGCATGTGTTTGACGACATGCGTGAGCTCTTGTCTTGACATGGCGTGTGCTGGTGCATACCATGAGATATATCGCCAGACAAAGGGAGTCCATATGCACCAAACCGCCAAAGTATTTGTGACGGGCCGCAGCCAAGCGGTGCGCTTGCCATTGGAGTTCCGCTTTGATGTGCCCGAAGTGTTTATCCGGCACGACCCAGCCACGGGCGATGTGGTGTTGTCGCGCAAACCCACCGATTGGCAAGGCCTGCTGGATGTGGTGGCTCAAAACAAGGACGAGGATTTGCTGATTGAGCGCCGTCAGACCCGTGCCCGGCGCGATCCTTTTGAGGGCGTGCAGGAATGAGCCAGCGCTTCATGCTCGATACCAACGTCGTTAGCCACATCATGCAGGGGCGTGATGCCCCATTGCTGGCGCGGTTGACGGCGGTTCCCGTAGGACAAGCGGTGATCTCGAGCGTGACTTTGGCAGAGCTTGAATATGGCCTGCATCGCAAGGGGCAACCTGCTCGCTTGCGCAACGCCCTGACGCAAGTGCTGCTGCGCATGGACGTGTTGCCTTGGGACGAAGACGTTGCCATTTGCTACGGCAAGTTGTGCGCCACGCTGGAAGCGCTAGGCATCAACCTGAGTGATTTCGACATGATGATTGCCGCCCACGCGATCAACGCGAAAGCAACACTGGTCAGCCGCGACAAGGCATTCGCGAAAGTGCCTGCAAATCAATCTCTGCGTCTTGAGATTTGGTAGTTGCGCCCTCAGGCGCTCCTGAACGCATCCGGCGTCTGTCCCGTCCAGCCCTTGAAGGCTCGGATGAAACTCTTTTCGTTCTGAAATCCCACCGCTTGGGCAATTTGCTTGAGCGGGCGCTGGCTGCGGTGTAGCAACTCGATGGCCAAGTCGCGCCGCACTGCGTCTTTGAGCTGTTGCAGCGAGGCCCCTTCTTCCTTCAGCTGCCGGTGCAGCGTGCGGGTGGACAGGTTGAGCCAGGCGGCCAAGTCGTCGGCGTTGCGGCTGTGTTCGGGGTGTTGTGCCAAGGTGTGACGTACCTTTTCCACCAGCAAACGGTCACGTCGGTAGGGGCGCACGGTCAGCAACAAGGCGCGTTGCAGCATGCGTTGCAAGGCAGCCTCATCTCGACGAACAGGCAGGCTCAAATACCCGGCGTCAAACTGCAAGCTGTGGGTCGGCGCGTCAAATTCGGTGGGTCCGTCAAACAGCACGCGGTAGCTGCCGCGGTGCGCAGGGGCTGCAAATTGCAAGGTGGTGCGCAGCAGCGGAATGCGTGAGTCGGTCAACCAGCACGCCACGCCCAAGGCGTTGCGCAGCACTGAGACCACACAGAACTCGCGGTAGATGCCCAGGTCGTGCGCTTCATGCAATTGCAGCTGCGCCACGCCATCTTGCACGTGCACCTGCACGTCAATGTCATGGGTCAACAAACTGTGGTGACGGCACCAGCGTTTCAGTGCCACCCCCAAGTTGGGCGCCGTGAGCGAGGCCCGCACCAGCATGCCGTAGCTGCCCCAGGGCAGGCGTCGGCGGAACCAACCCAGGCCCTCGTCATCAAGTTCTTGCATGGCCGTACCTGACACCACCTCCATCTGCGTGGCCGTGATGCGGGCGTTGGGTTTGCGTAAAAGACTTGGCTCGATTTGTGCTGTCAGCAGGGCTGGCGCTGGGTCCATGCCCCGTGCGGCATAAGCCGCCACAATGGCTTGCACAAAAGCAATAGGCGTCTCGGTTCGACCCGGCGTGGCGGTCTGCGCAGACGTTGTTTTGGCGGATGGCGTGGTTGGCATAGCTTGCATTTATTGTGGCAGGATTTGCAACCATCCTGGCGCATCTCGCTCAAGCCTTGCGCCTACCCTCTGGGCTGATTTGAAGGAAGGTCGTCGCCCATGTCGCAGTTACACACCCAACTCAACCCACGCACTGCGGACTTTGTGGCCAACGCGCAAGCCATGCGCGCCTTGGTGGACGACCTGAACCTTCAGGTGCAGCAGGTTCAGCAAGGTGGCGGCGAGGCGGCGCGCGCCAAACACGTGGCGCGCGGCAAGTTGTTGCCTCGGGACCGGGTCAGCATGCTGCTGGACCCGGGCACACCGTTTTTGGAATTGGCTCCTCTGGCTGCGCTCAACATGTACAGCAACGATGCCCCGAGCGCTGGTTTGATTGCGGGCGTTGGCCGCGTCAGCGGTGTCGACTGCATGATCGTGTGCAACGACGCCACCGTCAAAGGCGGCACCTACTACCCGCTCACCGTGAAAAAGCATTTGCGTGCCCAAGAGGTGGCGCAGCAAAACCGCCTGCCCTGTATTTATTTGGTGGACTCGGGCGGCGCCAACTTGCCCAACCAGGACGAGGTGTTTCCCGATCGAGACCACTTTGGCCGCATCTTCTTCAACCAAGCCAATATGAGCGCGCAAGGCATTGCGCAAATTGCCGTGGTCATGGGCAGCTGCACGGCAGGCGGCGCTTATGTGCCCGCCATGAGCGACGAGACCATCATCGTCAACAACCAGGGCACCATCTTCTTAGGCGGCCCGCCCCTGGTCAAAGCGGCCACCGGTGAGGTGGTCAGCGCCGAAGACTTAGGGGGTGGCGATGTGCACACCCGCCTCTCGGGCGTGGCCGACCATCTGGCGCACAACGACGTGCATGCCTTGTCGCTGGCGCGTCAAGCCGTGAAAAACCTCAACGCGCGCAAGCAACCCAACATTGCCACCCACACGCCCGTGCCGCCCAAGTACGACGCGCAAGAGCTGTACGGCGTCATCCCCACCGACACCCGCAAGCCCTTTGATGTGCGCGAGATCATTGCCCGCATCGTCGATGGCAGCGAATTCGACGAATTCAAAGCCCGCTTTGGCACTACCTTGGTCTGCGGCTTTGCACGCATCGAGGGCATGCCAGTCGGCATCATCGCCAACAACGGCATTTTGTTTTCCGAGTCCGCGCTCAAAGGCGCGCACTTCATCGAACTGTGTTGCCAGCGCAAAACCCCCTTGGTGTTTTTGCAGAACATCACCGGTTTCATGGTGGGGCGCAAGTACGAGAACGAAGGCATTGCCCGCAATGGTGCCAAGATGGTCACGGCGGTGGCCACCGCGGCGGTCCCGAAGTTCACCGTCATCATTGGCGGCAGCTTTGGTGCGGGCAACTACGGCATGTGTGGCCGCGCGTTTGCGCCACGCTTTTTGTGGATGTGGCCCAACGCCCGCATCTCGGTGATGGGCGGCGAGCAAGCCGCCAGCGTGCTGGCCACCGTCAAGCGCGATGGCATTGAAGGCAAAGGCGGTCAGTGGAGCATGGAAGAAGAAGAGGCCTTCAAAGCCCCCATCAAAAGCCAGTACGAAACCCAGGGCCACCCCTACTTCGCGACCGCGCGTTTGTGGGACGACGGCGTGATTGACCCGGCAGACACCCGCCGCGTGCTGGCGCTGGGCTTGAGCGCTTCGCTCAACGCTCCCATTGCCGACACCACCTTTGGACTTTTTCGCATGTAATGTGTATGATTTTTAAATTTCATACACATCAAAGAGGCTTCATGTGCGTACCAACATAGATATCGACGACGACTTGATGGCCGCTGCTATGAAGGCGGGCGACTTCAAGACCAAGCGTGAGGCCGTAGAAGAGGGTTTGCGCTTGCTTCAACGCAAAAAGGCCTATGCAGCCTTGCTGGCCGCGCGCGGCACCTTGTTTTGGGATGATTCTGACGAGGCCTGGGCCAAAGCAAGACAGGAGCGCGAACGACTTGAGGCCGTTGTCCAGGAACCAACCATCGGTTATGTCGTCAAGCCGGCGCCTAAGGACCGAAAGTCTAAGGCCGCTGAACCGAACACGAAGTCTGGGACGCGGAGCAAGTCCAAATGATTTTGGTGGACTCCAGTGTTCTGATCGATCACTTTCGGGGCACCAGCAATGCCCAGACCGAGCAGCTCAGGCGATGGCTGTCGGGCCAAGACGGACCGCCCGATATCGGCGTGGCCGACTTGGTGGTGTTCGAGGTGATGCGCGGCTTCTCTACGACCAAGGCGCAGGCCAGAGTACGCGATCTTTTGTTGGCGCTGCAGGTGGTGGAAATCGGTGGACTCGACAACGCCCTGATGGCCGCCAGCCTGTACCGCCGTCTGCGTGAGCAAGGCCGCACCGTGCACAACCCGGTGGACATGCTGCTGGCAAGCTTCTGCATGACGCACGGTCATGTGCTGCTGCACCGTGACGCAGACATTGAATCGCTCAAAACACTGGGAAGCTTAGACACATGGCCGCATTGAACATTGCCACCCAACACGGTGTGCGCACCATCACCCTGTCGCGCCCCGAGGTACGCAACGCCTTCAACGACGAGGTGATTGCCCAAATCAAGGCCGCCTTTGAAGCCGCAGGCCAAGCGCCCGACGTGCGCTGCGTGGTGTTGGCGGCAGAGGGCCCGGCTTTTTGTGCAGGTGCCGACCTGAACTGGATGCGCCGCATGGCCGACTACACGCGTGACCAAAACCTGGCCGATGCGGCGCAGTTGGCCGCTATGCTGCGCGCCATCTACACCTGCGCCAAGCCCACTGTGGCATGCGTGCAGGGCGACGTGTATGCGGGGGGCTTGGGGCTGGTGGCCGCGTGCGACATGGCCCTCAGCGTGGACACTGCGCATTACTGTTTGAGCGAAGTCAAGATTGGCCTCATCCCGGCCACGGTCAGTCCGTATGTCATGCGCGCCATGGGCGCACGTGCAGCGCACCGCTACTTTTTAACGGCCGAGCGTTTCAGCGCCGCCGAGGCACACCGTTTGGGGTTGGTGCACGAGGTGGTCAGCGCTGACGCGCTGGACGCAGAGGTGCGCGTGCTCACCCAAGCCTTGGTAGCGGCCAGCCCCGACGCGCTCAAAGCATGCAAACACCTGCTGCACGACGTGGCAGGGCGCGACATCGACGATGCGTTGGTGGACCGCACCGTAGAGGGCATTGCCGACATCCGTGCCAGTGCCCAAGGAAAAGAAGGCGTGCAGTCGTTTCTGCAAAAACGCAAACCCAACTGGTTGGTGTGAACACGGCATCGCTTGAACTGAAAGACCCGCATGTTTCAAAAAATCCTCATTGCCAACCGTGGCGAAATTGCCTGCCGTGTGGCTGCCACTGCGCGCCGCCTGGGCATCCAAACCGTGGCGGTGTACTCCGACGCCGACGCCAACGCCAAACACGTGCTGGCCTGTGACGAGGCGGTGCACATCGGCGCCAGCGCACCCCAAGACAGCTATTTGCGCTGGGAGTGCATCTTGCAAGCCGCACAAGACACGGGCGCACAAGCGGTGCACCCGGGCTATGGCTTTTTGAGTGAGAACGAAGACTTTGCCAAAGCCTGTGCGGCGGCAGGGCTGGTGTTCATTGGGCCATCGCCTTCGGCCATCCAAGCCATGGGCTTGAAAGCCGAATCGAAACAGCTGATGGAAAAAGCCGGTGTGCCCCTGGTGCCCGGCTACCACGGGGCTGACCAAGACCCTGCCTTGTTGCAACGCGAGGCCGATCGCATTGGCTACCCCGTGTTGATCAAGGCCAGCGCAGGCGGCGGCGGCAAGGGCATGCGTGCCGTGGAAAAGGCGGCAGATTTCGCCGAGGCCTTGGCCAGTTGCAAGCGTGAAGCCACGCACAGCTTTGGCAGCGACGCCGTGTTGATTGAAAAGTACGTGCAGCGCCCGCGCCACATCGAGATTCAGGTGTTTGGCGACACGCACGGGCACTGCGTGTATTTGTTCGAGCGCGATTGCTCGGTGCAGCGGCGTCACCAAAAAGTACTGGAAGAAGCGCCGGCCCCCGGCATGACCGAGGCCTTGCGCGCGCAAATGGGCGCAGCGGCAGTGGCGGCGGCCCAGGCGGTGAACTATGTGGGCGCGGGCACGGTGGAATTCATCGTCGAGCAAGCAAGCTACGACCAGCCCGAGGCCATGAAGTTTTTTTTCATGGAGATGAACACCCGCTTGCAGGTGGAGCATCCGGTGACCGAAGCCATCACCGGGCTCGACTTGGTGGAGTGGCAACTGCGCGTGGCCAGTGGCGAGCCTTTGCCTCTGCGTCAAGACCAGTTGCGCATTCAAGGCCATGCCATTGAAGCGCGCATCTGTGCCGAGAACCCCGACAACAACTTTCTGCCCGCCACCGGCACCTTGCAGGTCTACCGCAAGCCCGCGTGCACCAGCTTTGCGGTGGCTGCAGGTGCGGTGCGTGTGGACGATGGCGTGCGCGAGGGCGACACCATCAGCCCGTATTACGACTCCATGGTGGCCAAGCTTATCGTGCACGGCGACACCCGCGCCCAAGCCTTGGCACGCCTGGACGCTGCGCTGGCGCAGACCCACATCGTTGGGCTCGCGACCAATGTGCAGTTCTTGCGGCAGGTGGTGCGCAGCCCGTCGTTTGCCAACGCGCAACTCGACACGGCACTCATCCCTCGCGAAGCGGCGGTGTTGTTCCACCAAGAGCCGGTGGGTGCGGTGCGCGCCTTGGCGGCGGTGGTGGCGCACACGCTGCATGCCGAGCGTGGCTTGGCTGGCACAGACCCTTTCAGCCAGCGCGACGGTTGGCAGGCCTATGGCGTGCGCTCGCGCGCGTTCACTTGCGCGTTGGGCGAACAAACGCATCACGCGCAGCTGAGTTACTTGCACGATGGCGGATTGCATTTGCGTGTGTCGCCTGCGAGTGCATCGCCAGCGACGAATGCCCCCAGCGACGCCGACGTGTCTGGCCTGTTGCAGTTCAGTGCACAGGGCGAGGCGGGGCAAGCCGCAGAGGCAGGCCTGTGGGTCAGCTTCCATGGCCAACGTACCCACAGCGTGTTGCATTGGCAAGGCGACGTGGCCCATGTGTTCGCGCCTGAGGGTGCCACCAGCATCACCTGGAGCGACCCCTTGGCCCATGCGGGCGAAGTGGAGGTGAAGGGCGGCCGTTTGACCGCACCCATGCCCGGCAAGGTGGTGTCGTTTGCCGTCAAGGTGGGCGATGTGGTGAAGGCCGGCCAAACCCTGGCAGTGATGGAAGCCATGAAGATGGAGCACACCATTGCCGCGCCCCAAGACGGCACGGTGCAAGAGCTGCTGTATGCCGCCGGTGACCAAGTGGCTGAAGGGGCAGAATTGCTCAAGCTCGACTGAGCTTCGCGCAGACTGAAAGCACCTCAAATGAATCTTCCTTCACGTGTCCAACTCATCGACGTCGGCCCCCGCGACGGCCTGCAAAACGAAAAGCAACCGGTACCCGCTGCCGTCAAGATCGAACTGGTGCAGCGCCTGCAAGCGGCTGGCCTGAAAGAGATCGAAGTCACCAGTTTTGTCTCGCCCAAGTGGGTGCCACAAATGGCCGACAACGCCGAGGTGATGGCCGGCATCACCCGCTTGCCCGGCGTGCGCTACTCGGTGCTCACCCCCAATCTGCAAGGCTTTGAGGCTGCATTGAAAAGCCAGCCCGATGAGATTGTGGTGTTTGCTGCGGCCAGCGAAGCCTTCAGCCAAAAGAACATCAACTGCTCCATCGCCCAGAGCATCGAACGCTTTGCGCCCGTGGTGCAAGCGGCACGCGCGGCGGGCATTGCTGTGCGTGGTGCCATGAGCTGCGCCGTGGGTTGTCCGTACGAGGGCGACATTGCGCCTGAGCGTGTGGCCTATTTGGCCGGCTTGATGAAAAGCATTGGCGTGCAGCGCGTGGACGTGGCCGACACGATTGGCGTGGGCACGCCGCGCAAGGTGCAAGCGGCTCTGGAGGCCGCGCTCCAACATTTCGCGCTGGCTGAGGTATCGGGCCATTTCCACGACACCTACGGCCAGGCCTTGGGTAACACCTTGGCGGCTTTGCAGATGGGCGTGTGGAACTTTCAGTCATCGGTGGCCGGCTTGGGCGGCTGCCCATACGCCAAAGGGGCCACCGGCAATGTGGCGACCGAAGACGTGGTGTACATGCTGCACGGTCTGGGCATCGAGACCGGCATTGATTTGGAGGCGTTGGTGGATGCGTGTGCGTTCATCAGCCAAGCCTTGGGCCGCCCCACCAATTCACGTGTCGCCACGGCGGTTTTGAACAAGCGCGCTGTCTGAAACTGCGCTGTCGCAGACAATGGCGTCATGTGTGGAAGTGAAGTGACCCCCAAACCCTCTGGCCTGTCAGCGTCGGCTTTGTCGCTGCTTGAGCTAGCGCAGCGCGTGGCCTTGGGTGTGCAGCAAGCGTCGCCCAATGCCACGGTGCCGTCGCCTTGCATTTCGGTGTGTCACATGTCAAGTGCCACGGGTTGGTGCGATGGTTGCTGGCGCAGCTTGGACGAAATTGGCCAATGGGGTCAAACCAACAACGAAAGCAAGCGTGTGGTGTGGTCGCGCATTGCACAACGCATCACCGCTCAGGCGCACGGAGGGCCTGTGGGATGAAAACCATCACCTGTTACCTCGACTTCATTTCACCCTACGCCTACTTGGCGTTTGAAGCCTTGCCACAAGCGCTCATGGGCACCAGTTACCGGGTGGTGTATCGGCCGATTTTGTTCGCGGCCTTGCTCAAACACCACGGTCAGTTGGGGCCCGCAGAAATTGCGGGCAAGCGTGAGTGGACGTATCGCCAGGTGTTGTGGCAAGCGCGCCAACTCGGTGTGCCCCTGCAGATGCCGGCCAAGCACCCCTTCAACCCCTTGGCCTTGTTGCGTTTAGGGGTCGCCTGTGATCCGCAGGGCGAACCCAGTCGCTTTGTCTGTGAAACCGTGTTTCGCCATGTCTGGCGCAGCGAGGGCGCAGCACCTGACGATGTGGCGCGTTTGGCCGAGTTGACGGCACAGTTGTCACCCCACCGATCGCCCGATGCGCCCGAGGTCAAAGCCCAGCTCAAAGCCCATACCGATGCGGCCATTGAGACAGGGGTTTTTGGTGTGCCGACTTTTGACGTGGACGGCCACCTGTTTTGGGGCTTGGACGCTTTGCCCATGTTGCGTGCGTATGTGGATGGAGATGCTTGGTTCGACGGGCCGTGGGTCACAGCCGCAAGCGTGGCGCAAGGCGTGAAGCGTTGAATCGAGGGCCACACTTGGCCCTTTGACCCATGCCCAACGCTTTTAATTTCTCTGCCTCGCCTTTTGACTGTCTGAGCTTGAAAGAGCAGCGCTTGGTACGCGATAACGTGGACGTGGCCTATTACCCAGAAGGGCAGACCATCCTCGACGTGGGCGTGGCGCCTACTCACTTGTTTGTCATCATCAAAGGCTATGTCACCCAATACGAGGGCGATGAGGTGGTGACCACCTATGGCCCAGATGACACGTTTGATGGCCGGGGCTTGGTGGCTGGCAAAACCAGCAGCCGATTCGTGGCTGTCGAAGAGGTGGTGGCCTACCAATTGGCGCGGCAGACGGTGACCGACTTGATTGCCGACAACGCCACCTTTGGCGCCCTCTTGTTTTCAGACCTGAGCCAAAAACTCAGCGCCTTGTCCCAGCGGCAAAGCCAGCACGAATTGCAGTCGCTCACCTTGTCGCGGGTGGACGAAGCCTTTGTGCGCTCCGCCTGTACCGTGGATGCAGACACCGATTTGCTGACGGTGGTGGGTTTGTTTCAAGAACATCGAACCTCCCATGTACTGGTGCGCGACACGCATAGCCAGCCTCCGCGCTTGGGCATCTTTACCGCGACGGGTTTGCTCAGGGCCATTTTGTCGGGCATACCCTTGGCGCAACAAAGGGTGGGGGAAGTGGCGCGTTACACCTTGATCGCGGTGCGTCCTTCAGACCAAGTCGGTGACGCCTTGGCCATGATGCTCAAACACCGGGTGCACCGCGTGTTGGTGGCCGAAGACGACCACATCGTGGGCGTGCTCGAAGCCTTGGATGTGTTCAGCTTTTTGTCCAACCACTCACACCTGATCACGGTGCAGGTGGAGGCTGCGGACACCATGGAGGCACTGGCCCAGGCTGCAACACAAATCACCCGCATGGTCGCCACGCTGTACCGCAGTGGCACCCGCGTGGGTTTGATTGCGCGCTTGGTGCAAGACCTCAATGCGCGTTTGTTCGAACGTGCTTGGCAGCTGATTGCACCGCCTGACTTGCAGGCCAACAGTTGCTTGTTTGTGATGGGCAGCGAAGGGCGCGGCGAACAGTTGCTCAAGACCGACCAAGACAACGGTTTGGTGCTGCGCGATGGCTACAAGCCGCCAGATAACTTGGATGCCATTTGCCAAGCTTTTTCTGCTGCGTTGGGGACTTTTGGGTACCCGGAATGCCCTGGGCACATCATGGTGAGCAACCCCACGTGGCGCAAGAGTGCCACTGAATTTGCTCAGATGGTTCAGCAGTGGTTGCTCATGCCGGACCCGGACAGTTTGATGAATTTGGCGATCTTTTTAGATGCCCATGCGGTCTGTGGCGATGCGAGTCTGCTGGATCAAGCCCGTCAAGCCCTGATGCGTTTGGCCACCGACAACGACGCCATGCTGGCGCGCTTTGCCGCAGCCATCGATGCATTTGGCAACAGCCAAGGGTGGTGGAACCGCTTGTTGGGCTTGGGCGAGAGCACTGGTTTACACATCAAAAAAGAAGGCTTGTTTCCCTTGGTGCACGGCGTGCGCAGCATGGCCTTGGCCGAGCACTTGAGTGAAACCAGCACCACCGCTCGGGTAGAGGCTTTGGTCGCACGCGGCGTGTTGTCTGCTGCACTGGGCGCTGACCTGACACAAAGCCTGCAGTTCTTGATGGGCTTGAAGTTAAAGGCCGGATTGACAGAGATGGACACCCAGCGCCCGGTGTCGGGTGCCGTGGAAGTCGCCAAACTCTCGAGCCTAGAGCGTGATTTGCTCAAAGATGCCTTGGGTGTCGTCAAACAATTCAAAGCTTTGATGCATTACCGCTTCAAGCTCGACGCGCTGTGATCAGCACCTTGTTCAACCCGAGCAGCTGGTGGCCCTCCATCAAGCGAGAGTGGTTGATTTATCACTTGGGCTTGCCGGAGTTTCGCTTCATGTTTGAGCCGCCTCCGCCCAACGAATGGGTGGCGCTGGATTGCGAGACCACGGGCTTGAACGTGGGCAGCGATGAAATCATCTCCATTGGCGCGGTGCGCATCGTGGGGCAGCGCATCATGACCAGCGAACGTTTGGAGTTGTTGGTGCGCCCGGAGCGCGGTGTCTCGCCAGAGAGCGTGCGCATCCACCGATTGCGTGAGCAAGATGTGGCGCAGGGTTTGTCGATCGATGAGGCCATGAAGCAACTTCTTTGCTTCATCGGCGCGCGTCCGATCGTGGGCTATTACCTCGAGTTCGATGTGGCCATGCTCAACCGCGCCTTGTGGCCCCTGTTGGGGCAGGGTTTGCCGCAGCCAAAAATCGAAGTCTCGGCGATGTATTACGACCACAAGTTTCGCCAGATGCTGCCTTACGAACAGCAGACCTATCCCAACATCGATTTGCGCTTTGCCACCTTGATGGCCGATTTGGATTTGCCGGTGCGTGAGGCGCACGACGCCTTGAATGATGCGGTGATGGCTGCGTTGGCCTTCATCAAACTGCGCCAGTTGCGGGGCGACTGAGCAACAAAAAACCGGACAAGCGGTGAAGCTTGCCCGGTTTTGGCAGAGCGTAGGAAGCGCTCTGACGTGTCGATCAATGGCCCGAAGCGCCCGAGGCACCATAGCCTGTTTCTGAACGCACTTGCTGAGCCGCAAACGCAGCACGCTCGTTCTTGGCGTCTTGGCTGTTGTCCAAGATGGAGAACAACCAGATGCCCACGAAACCAATCGTCATCGAGAACAAAGCCGGTGAGGCGTAAGGGAACAAGGCGGAGCCTTTGGGGTTGCCCAGCGTGGCTTCCCACACCGAGGGCGATACCACCGTCAAGGCGACTGACGAGACCAAGCCCAAGAAGCCGCCAATCACAGCGCCTTTGGTGGTGCAGTCTTTCCACAGCACCGACATGAACAGCACGGGGAAGTTGGCCGATGCGGCGATCGCGAAGGCCAGTGCCACCATGAAGGCGATGTTTTGTTTCTCAAACGCAATACCCAACACCA
The DNA here is from genome assembly GCA_903892175.1 of uncultured Burkholderiales bacterium. Taxonomy (GTDB): domain Bacteria; phylum Pseudomonadota; class Gammaproteobacteria; order Burkholderiales; family Burkholderiaceae_C; genus Limnohabitans. The sequence goes on along the minus strand of CAITHK010000186.1, from coordinate 30,133 downwards.
CGGCGATGACGCCCAGTGCCACGGTGGTGATGCGAGAGACACGCAACTCGGCCGCGCTGTCGGCGTTGCCCTTCTTGAACACCGTGGCGTACAAGTCGTGTGACACCGCAGAGGCGCCCGACAGCGTCAAGCCCGCCACCACGGCCAAGATGGTGGCAAAAGCCACCGCCGAGATGAAGCCATAGAAGACGTCGCCGCCCACCGTTTTGGCCACCAGAACTGCCGCCATGTTGGCCGTGCCTGCGCCTCCTTTGATGATGCCTTTGGCAACATCGGACATCTCAGGGTTGGTCAACACCAAGGTGATGGCACCAAAACCGATGATGAAGATCAGCACATAGAAGTAGCCAATCCAGGTGGTGGCCCATAGCACCGATTTGCGGGCTTCTTTGGCGTCTGGCACCGTGAAGAAGCGCATCAGGATGTGGGGCAAACCGGCGGTACCAAACATCAAGGCCATGCCAAAGCTGATGGCAGAGATGGGGTCTTTGATGAAGCCGCCAGGGCCCATGATGGACAAGCCTGCTTTGTCGGGGTCGAGTGCCGTTGCCGTGGCCAGGGCCGCAGAGGCGGCGGCTTGGGCTTCAGGGGTGGCAGCCATGGCCGCCGAGGCCGCGGCCGCAACCATGGCGGCTTCCTTGGCGTTGGCTGCGATCATGGATTTCACGAGCACGCCTTTGGCAAACAAGGCTTCAGGGCTGAAACCAAACTGTGCCAACACCATCACCGCCATGAAGGTCACGCCGGCGAGCAACATGCACGCCTTGATGATTTGCACCCAGGTGGTGGCGGTCATGCCGCCAAACAACACATAGACCATCATCAGCGCGCCGACGATGACCACCGCCATCCAGTATTCCAAGCCAAACAGCAGCTTGATCAATTGACCCGCACCCACCATCTGAGCGATCAGATAGAAGGCCACCACCACCAAAGTGCCCGACGCGGCAAAAGCGCGAATCGGAGTTTGCTTGAAGCGGTAGCCTGCCACGTCGGCAAAGGTGAACTTGCCCAGGTTGCGCAGACGTTCAGCCATCAAGAAGGTGATGACTGGCCAGCCGACCAAAAAACCGATGGAGTAAATCAGGCCGTCATAGCCACTGGCCATCACTGCAGCCGAAATGCCGAGGAACGATGCGGCAGACATGTAGTCGCCCGCGATGGCCAAGCCGTTTTGAAAGCCGGTGATGCCGCCACCTGCAGTGTAGAAATCAGCGGCAGACCGTGTCTTAGAGGCCGCCCATTTGGTGATCCATAAGGTGCCTGCTACGAAGGTGGCGAACATGCCAATGGCGGTCCAGTTGGTGGCTTGTTTGGCGGTTTCGCCCACATCGCCGCCAGCGGCTAGCGCAGCACCGCAGACCATCAGGCCCAGCAAAGCGCTTAAAAGGAATGAGAGTTTTTTCATTGGGTGGCGTCCTTCAAAATTTCTTTGGTCAGCGTGTCGTACTCGCTGTTGGCGCGACGAACATAGATGCCCGTGATCACAATGGTGAACACAATCACACCCATGCCAATGGGAATGCCCAAAGTGGTGACGCCTGAACCGATGGGCTGAGCCAGGAACGGCTTGTTGAAAGCAATCAATGCGATGTAGCCGTAGTACACGACCAACATCAACACGGTGAGAAACCAGCCGAAGCCACCGCGTTTGGCGCGCAGCTCTTTGTATTTCGGGTGGTTCTGGATCTTGTCGACCACTGGATCACTCATATGAATTTCCTTTGTAGAGAGATGAGCAGACGCAAATCACGGTGTGGCTTTGCGCTGGTTGCGCGATTCTCAAGAGATGGACTGACCAAGTCCTTACGCTCAATATGGCTTATAAAACTGCACGACCCGGCGCACCAATAGATACATCTTTTTTTTTGCTATCGAAAACCCTAGGCTTTGGGTCGCTGACCTCTCATCTAAAACCCACTTGTTTGCTGCTTTATTTCACATCTAAAAAAATAGACGCAGGGTTTGCGCTTGGTTTCTGCCTGGACGCCTCAGTTCATTGCACATGCGTGGTTTTGCGTTGTCAGAATACGGTCAGTGAAGGCTCTGATAGTTGCGCGGCACAGCGCCTGCTAGGCGCTGAAATCATTTTTTGAGGAGAGCAACAACATGGCAACACTAGACGTGGATCGTCCCATGACGGCCGAAGAGAAGAAGGTGATCTTCGCCTCTTCGTTGGGCACGGTTTTTGAGTGGTACGACTTTTATTTGTATGGTTCTTTGGCGGCCATCATCGCCAAACAATTCTTCAGTGGCTTGGACGAAGGTTCTGCCTTCATCTTTGCGCTGCTGGCATTTGCTGCGGGCTTCATCGTGCGTCCGTTTGGCGCTATTTTCTTTGGCCGCTTGGGCGACATGATCGGTCGCAAGTACACCTTCTTGGTGACTATTCTGATCATGGGTTTGTCCACCTTCATCGTGGGCATCTTGCCGAACTACGCCAGCATTGGTGTCGCGGCGCCTGTCATTTTGATTTGTTTGCGTTTGTTGCAAGGCTTGGCCTTGGGTGGCGAGTACGGTGGCGCTGCCACCTACGTCGCAGAACATGCGCCGCACGACAAGCGTGGGGCCTACACATCCTGGATTCAAACCACCGCCACGATGGGCTTGTTCCTGTCGTTGATGGTGATTTTGGGCACCCGCACGGCCCTGGGTGAAGCCGACTTCGCCGAGTGGGGCTGGCGCGTGCCGTTCATCGTGTCGATCGCTTTGTTGGCCGTGTCGGTCTACATCCGCTTGTCGATGAACGAGTCACCTGCTTTCCAGAAAATGAAGTCTGAAGGTAAAACCTCCAAGGCGCCTTTGACCGAATCATTTGGTCAGTGGAAAAACCTCAAGATCGTGATCTTGGCCTTGATCGGCCTGACCGCCGGTCAGGCGGTGGTCTGGTACTCGGGCCAGTTCTATGCGCTGTTCTTCTTGACCCAAGCGCTCAAGGTGGACGGCGCAACGGCCAACATCTTTGTGGCTGTGTCGCTGTTGATCGGCACGCCGTTCTTCATCGTTTTTGGTTCGCTGTCCGACAAAATTGGTCGCAAGCCCATCATCATGCTGGGATGTTTGTTGGCTGTGTTGACCTACTTCCCCGTGTTTGAGGCTTTGACTAAAGCGGCCAACCCCGCCTTGTACGAAGCCCAACAAAAGAGCCAAGTGGTGGTGACGGCAGATCCAGCCGAATGCTCGTTCCAGTTCAACCCCACCGGCACGGTGAAGTTCACCAGCTCGTGCGACATTGCCAAACAAAAATTGGCAGCCAGTTCAGTGAGCTACTCCAATGCGGTGGCACCCGCAGGCACCAAGGCCACCATCAAAGTGGGCGAGACGGTGATCAACGTGGCGGTCACGCCTGAAGAAATTGCCGCCGCCAAAGAAGCTGCCGACAAGAAAGTGGCTGACTTGAAAGCCGCTTCGCCTGTGGACGACAAGGCCGTGGCTGCAGCGGAAGCCTCGGTCAAGGAGTTGTCGGACGACAAGAAGAACAAAAACGCCGTGTTGACGGCCAACTTGAGCGGCGCACTCAAAGCTGCCGGCTACCCCACCAAGGCGGATCCCGCTCGCGTGGACAGCGTGAAAGTAACCATCATCCTCACCTACTTGGTGATCTTGGTCACCATGGTGTATGGCCCCATTGCTGCCATGTTGGTGGAGATGTTCCCCACCCGCATTCGCTACACCTCGATGTCTTTGCCTTATCACATTGGCAACGGTTGGTTCGGCGGCTTGCTGCCCACCACGGCGTTTGCCATCGTGGCGCAGACTGGCAATATGTACAACGGCTTGTGGTATCCGATCATCGTGGCCGGTATGACGTTTGTCATCGGCATGTTGTTCATCAAAGAAACCAAAGACGTGGACATTTACGAAAACGACTGACCTTTGTTCCGGCACCCAGGGATGACCTGGCTGCTACATTCAAGCCCTCCCTTGTGGAGGGCTTTTTAGTGATTTCGGAGATTGTGTATGTTGAAAATTTTCATTGGATTCATCATCTTTGCGGCCTTGGCCCTGTTTGTCATCATGAAAGGTGGCAACAGTTTGGACATGGGCGGTGAAAAACATGGCGAGGAAGCGATCCATGCGCCTGCGGAAGCGGCTTCTGGCCCCGCCTCGGCCCCCGCCACAGAAGCGTCAGCCGCCAAGTAAGGCTGGATTCTGGATGCTTTCACAAAACGCCGCAGCCGCGGCGTTTTTGTTTTGGGGCGTCTTGCAATGCCCCGCCAAAGCGCTGGGAGAGGTGGCGCTGCCTAGAATGTTGGCCACACTAGAAAGACCCCCGCTCCATGTCAGGCTCCATTCGCATCCGCGGCGCACGCCAGCACAACCTCAAAAACCTTGACCTTGACATTCGCACCGGAGAGTTGACGGTGGTCACTGGCCCTAGCGGGTCAGGCAAATCCAGCCTGGTGTTTGACACCCTGTATGCCGAAGGCCAGCGTCGCTATGTGGAGACGTTCAGCGCCTACGCCCGACAGTTCTTGGACCGCATGGACCGTCCTGCCGTCGACAAAGTGGATGGCGTGCCGCCCGCGATTGCGATCGACCAAACCAACCCCGTGCGCAGCTCGCGCTCCACCGTGGGCACCATGACCGAGCTGAACGACCACTTGAAGTTGTTCATCGCCCGAGCTGGACAGTTGTTTGACCGCCAAACCGCTCAGCCGGTTCAACACGACACACCGCAAACCATTTACGCCGAACTGCAACGCCGTTGTGCGGCGCTGCCGCAAGACCCGCGCTTGATCTTGACCTTTCCGGTCGAGCTGCCAGCCAACACCACCGCCGACGAGGTGACGCAGTGGCTCAGCGCCAGTGGCTTCACCCGCGTGCATACCGAGCGCGAAGTGGCCACGCCCACCGGCCCACGCAAGCTACTGGATGTGGTGGCCGACCGCTTTCGACTTGGCAACACCGAGCAGGCGCGGGTGGTCGAGGCGATAGAGCTGGCCATCAAGCGCGGCAGTGGGCGACTCAATGTGTACTGTGAGAAATTAGGGGCGGATAAATTGGGGTCAGATACCGATTTTGCACAGCAAAACGCGGGCTCTGCCCCCAATTTATCCGCAGAGCCCCGCTTCGACTTGTGGCGCTTCTCAACCGGCTTGCATTGCCCCGACAGCGATGTGCGCTACAGCGATCCGATTCCGTCCATGTTCTCGTTCAACTCGGCGGTCGGTGCCTGCGAAACCTGCCGTGGCTTTGGCCGCGTGATCGGGGTCGACTACGGCTTGGTCATTCCCAACGACAAGCTCACCTTGCGCTCTGGCGCCATCAAAACCATCCAAACACCAGCTTGGAAAGAATGCCAGGACGACTTGATGCGTCACGCCGAAGCCGAAGGCATTCCGCGTGACACGCCGTGGTCCAAGCTGAGTGAGGCCCAAAAGAATTGGGTGATCCAAGGCTCGCCGTTGTGGAAGGGCAAGTGGAACCACCAGTGGTACGGCATCAAGCGCTTCTTTGAATACCTAGAGAGCAAGTCGTACAAGATGCACATCCGTGTGTTGCTCTCCAAATACCGCAGCTACACCCCGTGCGGTGTGTGTGGCGGCGCGCGTTTGAAGACCGACAGCCTGTTGTGGCGCATTGGCAGCAAAGACAACGCCGATGCGGTGATGAAACCGGACAAACGCTTCATGCCCCAGGGCGTGACCTGGACACGCGAGCAACTCGAAGCCATGCCGGGCCTGTGCTTGCATGACCTGATGCTGATGCCCATCGACAAGCTGCACCAGTTCTTCCATGCCGTGCAGGTGGATGCGGCAGGCACCGATGCGCAAGCCCTGCATTTGCTGATGGAGGAAATTCGCACCCGGCTGAAGTACCTCAGCGATGTCGGCATTGGCTACCTCACCTTGGACCGACAAAGCCGCACCCTGAGTGGCGGTGAGGTACAGCGCATCAACCTGACCACGGCCTTGGGCACCTCCTTGGTCAACACCTTGTTTGTCTTGGATGAGCCCAGCATTGGCTTGCACCCGCGCGACATGCACCGCATCAACCTGGCCATGCTGCGCCTGCGCGATGCCGGCAACACCTTGGTGGTGGTGGAGCACGACCCGGCGGTGATGTTGTGCGCGGACCGCATTTTGGACATGGGTCCCGGCCCCGGTGTGCGCGGCGGCAGCATTGTGTTCGATGGCACGCCCGAGGCCTTGAAGGCCGCCGACACCTTGACCGGTGCCTACCTGGGCGCGCGCAAAACCATTGGCTTGGGGCTCAAGCGTTTGGTGACTGACAACACGCCACGTTTGATTTTGGAGGGTGCGCGCGAACACAACCTGCAAAACTTGGCCATTGAGTTCCCGCTGCAACGCCTGGTCTGTGTAACGGGCGTCAGTGGCTCTGGCAAATCGACCTTGATACAAGACGTGCTGACCCCGGCCTTGATGCGCCACTTTGGCCGCGCCACCGAAACCCCAGGCGCACACGACCGCTTGCTGGGCGCCGACCACCTGAGCGATGTGGTGTTTGTCGACCAGTCGCCCATTGGCAAAACTGCACGCTCCAACCCGGCGAGTTACGTCGGCGCGTGGGACGCCGTGCGTGAGTTGTTTGCGGTGTTGCCCATGTCTAAGCAGCGCGGCTACACCGCGTCGAAGTTCAGCTTCAACAGCGGCGACGGCCGCTGCCCCACCTGCGGTGGCTCTGGCTTTGAGCATGTGGAAATGCAGTTCTTGAGCGACGTGTATTTGCGCTGCCAAGATTGCAACGGCAAACGCTACCGACCCGAAATTCTAGAAATCACCCTCGAGCGCCACAAGCTGGGTGGCGCGGGAGCAGGGCTGATGCAGCGACATTCTGAGCGAAGCGAAGAGGAGCCAAACAGCTCTGTGCCTGCGTCAACCAGCGTCTGTCTGAACGTGGCCGATGTGTTGGATCTCACCGTCGGCGAAGCCCTAGAGCTGTTTGCCAACGACCGTGACGTCGTGCGTGCCCTGCAACCCATCGTCGATGTGGGCTTGGACTACGTCAAGCTGGGCCAACCCGTGCCCACCCTCAGCGGCGGCGAAGCCCAGCGCCTCAAGCTCGCGGGCTTCTTGGCCGAAGCCGCCAAAAGCAAAACCGCCAGTCGGCAGTCCACCGCCAAAAAAGGCGTGTTGTTCTTGTTTGACGAGCCCACCACCGGCCTGCACTTTGATGACATTGCCAAGCTGATGCGCGCCATGCGCCGCCTGTTGGAAGACGGCAACTCGCTGATCGTGATTGAGCACAACCTCGACGTGATTCGCGCCAGTGACTGGTTGATTGACCTCGGGCCCGAGGGCGGCGAAGCCGGTGGCTTGTTGGTGGCCGAGGGCACGCCAGAGGAAGTGCGTTTGCACCCCACCTCGCACACCGGCAAGGCCTTGCGTGACTATGCTGAATCGATGGGCGTGGTCTACGAAGTGGCCAAGCCTTCGGTCGGGCTGAAGGCCGCAGAAGGCGCGCTTCGGTTCGCTGCTGCCGGATCAGCGGGTTTGAGTGTGCTGAGCGGTTCGACGGACTCAGGCTCTATCCAAATCATCAACGCCAAAGAACACAACCTCAAGAGCTTGAGCGTCAACATCCCTCGCGGCAAGTTCAACGTCATTACGGGTGTGTCGGGCTCGGGCAAGTCCACGCTGGCGTTTGACATCTTGTTCAACGAAGGCCAGCGGCGGTATTTGGAAAGCCTCAATGCCTATGCGCGCAGCATTGTGCAGCCCGCAGGACGCCCCGAGGTGGACGCGGTGTATGGCATTCCGCCCACGGTAGCGATTGAGCAGCGGCTGTCACGCGGCGGGCGCAAATCCACCGTGGGCACCACCACCGAGGTGTGGCATTTTTTGCGCTTGCTGTTTGTCAAACTTGGCACCCAGCATTGCACGCACGATGGCGCGGCGGTGCAGCCGCAAACGCCTGACCGCATTGCGGCGCAGTTGATGCGTGAATTCAAAGGCCAGCACATCGGCTTGCTCAGCCCCTTGGTGATGAACCGCAAAGGCGTCTACACCGAGCTGGCCGACTGGGCCCGCCCGCGTGGCTATACCCACCTGCGGGTGGACGGGCACTTCTTGCCGACCACGGGCTTTCCGCGCATTGACCGCTTCAAAGAGCACACCATTGAACTGCCCGTGGCAAGCCTGGTGGTGTCGGCTCAAAACGAAGCGCCCTTGCGCCAGGCTTTGGCCACGGCGCTGGAGCATGGCAAAGGCGTGGTGCACGTGCTGAGCCAGTTGGACGGCTTGCGCGAAGCCATGTTGAGTGGCGCCGAGACCAACAGCATTGGCCGCTTGGACGCTTACTCCACCAAACGCGCTTGCCCGGTGTGCGACACCTCGTATGCCGAGTTGGATCCGCGCTTGTTCTCTTACAACAGCAAGCACGGCTGGTGCACCGATTGCGTGGGCACAGGCGTCAAGCTCAACAAAGACCAGCGCAAGGTGCTGGACGACTCGGTGCGCGACGACAAAGACAAAGGCCGCGAGCAAACCTTTGCCGAGCCCGATGTGGACGACTTGGTCGACACCGCCTGCCCCACCTGCGAAGGCACGCGCCTGAACGCCACCGCACGTGCGGTGAAGTTTGCCGGGGTGGGCATCACCGAGATCGCCCGTTTGAGCGTGACCGACGTGCGTCGCTGGGCCGAAACAGTGGGCTTGCACGGACGCGACGCTGAGATTGCGCGCGACCTGTTGCCCGAGATCAAAAGCCGCTTGGAGTTTTTGGAGCAAGTGGGCTTGGGCTACCTCACGCTCGACCGTGGGGCCCCCACCTTGAGTGGCGGCGAAGCGCAGCGCATCCGACTGGCGGCGCAGCTGGGCAGCAACTTGCAAGGCGTGTGCTACGTGCTGGACGAGCCCACCATTGGCCTGCATGCCCGCGACAACCAGATTTTGTTGAACGCGCTGCACGTGCTCAGCGACAAGGGCAACACCTTGGTGGTGGTGGAACATGACGAAGACACCATCCGTCGTGCCGACCACATCATCGACATTGGTCCAAGCGCGGGCAAACGGGGCGGGCGTTTGATGGCCGAAGGTTCGGTGAAAAACATCACCGACCAAGCCGACTCGCAAACTGGGCGCTATTTGCTGCATGCGATGCGCCACCCGCTGCAAGCGCGACGAGCCATGGATGCCGAGGCATTGACGTTTTTGAGCCTGGAAGGCGCGTCCTTGCACAACCTGAGCGAGGTGAGTGTGGACATTCCGCTCAAGCGCTTGGTGGCCGTCACGGGCGTGTCGGGCTCGGGCAAGTCCACCTTGGCCCGCGATGTGTTGTTGCACAACGTGGCCGCTGCGGTGGCGCAGCGCACCACCCAAGCGGGCCGCAAAGCCGATGACGAGGGCAAGCACCCCGCCTGGGTGGGCTGCACCGACGTGTCGGGCTACACAGGCATTGACCGTGTGCTGGAGGTCGATCAAACACCGATTGGCAAAACACCGCGCAGCTGCCCCGCCACCTACATTGGGTTTTGGGACACCATCCGCAAGTTGTTTGCCGAAACGCTGGAAGCCAAAGCGCGTGGCTATGGCCCCGGGCGCTTCAGCTTCAACACGGGCGATGGGCGTTGCCACACCTGTGAGGGACAAGGCTTGCGCACCATTGAGATGAGCTTTTTGCCCGACGTGAAAGTGCCGTGTGAGACCTGCCACGGCGCACGCTTCAACCCCGAAACCTTGGCGGTGAGCTGGCGCGGCAAAAGCATTGGCGAGGTGCTGCAAATGGAGGTGGACGAGGCGGTGGACTTCTTTGCCACCATGCCCAACATCAGCCATCCGCTGCAATTGCTCAAAGACGTGGGCCTGGGCTACCTGACCTTGGGCCAGCCCTCACCCACCTTGAGTGGTGGCGAGGCGCAACGCATCAAGCTGGTGACCGAGTTGAGCAAGGTGCGCGACGACGTGACTCGGCGCGGCAACAAAGCCCCGCACACGCTGTACGTGTTGGACGAACCCACCGTGGGCCTGCACATGGCGGACGTAGACAAACTGATTCGCGTGCTGCACCGTTTGGTGGATGGTGGTCACAGCGTGGTGGTGATCGAGCACGACCTAGATGTGATTGCCGAGGCCGACTGGATCATCGACCTGGGGCCAGAAGGCGGCGACGGCGGTGGCTTGATCGTGGCCGCTGACACACCGGAAGCGGTGGTGAAGCTGGGCACGCACACGGGGGTGGCGTTGAAGCCGGTGTTGGCGCGCGTCTAGTTGACGCTTGGTTTTTGTGCTGCGAGCTGTTGTATGTCGACCCACAAGAAGACAGGCTCAGGGGCGTTGCCCGTCGCGACATTCTGAGCGCAGCGAAGAGGAGCCTAGGGCCATGCCCCTGAGCCTCTCTTTGCCACCCACCAAAGAAGCAAAGATCAACCCGCCGAAGACAACGCCAACCCCGCATGCTCACGCAAGGGGTGGAAGTGAATCTTTGGAAAGCGTTCTTGTGCCAAGCGCACGTCGTACGGGGACGTGCACAAATAGGCCAAGGTGTTGGCCGCGTCCAAGGCCATGCGTTGTGGGTAGGCGTGGGTGAATTCGCGCAACTCGGCGGGGGTGTCGGCGGTGATCCACCGAGCACCGGTGTAACTGCTGTTTTCTAAGCGCACATCGCAGTCGTACTCGGCCTTGAGCCGGTGTTGCACCACTTCGAATTGCAGTTGACCAATGGCCCCCAGCAACATGGCGCCCCCCACTTCGGGCTTGAACACCTGAATGGCACCTTCTTCGCCTAACTGTTCCAAGCCGGTTTGCAGCTGTTTGGTACGCAGCGGGTTTTTCAGAATCACGGTCATGAACAACTCGGGCGCAAAGAAGGGCAGGCCGGTGAATTGCAAGGCTGCGCCATCGGTGATGGTGTCGCCCAGTTGCACGCCGCCATGGGTGGTGAAGCCGATGATGTCGCCCGCAAAGGCTTCGTCTACCGCTTCGCGGCGTTGACTCAGAAACGTCACCACCGAAGTGGGGCGCAGTTCTTTGGCGGTGCGTTGCACCTTGAGTTTCATGCCTGGCTTGTAATGGCCCGAGGCCACGCGCACAAAGGCAATGCGGTCGCGGTGGTTGGCATCCATGTTGGCTTGCACCTTGAACACCACGCCAGAAAAACCGGCGTCTTCGGGCTGGATGGTTTTGTCCACTGCTTGTTTGTTGACCATCAGGTGGCTCATGCGGGGGCGCGGCGAGGGGGCCAGGTCGACCAAGGCGTCGAGCACTTCCATCACACCAAAGTTGTTCACGCCGGAGCCAAAAAACACCGGGGTTTGTTTGCCAGCCAAGAAGGCTTCTTTGTCAAAGCTGGGCGAGGCACCGGTGGCCAGCTCCATGCTTTCCATGGCGGCCACCCAGTCGCTGCCAAAACGTTGGGCGAGTTGCTCTTGTTGTGCCAGCGGGTGTGTTTCAAAGTCTTGCGGCAAGCGCTCGCTGCCGGAGTCAAACACGGTCATGGCTTGGGTGCGCAGGTTAATGATGCCGCCAAATGATTTGCCTTGGCCCACGGGCCAGGTCATGGGCACGCAGGGCATGCCGAGTTCGCGCTCCACTTCGTCCAGGATGTCGAGCGGGTCGCGCACCTCACGGTCCATTTTGTTGACGAAGGTGATGATGGGGGTGTCGCGTTGACGGCACACCTCGATCAAGCGGCGGGTTTGCGCTTCCACACCGTTGGCGGCGTCGATCACCATGAGTGCCGAGTCCACGGCGGTGAGCACGCGGTAGGTGTCTTCGCTGAAGTCTTTGTGGCCCGGGGTGTCGAGCAGGTTGATGACGTGGTCGCGGTAGAGCATTTGCATGACCGATGACGCCACCGAAATGCCGCGTTGCTTTTCAATCTCCATCCAGTCGCTGGTGGCATGGCGGCTGGCTTTGCGCGCTTTGACCGAACCTGCGATTTGAATCGCGCCCGAGAACAGCAGCAGTTTTTCAGTCAGCGTGGTTTTGCCCGCGTCGGGGTGGGAGATGATGGCAAAGGTGCGCCGGCGGCGCACTTCGTTCAAATAGGTGGTCATGGGGAGAGCAGCAGCAGTCAACCCATGATCATAGACGGCTGAGTTTTTGGCGCTGTGCTGATCACGCCTGATGCCACCTCATGGTTCCAGGAGGTTGTTGCTTCGGATGCTGTAGTGCAAAACGCGGTTGATCAAGGTGTGACGGTCAAAGGGTTTGGGCATCACTTCGTCAAAGCCCACTTCTTTGCAAGCTTTGAGGGCGTCACTGGCAACGTTGGCCGTCAAGGCAATGACGGGCACTTGGTTGAAGGGTTCGGGCAAGGTGGTGCGAACGCGGCGCATCACCTCAATGCCATCAATGTCTGGCATCACCAGGTCCAGCAGAACCAAGTCATAGAGGTTGGCGCTCATCTTGGCCAAGCCCGTGGTGCCGTTTTCAGCTTCTTCAATCCGTGCGTTGGGCAAGGCACGTTGGATGGTGGTTTTGGCGACCAAGCGGTTGACCGCATGGTCGTCCACGATCAGCAGTGTGAGCGGTGTGGTATCTACACTCTCCAAGACCGGGGTGGTTTTCTGTGGTGCAGGTGCGAGTTGGACCGGGAGTTGAAATGAAAAAGTCGAACCTTGGCCCTCGACGCTGTGCAGCGTCAATTCGCCTCCATGGCTTTTAATCAGGGTGTCGCTGATGCTCAAGCCCAGACCATTGCCACGCAAGGCATCGCGTCGGGATGCGGCGGGTTGGGTGCGCGCGAGTTGGACGAATGGTTCGAAGATCCGCGCCTGCGCATCAGCGGGTATGCCCAGGCCCGTGTCTTTCACATGCACAAACAACTTGCCCGTGGACGGTTTGTGAGTGGATGGGCTGAAAGCCACACGCATCTTCACATGGCCTTTGTCGGTGAACTTCAACGCATTGCCCAGCAAGTTGACCAAGACTTGGGTCAGGCGGTGCTGGTCCGCACAAATCCACTCTGGCACATTGGGGTCAAGGTGCAGGTGGTAGTCCAGCCCCAGTTCGATGGCGCGCGGGCTGAGTGTGCTGTGCGTGGTGCGCAGCATGGTGTGCAAGTTGAACACTTGCGGGTTCATGGTGATCTTGCCGTTTTGAATTTGGGAGAAGTCCAACAAGTCGTTGATCACGGTCAGCAGGTGGGCGGCAGAGTTTTGCGCGCCAGTGACAAACTCTTTGACGTCGCGGGTGATGCGTTCGTCGGTGCTCATCAAGCTGAGATAGCCCATGACTGCGTTCAAGGGCGTGCGCATTTCATGGCTGACGATGGCCAAGAACTGGTCCTTGTGTGCATTGGCTTGTTGCAAATCTTGCGACAGCCGTTTCAGGCTGATGTTGGCCCGTGTGGTGTTTCGCAAGGAGGTGACGTTCATGGAGTCGATCGCATCAATGAGGCTCCACTGTGCATAGATCAAGATGACATAGATCACGGCGTCCTTGATCAGCAAGCCGCTGCTTTGTGGACTGTGTAATTCGATCGTGCCTGTGAGTTGCAAGGCCAACAGGCTCATCACGCAAGCCAAGGACACGCAAAGCCAAAAGCCCACCACTTTGCGTGAGTTGGAGGAAAACAAGGGCAGTATGGGCACGATGACCAACCACACGATGGCCGACGACCGCATGCCGCCATCGATGCAGGCCACATAAAAGATGATGCCCATCATGGCGGCCTGGTCGATCGATTGCGCCCACAAGCGTGGCAGCCCTTTGAGCCACAAGACAAAGGCAAAGGTGATGCCGCCCAGGCTAGTCAGGCATGCAACAGCAATTCGGGTTTCGCCAAGGCTGTAAAACAAGGGCACCAAAAAAGCCAAAGCGATTTGTGCAGAGAGTGAGAAAAAAACGTAATAAATGTCGAGCGTGGTGCGCTGTTTGTGAGGCAGCACGCGTTTAAGCGCAATGAGCAGGGGCCGTGTGATCATGTGTTTGGCTTCCAGTGTTTCGAGACCGGGTGGGTCCATGCTTCGCTCATGCTGCGAGTCTGTGTCGCGACCCGCAGAATTTGATGTTTTATAAACAAAAGTAACGATAGACTTGCCATTTGATTATTTTAATATTACTTTTGTGGATTTTGTCAAAAAAGTTTGGGCGGGCAGGGGCTGTTTTTTTGATGGCCCGAAGCTGCATTAAAATAATGCGTTCCGAGGAGCGCTGCAGCTGAATCGACCCAGATTCAGTGAGGCTCGGACCCTTATTCCCCAACCGCGCTCACCCACTGACAACGTGAGGTGAGCACCTCGGACAAATCCCTTGTGCTTGGTTTGTACGCGTCAGTGGCCCTGAACCTTTTGGAGCCTGACCATGAACGCTGTTCTCAAACCCACCCAAGCCATCGACTTCGTCGTGGCGGATATGTCCCTGGCCGCCTGGGGCCGCAAAGAAATCAAGATTGCCGAAACCGAAATGCCCGGTTTGATGGCCATTCGTAAAGAATTCGCCAAAGCGCAGCCGCTCAAGGGCGCGCGCATCACCGGCAGCTTGCACATGACCATTCAAACCGCCGTGCTGGTGGAAACCTTGCAAGCCTTGGGTGCCCAAGTACGCTGGGCCTCTTGCAATATTTTTTCGACCCAAGACCATGCCGCTGCAGCCTTGGTGGCTGAGGGCACCCCTGTGTTTGCCACCAAGGGCGAGACACTGACAGAGTACTGGGATTACACCCACCGCATCTTTGACTTTGGCGCCGCCAACACGGCAGGAGAAGGCCCTAACATGATCTTGGACGACGGCGGCGATGCCACCTTGCTCATGCACCTGGGCAAGCGCGCTGAAAAAGATGCTTCACTCATCGCCAACCCCACCAGCGAAGAAGAAACTTGTTTGTTCAGCGCCATCAAAGCCAAACTGGCAGTGGACCCTACTTGGTACAGCCGCAAATCTGCCCAAATCATCGGTGTGACCGAAGAAACCACCACCGGCGTGCTGCGCTTGAACGAAATGGCCGCCAAGGGCAGCCTGATGTTCCGTGCCATCAACGTCAACGACTCGGTGACCAAGAGCAAGTTTGACAACCTCTACGGCTGCCGCGAATCCTTGGTCGACTCGATCAAGCGCGCCACCGACGTGATGATTGCGGGCAAAGTGGCTTGTGTGGCCGGTTACGGCGATGTGGGCAAGGGCAGCGCCCAAGCTTTGCGCGCTTTGAGTGCGCAAGTGTGGGTGACCGAGATTGACCCGATCAATGCCTTGCAAGCCGCCATGGAAGGCTACAAAGTTGTGACCATGGAGTACGCCGCTGACAAGTGCGACATCTTCGTGTCGGCCACCGGCAACAAAAACGTGATCCGTTACGAACACATGGCCGCCATGAAAGACGAAGCCATTGTGTGCAACATCGGCCACTTCGACAACGAAATCGATGTCGTCTCGCTCGAGAAGTTGCAGTGGGACGAAATCAAGCCCCAAGTCGACCACATCACCTTCCCAGACGGCAAGAAGATCACTTTGTTGGCCAAGGGCCGCTTGGTGAACTTGGGTTGCGCCACCGGCCACCCCAGCTTTGTGATGTCGTCGAGCTTTGCCAACCAAACCATTGCGCAGATCGAACTGTTTACCAAGCAAGACCAGTACGAATCAGGCAAGGTGTATGTGTTGCCCAAGCACTTGGACGAAAAAGTGGCGCGTTTGCACCTGCAAAAAGTCGGCGCCATGTTGACCGAGTTGACCGAAGAGCAGGCCTCCTACATTGGCGTGTCCAAGAACGGCCCCTACAAAGCCGATACCTACCGCTACTAAGCAAGGCATCTGCCATGCGTGCTGACCAGTTGCTGGTCGACCGAGGCTTGGCCGTATCGCGCTCTCAAGCGCAGCGGCTGATTTCTTCGGGCGTGCAATGGCGGGTCGGTGCTGGGGTATGGCAGCGGGTTGCTAAAAACGGTGACTTGTTGCCACAGACCTGTGAGATGCAGTTGCTGGACACCGCCGAGTCGCGTTATGTCTCGCGCGGTGGCCTCAAGCTGGAGGGCGCTTTGCGCGACAGTGGGTTGTTGGTTGCCGCCATGCGATGTCTCGATGTGGGGCAAAGCACGGGGGGCTTCACCGATTGCTTGTTGCAGCATGGCGCGGCACAGGTGGTGGGGGTGGACGTGGGGCATGGACAGTTGCATCCCCGCTTGCGCATGGACCCACGGGTGTTGTGTCTCGAGCGCATCAATGCACGCGAATTGCAAGCCCATGACGACCGTATTGCGGCACTGAGCCAGGGCTTTGACTTGGTCGTCGGCGATGTGTCTTTCATCTCTTTGACCTTGGTGTTGCCTCAATTGATCCCGTTGCTCAAGCCCGGCGCCCACGTGCTTTTGTTGGTCAAACCGCAGTTTGAATTGCAACCCGGCGACATTGGTAAAGGCGGTTTGGTCAAGGACCCCGCGTGTTACCCCAAGGTGGAGACACGCTTGCGTGAGGCCTGTGGGGACTTAGGGTTGAAAGTGCAGGGCTACTGGCCCAGCGCCATTGCCGGAGGCGATGGCAACAAAGAATTTTGGATAGGAGCGCGTCATGACACACACCAGTCTGAGCATTGAGTTTTTTCCGCCCAAGACAGCCGAGGGGGCTGACAAGTTGCGCGCTGTGCGCCAAGCCCTGTATGTTTTGCAGCCTCAGTTTTGTTCTGTCACCTATGGGGCTGGGGGGTCGACCCAAGCCGGCACCTTGTCGACCTTGAATGAAATTTTGACCGAAGGCGTGCCTGCTGCGTCCCACTTTTCATGCATTGGGGCAACGCGTGACAGCGTGCGCCAACAATTGGCTGAGTTCAAAGCCATGGGCATCGGGCGCTTGGTGGCCTTGCGGGGTGATTTGCCCAGCGGTTATGGTGGCAGCGGTGAGTTTCAGTACGCCAGCGATTTGGTGGCTTTTATTCGTGCGGAAACCGGACAAACTTTTGCGATTGAAGTGGCGGCGTATCCCGAGATTCACCCTCAAGCCAAATCGGCAGAGGCTGATCTTCAGGCTTTCGCCACCAAGGTCAAGGCCGGTGCAGATTCGGCCATTACCCAATATTTTTACAACAGTGACGCGTATTTCCGTTTTGTAGAAGATGCTCAGCGCCTGGGGGTGGATGTGCCCATCGTGCCAGGCATCATGCCAATCACCAGCTCAGCCCAGTTGCTGCGGTTTTCCGATGCGTGTGGTGCAGAAATACCCCGCTGGATCCGTTTGCGACTGCAGGGCTATGGGGATGATGTGGCCTCCATCAAAGCGTTTGGTTTGGAGGTCGTGACCGATTTGTGCGATCAATTACGCAGCGCGGGGGCGCCTGGACTGCACTTCTACAGCATGAACCAAAGCGCGTCGACCCTGGCCATTTGCCGCAACCTCGGCTTAATTTCTTGAAAGCACTTCCGGCCGTTTGACCACAGCATTGTCAAAATTGTCAAAAGCAGTACAAAAGAAATATAAATGTAGAATTTGGCATCTCTTTTAATTAATAAGGATGTCGCTGTATGTTGAAGCCATGGACACTCTCAGCATTGTTTCTCATTTCAACAGCAACAGCAACGGCTCAAGCGCAAGACAGCCCGTGGTTGTTGCGAGGTCGTTTTGTTCAGCCTGATTTTGCGTACGACCCCAATCCGGGTGGGTTTTCTGTAGAGCAACGGTGGATGCCAGAGGTGGATGCCAGCTATTTCTTGTCTAAGAATTGGGCGGCGGAGTTCAGCTTCACGGCGTTGAAAAACCAAACCGTGTTCAGCTCCGGCCTGGCCATTGGAACCTTCAGCAAACTGCCGCCCACCTTGATGGCTCAGTACCATGCCGACCGTTGGTTGGGTTTCAAGCCCTATGTAGGCGTCGGCATCACTTACACCAAAAGCGCCACGATCACTTTCACGAATCCCGCCATACCCACGATCTTGATGAACAACCACGTCTGGGGGCCAGCGTTGCAAATGGGCGTGGATGTGCCCTTGGATGAGCGCTGGTCTTTGAACTGGGACATCAAGCGGAGCAACTTCCGATCGGACATCACGACGGCCGGATCCACGGTCGACACCAAAATCAATTTGCGGGTGGTGGGCGTTGGTGTGGGCTACCGCTTCTGATTGAAACGGGGGTGACTTGTCTGTCCCCGCATCGTTTTTTCACCGACGAATTTTGTTTCCTTGATCTAGGTCATCTTTTGGCCGCCTCGGGGTTGATGCGCATCAAGCGGGTCGCACACCCCTTGCAGTGCAATAGACAGCACGGGAATAGCCCCGAGCAGAGATCAAGGAAACATCATGAAAAAAATTCTCATCGCCGCCGCAGTTGGCCTGTTGGTTGCAGGTCATGTGGCCGCACAAGAAAGCCCCTGGTTGGTTCGTGCGCGTGCGGTCAATCTTCAGATGGCCAATGACACCACGGGAACCGTGAATGCATTGAACGTGAACGTGAATGACAAAACCATTCCAGAAGTTGACATCACTTATTTCATCAATAAGAACGTGGCTGCCGAATTGATTTTGACTGTCCCGCAGAGTCAGACGGTTTATGCGGGTTCGGCTTCGCTGGGGACCTTCAAGCATCTGCCACCAACTCTGACGCTTCAATACCACTTCACCGATTTGGGCGCTTACAAACCTTATGTCGGCGCAGGTCTCAACTACACAAAAATCAGCGGTGTGGATCTGAAGAATGGTTCAACCGTGCTTCAGTTGGACGGCCACAGCTATGGTGCTGCTTTGCAAGCCGGCGTGGACATTCCACTGGACAAGCAGTGGTCGTTGAACTTTGATGTGAAAAAGGTCTACATCAAGACAGATGTTTACGCCGCCGGTGCAAGCTTAGGCACGTTGAAGCTTGACCCAACATTGGTGGGCATCGGCGTCGGCTACCGCTTCTGATCGTCTCATGCCCCATGGAAAAGCCGCGCCAAGTGCGCGGCTTTTTTGTGCCTGACGCGTGTGGGGTTCAACGCTCGTCGAAGCTCACCACCAAGTTGTCACTGGTCGGACAGGCTTGGCAGCTCAGCACGAAACCTTGCGCCATTTCCCAAGGTTCAAGCGTGAAGTTTTTGCGCATGTGCACACTGCCTTGCAGCACTTTGGCGCGGCAGGTGCAGCACACGCCGCCTTTGCAGGAGTAGGGCAGGTCGAGCCCTGCACTCAAGGCCACATCGAGCACGTGCTCATGCGCTTGCATGTGCAGGTCGTGGGTTTTGCCATCGAGCACGATGCGCAGTGAAACGGCATGAGCGGACGTCGTGGCGGTGGGCTCTGAGTGGGCGCTCGGTTTGAAGGGCGTGTTGGATGTGAAGCGTTCGGTGTGCACCTGTTTGGCGGGAACGCCCGCTTGCAACAAAGCTGCTTCGGTGGCCTCGATCATGGCTTCTGGTCCGCAGACAAACACTTCGTCCATGCTTTGCACGGGAAGGAGGGCTTGGATGATGGCGCGCACTTTGTCCCCATCGATGCGTCCTTCCAGCAGCGGCACCTCTTGCGCTTGGCGAGACAGGACGTGGATCAAGGTCAAGCGGCTTGGGTAGCGGTCTTTGAGGTCTTGCAGCGCTTCGTTGAACATCACACTGTCCATGCGTCGGTTGCCATACACCAAGGTGAATTTCGATTCGGGCTGCGTCTGCAGGCAGCTGGTCAAGATCGACAAAATCGGGGTGATGCCCGAGCCAGCGGCAAATCCCACACGGTGCAGAGCCCGTGGACGATGCACGGTGAAGCGGCCTTCGGGAGGCATGACGCTCAGGGTGGTGCCGGTCTGTAGTCGTGTCGTGGCCCACGTCGAGAACACACCGTCATCGACCCTGCGAATGCCCACTTGCAGCTGACCTGTTTGCGCCAGCCATTGCGGCGTAGAGCAAATGGAATAACTGCGCCGCACATCGGCCCCGTCGATGGTGGCACGCAAGGTCAAGAACTGGCCAGGCTGGAAGGCAAAGCTGTCACGCAGTTCGGGTGGAACCCTGAAGGTGATGGCGACCGCATGGGCGGCTTCGGGGTCGATGCGTGACACCGTGAGTTCATGAAAGCGAGGATTGGCCGACATGGTGTGTTGCCTGTGCGTCAATAGGGTTTGAAATAGTCGAATGGCTCTGCGCAATGCAGGCATTTGTAGAGCGCCTTGCAAGCGGTGGAGCCGAAGTGAGAGGTTTCGGTGGTGTCGTGCGATCCGCACTGTGGGCAGGTCACTTCATCGGGTGGCCCGCTATGGCGGGCGAACAGAATCACTTGGGTGGTTTGCCCGCAGGCTGCCGGTGGCGCAATGCCGTAATCGCGTAGTTTTTCGCGGGCCGCTTCGGTCATCCAATCGGTCGTCCAAGCGGGAGCCAGTTGCGTGAGGACCCTGGCCTCAAGCCCGAGAGCCGTGACTGTGGCCAGGACATCGTCCTCGATCTGTTCCATCGCCGGGCACCCGCTGTAGGTGGGCGTGATCACCACGTCCACCGTGTGTCCGTCTGGTGCATAGCGCACATCCCGCAAGATACCCATCTCGCGCAAGGTCACCACCGGAATTTCCGGGTCGGTGAGGGTGTCAAGTGCCGCCCACACGTGGGTCAGCGAGACGCTGGGCGCAGGTGTGTTCACCAGACGCCTTGTGGGTGAGCGCGTGCCAGGCTTTGCATTTCGGCCAGCAAAAAGCTCAGATGCTCGGAGTGCACGCCCAGTTTTCCGGTCGTCACAAAGCCCGCGTCGCTGGGCAGCTTCAGCTGGGCTTGGGTGGTGGTTTCTTCCAGCAGGGTTGTCCAGTGTGTGCTCAGGGCTGCCAAGTCGACGCCACACCCTGTTTGAAGGGCTTGCGCTTCAAAGTCCGACAGGCGCCAAAACTCTTGCGTGTAGGGCATGAGGTGATCCAGCGCGTCTTGCGCTTTGCGGTGGGACACTTCTGTGCCGTCGCCCATGCGGATCAGCCAATCGCGCGAATGCCTCAGGTGGTAGCGCACCTCTTTGAGTGACTTGCTGGCAATGGCCGCCAATTGCGCATCCTGGGCATGTTGCAACTGTTCCCACACCAAGGCCATCAAGGCGCTGTACAAAAAGTTCCGCACGATGGTGGTGGCGTAGTCTCGGTTGTCTACCGCGTAGCCCACCAATGGGCCATGGTGTGGCAGCTCCACCAGGGTGTAGTTCAGAAACTCAGCCGCATCACGGAAGTAGGCCAAACGGTCTTCGGTGCTGCCGTCGTTTTGGAGCGTGGCCACGTGCTGGTACAGCAGCCGCGCCTGACCCAACAGGTCGAGGCTGATGTTGGACATGGCAATGTCTTCTTCCAGGATGGGGCCATGCCCACACCATTCGGCATTGCGCTGACCCAGCACCAAGGCGTTGTCTGCCAAGTGCAAGAGGTAGTTGATGGGCGCTGTGACGTGCATCACATGTGCCCCACTTCCTCAGGGATCTCATAGAACGTGGGGTGTCGGTAGATCTTGTCACCGGCAGGGTCGAACAGTTCGGCCTTGTCATCGGGTGCGCTGGCCGTGATGGTGTGGGAGGGCACCACCCAAATGCTCACCCCTTCTTGGCGGCGGGTGTACACGTCACGTGCCATTTGCAGGGCGTGCTCTGCATCACTGGCATGCAGGCTGCCGCAGTGTTTGTGCTCCAGACCTTGTTTGCTGCGAATGAAAACTTCCCACAGAGGCCACTCGCTCAGGGCTTTGGTGTTTTTGGGGGGGGTCATGCCGCCTCCTTCATCTGTTTGGCTTGTTGTTTGCGGGCGTGGGCCAGAGCTGCATCGCGAACCCATTGGCCTTCGTTCCAGGCTTTCACGCGGGTGCCCAAGCGTTCTTTGTTGCAAGGGCCGTCGCCATTGACGGTGGCCCAAAACTCGTCCCAATCGATGGCACCGTAGTCGTGGTGCTGGCGTTCTTCGTTCCATTTCAAATCAGGGTCAGGCAGCGTCACGCCCAAGACCTTGGCTTGGGGCACGGTGGCGTCGACGAACTTTTGTCGCAAGTCGTCGTTGCTGATGCGCTTGATGCCCCAGCGCATGCCTTGCGCACTGTTGGGGCTGTCAGCATCAGGCGGACCAAACATGGCCAAGCATTTCCACCACCAACGGTTCACCGCGTCTTGCACCATGGCGCGTTGTTCGGGGGTCCCCGACATCATCACCAGTAAAGCTTCATAGCCTTGGCGTTGGTGGAACGACTCCTCCTTGCACACGCGCACCATAGCGCGGGCGTAAGGCCCGTAGGAGCAGCGGCAAAGCGGGATTTGGTTCATGATCGCGGCACCGTCGACCAGCCAACCGATCACGCCCACATCGGCCCATGTGAGGGTGGGGTAGTTGAAGATAGAGCTGTATTTGGCGCGACCACTGTGCAAGGCCTCGAGCATTTGGTCGCGGCTGGTGCCCAAGGTTTCGGCGGCGCTGTAGAGGTAAAGGCCGTGACCTGCTTCGTCTTGCACCTTGGCAATCAAAATCGCTTTGCGTTTCAAAGTGGGTGCGCGGCTGATCCAGTTGCCCTCGGGCAGCATGCCCACGATTTCGCTGTGTGCGTGTTGACTGATTTGGCGTACCAGGGTTTTGCGATAGGCCTCTGGCATCCAGTCCTGTGGCTCAATGCGGCCGTCGGCGTCAATGCGCGCATCGAATGCCGCTTGCAGGGCAGCATCGTTGGCGCTCAAAGGCATGGCAACTGCCTTGAGCGCTGCGCCAGGGTTTTCGTTCGTCTTGTCTGGAACGTTGAATGATTGGGTGTACATGAAACCACTCCTGCGCCAGGAAACGGGCGCCGCAGGCAGTATAAGAAATTAACCGACCAGTCGGTCGGTTAATTGGGCGCAATGCCTAGTGGTTTTCCTCAAGGGGGTTCAGCCGCCCGACTCGACGCTCCAGCCCTGCCCAGGGCCGCGACCCAGGGCCTTCTCCACCACAGGCAAGGCCTCATTGAGTTGGGGCTTCAAGGTGTAGGGCGGGTTGATTAAAAACATACCGCTGGCGCTCAAGCCGGTGTCGTCACCGCCTGTGGCGCGGCCTATGGCCAAGGTGGCGTGCAGCCAAGGCTTTTTCACTTGGCTGCACAAGGTTTTGAGCTTGCGCGGCAAATCGTGGGCTTCAGGACGCGGGATGATGGGGTACCACACCAAATACGTGCCGGTGGCAAAGCGCTTCAGGCAATCCTGGATGCATTCCAACACGCGGTAGTAGTCTGTTTTGAGTTCGTAGCTGGGGTCGATCAACACCATGGAGCGGCGCGAACCGCTGGACGACACTGGGGGAGGGAGCAAGGCTTTGAGTGCATCAAACCCATCTTGTCGCGCCACGCTGACGGTGCGACCTGCTTCCAGTTGTTCAATATTGCCTGTGAGCGATTTGTGGTCGGTGGGATGCAGCTCAAACAGCTTGAGCCTGTCGCGTGCTTCATGACGCATCAAGCGCTGGATGATGAAGGGCGATCCTGGGTAGACCCTTGAGCTGCCTTTGTCATTGAAGCTGGCCACCAAGCTGAGGTAGTCCTTCAATGCCTCGACCTGTTCCTCGGCGGCCAAGCCCTTGAGCTTGAGCACACCGTCGGCGGCTTCGCCGCTTTTTTCAGCGTAATCCCCATCCAATCGGTACAAGCCTGCACCTGCGTGCGTGTCGACGAATTGAAGGCCCGCATCCTTGTGCATCAAGTGGCGCAAGGTGGCAATCAACGTCAGGTGTTTGAGGACGTCGGCATGGTTTCCGGCGTGAAAAGCGTGGCGGTAACTGAACATAGTCTGGCATGGTAACCCGCCATTTCTCAGCTCCGGACTCAGAGCTTGCGTCAAGTGCTTGATTTTGCGTATAATTTCTGGCTCTGCAGCGAACGAGTGGTCCCGCGACAGATGCTTTGCAAAAAGCACATCCCACCTAAGAGGTTCTCAACAGAAGAACGCCGACCGTGGAAAAGGACCCTACAAACCAACTCTCCATTTAGGATTTAATTATGTCTACTTTCAGCGCAAAACCCGCTGACGTGGTGCATGAGTGGTTTGTGATTGACGCCACCGATAAGGTGCTCGGACGGGTAGCCAGCGAAGTTGCCCTCCGTTTGCGCGGCAAACACAAAGCCATTTATACGCCTCACGTCGATACAGGTGACTTTATCGTCATCATCAACGCTTCCAAGATCAAGGTCACAGGCACCAAATCTTTGGACAAGGTGTACTACCGTCACTCGGGTTACCCCGGCGGTATCACAGCCACCAACTTCCGCGACATGCAAGCCAAACACCCTGGCCGCGCCATCGAGAAGGCCGTCAAGGGCATGTTGCCCAAAGGCCCACTCGGTTACGCCATGATCAAAAAGCTCAAGGTGTACGGTGGTGCAGAGCATCCCCACACCGCCCAACAGCCTAAAGTGCTGGACATCTAAGGAGCTGACATGATTGGTGAATGGAACAACGGCACCGGCCGTCGCAAATCGAGCGTCGCTCGCGTGTTTCTGAAAAAAGGCACAGGCCAAATCACGATCAATGGCAAAGACATCGCCGCGTATTTCGGCCGTCAAACCTCGATCATGATTTCCAAGCAGCCCCTGCTGCTGACCACCAACGGCGAAGCCTTTGACAGTCAAGTCAATGTGCACGGCGGTGGTGAGTCGGGTCAAGCAGGTGCCGTGCGTCACGGCATCACCCGTGCCCTGATCGACTACGACGCAGCCTTGAAGCCTGTGTTGTCGGCCGCAGGTTACGTGACCCGCGATGCACGCGAAGTGGAGCGTAAAAAGGTCGGCTTGCATTCTGCTCGTCGCCGCAAGCAGTTCAGCAAGCGTTAATCCGCTTTCTGCTTTGCTCAAAAGCCGCACCGGTTCGCCGCTGCGGCTTTTTTGTGGGCGCGACTCTGGGCGCTGTATCAGCATCTACCCCCTCACCCTACGAGCGCGTGTTTGCGTGCGTGAAGCGGCCTTTCGCGGTGCGACGGCTCCAATGCCCCCAATGGCCACCTAGTTACTGCCCGGCAGATGTCCAATTCCCGACTAAAGCGCTATACTTTAAGCATTGAATTTGGAGAGTCCCCATGAGTGCTGTTGCTGAAAACATTCAAACCGAAATGCCCACCCCGATCGTCTTCACAGACAGCGCTGCTGCCAAAGTGGCGGATTTGATCGCGGAAGAAGGCAACCCAGACCTCAAGTTGCGCGTGTTTGTGCAAGGCGGCGGTTGTTCAGGTTTTCAGTATGGTTTCACCTTCGACGAAGTGGTCAACGAAGACGACACCACCATGACCAAAAACAATGTGTCTTTGTTGATCGATGCCATGAGTTACCAGTACCTGCTGGGTGCTGAGATTGACTACAAGGAAGATTTGCAGGGCGCTCAGTTCGTCATCAAGAACCCCAACGCCACCACCACCTGTGGTTGCGGTTCTTCGTTCTCGGTTTAACGACTGCGTCCATCACGGACGAACCGTTTCCAGACCTCTAGGCCGGAAACACACCACCCAAAATACGGGCGCCTTGTGCGCCCGTTACTTTTGGCGAGTTTCCAGGCAAGCGCAACGTGGTTTGGCGGGCCAGCCAAGCGAAAGCCGCGGCCTCCACCTGCAAGGGCGGCAAGCCACGCTCAGCGGTGGACGAGACGTGCAGTTTTGGCAAACCCTGTTGCAAGCGGGTCATCAACCAGCCGTTCAAGGCGCCGCCTCCGCACACCAGCAATTCGCCAGCCTGCGGCGCATGACGGAGTACATCGTTCACGCAGGCGCGTGCCGTGAATTCGGTGAGGGTGGCTTGCACATCGGTTGCTGTCAGCGTTGAAAAACCTTGGAGTTGTTGGGCCAACCAAGCGGGGTGGAACAAATCGCGCCCCGTGCTTTTGGGCGGGGCGTGGTGCAAAAAAGGTTCGCTCAACATCGTGTGTAACAAAGATTCAATCACTTGGCCCGAGCGTGCCCACCCGCCGTCGTTGTCAAAGGGCTGGCCGGTGTGCAATTGGCACCAGTGGTCGAGCAAGGCGTTGCCGGGCCCACAGTCAAAGCCTTGAACCTCCCCTGAGGCATGCAGCACGCTCAGGTTGGCAATTCCACCAAGGTTGAGCACGCACACTGTTTGGTCGGGGCGGCCAAACATGCCTTGGTGGAACAGGGGCACCAAGGGCGCTCCTTGTCCACCGGCAGCGACATCGCGGCTGCGAAAGTCAGCCACCACATCGATGCCCGTCAACTCGGCCAACAACGAGGGGTTGTTGAGTTGCAGGGTGTAGCCGGTGCCGTCGTAGGCGCCGGGTTGGTGGCGCACGGTTTGTCCATGGGCGCCGATGGCCTGTATGTCCTTGGCCTGTCGACCGCTGACCAGCAGCAACGCTTGGACGGTGTCGGCGTACAAGCGTACCAATCGGTTTGCAGCCAGCGCAGCGTGGTGCAGCTCATTCTCGGCGGGGGTATTGAGCGCCAACATGGTTTGCCTGAGTTGCGCATCAAAGGGGATGGCTTGGTAACTCAGCACTTGGGGATGCCGTGCGTTGAAATCCACTAAGACACCATCCACGCCATCCAGCGACGTGCCCGACATCAAGCCGATGTAGAGCGATGGCATTTATTCTGCGCGGCTTTGCTGGACGCTGGCGGCCGCAGTCAACTCGGTCTTGGCGGTGGTGACCTGACGTTTGAAAGCGTCACGTGCTGCGACAGAAATTTCTGTCGCCACGCTTTGTCTGGCCATGGTGAGGGGGTCTTGGTGTTGGCCGTTGACCCGGAATTCAAAATGCAAGTGTGGACCGGTGGCCCATCCGGTGGCGCCCACCTCGCCCAAGGTTTGGCCTTGCGCCACGCTTTGCCCGCGTTTGACCAAAATACGGTTCAAGTGTGCATACACCGTGGTGTGACCGTTGGCATGCTTGACGAACACCACATTGCCAAAACCGCCTTGCGTGCCCGCAAAGTCCACCATACCTTGGCCCACGCTGTGCACAGCGGTGCCGGTGGCGGCGGCATAGTCCACCCCCAAATGGGCGCGCCATGTTTGCAAGATCGGGTGAAAGCGCATTTTGAAGCCGCTGGTCATGCGCGAAAAGGTCAAGGGCGAAGCCAAATACGTGCGTCGCAAACTGACACCTTCTGGAGAGAAGTACCCGCCTTCAGCGGCCTGTGGTTCTTTGAACCAAATCGCTTGGTGCGTTTTCCCGTTGTTCACAAACTCGGCCGATACAACGCGGCCCGCGCGCAAGGTTTCGCCATCGGCCTGCAGCGACTCGTACACGACCGAGAAACGGTCTCCCTTGCGCAAGGCACGGTGAAAGTCGATGTCGCCTGAAAAAATATCGGCCAACTGGTTGGCCACGCTGTCAGGAATGTTGGCTTCGTCGGTGGCCGCAAACAGCGAAGTTTGAATCACGCCACTGGCCATGCGTGTGCTCACGCTCAAGGGGGCATTTTCCAGTCGTTGTGTCAAGCCGTCGGCGCTTCGCTCCAGCACCCAGCGTGTGAACTGGTCTGATTTGTCGCTGCTCCAACGTGCGGTCAGACGGGTCAAGCGGCGTGACTCGTCACCTTCCACGCTGACCCAGCGGCCGGCCCGTCCAAGCAGTTGCTGGCGTGCCAAAGGGGCGCTGCGTAAAAAGCTGGCCGCTTCGTCGTCGTTGATGCCAAGACGGCTGAGTAAGCTGTCGGCCGAGTCGTTGGATCGGGTCACATCGGAGCGGAACAAGACCAAGGGCTGCTTGCTCGGCGTGTTCAAGGCCAGCGGCGCGCTCACGTTTTCCAACACCTCGCGCAAGGGCAACTGACTTGCATCTGGCCCCAGGTTGGCCACGGCCAAGGCACCGCCACCCATCACCGACAAGGCCACGGCCACACCCGCCATGATGCGGCGAGGATGGGTGGTCCAAACGGTGTGCAGGCGCAGGGCCAAGCTTTCAAGATGTTGCTGCAATCGGGCTCTCCGGCAGAAGGTGGGTACAAGGTTTCGTATCTCCCCGTGCCCTGACGTGTTGTGCCAACTAAAATTGACCCATCACCCAAAGGGCGCAGTATAGCCGATCCGTCAAAAAATCCTTATGAATCAAGCATCTTTACCTCAACACCCCATCACAGACCGGGTGCGTGAAGCCCTGGCGGTTTCCAAGCGCGGCAGCGAAGAGCTGATTCCTGAGGACGAGTGGGTCAAAAAACTGGCGCGATCCGAAGCGACGGGACAAGCTTTGAGGATCAAATTGGGCCTCGATCCCACGGCGCCTGACATCCACATTGGCCACACCGTGGTGCTCAACAAAATGCGCCAGTTGCAAAATTTGGGGCACCAAGTGATTTTCTTGATCGGCGACTTCACCAGCCTGATCGGTGACCCATCCGGTCGCAACAACACCCGCCCACCTTTGACCCCTGAGCAGATCAAGGCCAACGCCGAGACCTATTACAAACAGGCTTCTTTGGTGCTTGACCCAGAGAAAACCGAGATTCGTTACAACAGTGAGTGGTGCTTGCCCTTGGGCTCCATGGGCATGATCCAACTCGCCGCCAAATACACCGTGGCGCGCATGATGGAGCGCAACGATTTCCACGACCGCTTCAAGGCCGGTACCCCCATCAGCGTGCACGAGTTTTTGTACCCGCTCATGCAAGGCTACGACTCGGTGGCTTTGAAGTCGGACTTGGAGTTGGGCGGCACCGACCAAAAATTCAATTTGCTCATGGGGCGCCACCTGCAAGTCGAGTACGGCCAAGAGGCCCAGTGCATTTTGACCATGCCTTTGCTCGAAGGTTTGGACGGCGTGGAGAAGATGTCCAAGTCGAAAAACAACTACATCGGCATCAGCGAAGAGCCCAACACCATGTTTGCCAAAGTGCTGTCGATCTCTGACACCCTGATGTGGCGTTGGTACACCTTGCTGTCCTTCCAGTCAGAGGCCCAAATTGAGGCTTTGAAACAAGAGATTGCCAATGGCCGCAATCCCAAAGATGCCAAGGTCGCGCTGGCCAAAGAAATCACCGCCCGTTTCCATGGCGCCGTGGCCGCCGATGCGGCAGAGCAAGACTTCATCAACCGCAGCAAAGGTGGCGTGCCCGACGACATCCCTGACGTGGCGCTGCTGGGCGCACCCATGGGCATTGGGGCCTTGCTCAAATCGGCCGGCTTGGCGCCTTCTAGCAGCGAGGCCAACCGTTTGATCGATGGGGGGGGCGTGCGCGTGGACTCGGTGGTGATCAGCGACAAAGGCCTCAAGCTCGCCGCTGGCAGCTATGTGGTGCAAGTGGGCAAGCGCAAGTTCGCGCGCGTCACGCTGGCTTGATGCACACCAAGACACCATGCCCATGAACAAAACCGCTCTGGCCAAATGGCTGTCTCCCCAGGGCTTGCTCTTGGCTTCGGTGGTCGTGGCCGTGGTCACCATTGCTTTGAAAACCCTGGCTTGGTGGCTCACCGACTCGGTGGGCTTGCTGTCTGACGCCATGGAGTCGGTGGTCAACTTGGCCAGTGCGGTCTTTGGGTTGCTGATGGTCACCGTGGCCGCTCGCCCGGCCGATGAGGACCACCCTTATGGGCACCACAAGGCCGAATATTTTTCCAGTGGCTTTGAAGGCATCTTGATCGTCGTGGCCGCACTTTGCATTGTCTGGGCGGCCAGCCATCGCATCTTTGATCCGCAGCCCATCGAACAAGTGGGCCTTGGCTTGGTGCTGTCAGTGGTCAGCTCCGCACTCAACGGTTTGTTGGCGTGGGTGATGTTTCGAGCCGCCAAAACTCACCGCTCCATTGCCTTAGAGGCCGATGCCCGGCACCTGGTGACCGATGTGTGGACATCGGTGGGCGTGGTCTTGGGCATTGGCCTGGTCGGTGTCACCGGCTGGTTGTGGCTGGATGCACTGGTCGCCATTGGCGTGGCCCTGAACATTTTGAAAGAGGGCTGTCATTTGGTGTGGCGCGCATCCCAAGGCTTGATGGATGAAGCGGTCGAGCCCGATGTGTTGGCACAAATCCAAAACACCTTGGCCGGTTTTGCGCACCAACGCGGCGAACACCACATCATCCGTTTTGACCACGTCACCAGCCGCAAAGCGGGCCAGCGCCGCTTTGTGGACTTGCACATGCACATGCCCGCTGAGTGGTCGCTCGGTCGTGCGGCTGCCCTGCGTACCACGGTGGAGCAAGCCTTGATGAGCGATGTGCCCGGCTTGCGTGCCACCATTCAACTGCTGCCCAGCGATGTGGAAGCGCACATCGATGACGGCCGAGAGATCTTGTGAAAGCCGTTTTGCAGCGGGTCAGTGAAGCCCGGGTGATGGTTGACGGTGAGACCGTGGGTGAAATTGCCCAAGGCTTGTTGGTGCTGCTGTGTGCCGAACGTGGGGACACCGAGGCAGATCGGAAGAGCGTCGTGTAGGGAAAGAGT
>CAITHK010000185.1 GCA_903892175.1 uncultured Burkholderiales bacterium | reverse complement strand
GATCTACTGCGTCAACTGGTTCCGCAAGGGCGAAGACGGCAAGTTTGTGTGGCCTGGCTACGGCGAGAACATGCGCGTGCTCAAGTGGATGATTGACCGTATCGAAGGCAACGCCCCAGGCGCAGAAAACGTGTTTGGCATCAGCCCCGCATACAACGAACTCAACTGGACTGGCCTGGACTTCACTGCCGACCAATTCAAGACCGTCACTCATGTCGACAAAGCCGCTTGGGTGGAGGAGTTGAAGTTGCACGAAGAGCTGTTCACCCAACTGGCCTATCACCTGCCTGCCGAGATGACAGCCACCAAAGCAGCCTTGGAACAGCGCTTAGCGGCCTAATTGCCCTAAGCGCCTTTAGCGCCTAGTCCTCAAAAAGGCCACCGCATGTGGCCTTTTTTTTGGGCGCCCCTAAAGTTCAGTGCAACACCACCGGCACCTCAGTGGCGGGAGGCGTGTTGCGGCTGCGGGTGCAGCGCACCAAGCCGTCGATCATCACCATGCCAATGCCAGGAATGTCGCCCAGCTGCACGCTCTCGAGCAGGGTTTTGCCTGCGGTATGCTGGGCGCGGTCCATGAACACAAAGTCAGCGGCACGGCCCACTTCGATCAAGCCACAGTTCAGGTTGCGAATGCGTGCGGTGTTGCCTGTGGCAAAACAAAACACCAACTCGGCTGGAATGTTCGCCAAGCTCGACAACAGTGCCACCATGCGCAACATGCCCAATGGCTGTACACCCGAGCCAGCAGGCCCGTCGGTGCCCAAGATCACGCGGTGTGGGCACTTCAGCTCCAGCGCCGCTTTGGCGGCAGCGATGGCCACACGCTCGTTACCGTTGTGCACGATTTCAATCGCACGGCTGGACTTCTCGCACAGCTCACACACATGCGCCTCAGGCAACGAGGTGTGGCCGCCGTTGATGTGGCCAATCACGTCGGCATCGGCTTCGAGCACCACGTCTTTGTCGATCAAGCCCGAGCCCGGAATCGACGGCCCCCCGGTGTGTATGGTGCTTTGGATGCCATACTTGCGCGCCCACGCCACCATCTCTTTGGCTTCGTAGCCCGCTTTCACCGAGCCCAAGCCCACCTCGCCCAACAGCATCACGCCGGCAGCGGCGAGTTCCTGAAAATCGTGTTCGGTCATGCCTTTTTCGATGATCGGCGCACCCGCAATCACCTTCACGCCGCCGGGGCGGAAGTTGTCAAACGCACGTTGCGCGGTGATGGCCAAAGCCTTCAAACCCACGATGTCTTTGGGCCGGCCAGGCAAGTGCACTTCACCCGCAGAAATCATGGTGGTCACGCCGCCATGCATGGTGGAGTCAATCCAGCCGATTTGGTTTTGTCGCGGCGTCCAGTCGCCAAACACCGGGTGCACATGGCTGTCGATCAAGCCCGGTGCCACGCAGGTCTGGCGCACATCGATGGTGGTTTTGGCCTCGGAAATGTCGCAGTCTTTTTCACGCCCAACCGCGGTGATCAGGCCATCGTGGATCACGATGGTGTCGGCATCCAAAATGGGCTGGTCGATGTCGCCCGAGAGCAGCAGCCCGATATTGCGCAAAACAACTTTGCCAGATTTTTCTTCAACAGCGGCGGTGGCCATGGGGTTCTCCAGTCAGAACGAAGGGGTGGGGGTCAGCGTTTCACGGTACGCAGCACCGTGTCGGTCACGAAGTTTTGCCAATGCTGCACGGCCTCGGGCGTTTGCAAATCTTCGCCCATGAAGGCCGACAAGGTGTAGCGGTTGGACATGAAAAAGTAGCCGGTGGACACGATAAGCAAATACACATCGCGCGCCACGAGGTCTTGGCGAAACAGTTTTTGGCGCACCCCGGTTTCCAAGATGCGCCGGATCACATCAATCGCCGGCGACGAGTACTGCGCCGCCCGGTCTGACTTGGTGATGTGACGCCCCAGGTGCAGGTTCTCGGTGTTGAGCAGGGTCACAAACTCGGGGTTGCGGCGGTAGTAATTCAGCACAAAAGCAATCACGTCTTTCAAGGCCTGCACGGGCTCGTCGGTGTTGAGGTCGAGTTGCGACTCGGCCTCGTTCATGCGGCGGTAAATGTCTTCGATCACCTCGATGAACAAACCCTCTTTGTTACCGAAGTAGTAGTACAGCATGCGGTCCACCGACTTGGCCGCTTTGGAAATTTTCTCCACGCTGCCACCATCGAAACCGTATTTGGCAAACACCCGCGTCGCCGCTTTCAAAATGCTCTCACGCGTGGCCTGGGCCGACAACTCACGCACGCCCGTTTTACGCTGTGGCGCCACGCGCTTGGCCAAACGCACGCCCGTCACCGCGCGCTTGAGCGCAGGTGTGGCTGGGGTGCGCGTGGAGGCCATGGTCACTGCTCGGCGAAGGCGCGCTCGATCACAAAGTCGCCGGGCTTGGTGGTGTTGCCCTCTTTGAAGTGACGCTCTTCGAGCATGCGCTTCAAGTCTTTGAGCATTTGTGGGCTGCCACAAATCATCACCCGGTCATCCGCAGGGTTGAAGGCCGGCAGGCCCAAGTCGGCAAACAGCTTGCCGCTCTCGATGGCGTCGGTCAGACGGCCCTGGTTTTTGAATGGTTCACGCGTGACGGTCGGGTAGTACAGCAACTTCTCGCGCACCATCTCGCCCAGAAACTCGTGCT